>RXJO01000260.1 GCA_003987795.1 Curvibacter sp.
GGCCGTGGTAGCCGGTCATCATGCCCGCCGAATGCCCCACCACCTCGCCTGCCTCACCCGGCGGCACCTCCTGACCGGCCTCGTCGATCAGGCGGATGTCATGACCCTCGGCCGGTTGCCCCACGGTGTGCAGCTTGTCGGGATGCAGGTGTGCATTGAGGATGCAGGTGCCCCCCCCTTCGGTCATGCCGTAGAACTCGACCAGGCCACCCGGCCAGCGGGCCAGCACGTCGGCCTTGAGTTCGGCATGGAAGGGCGCGCTGGTGCAGAACTTCATGTGCGTGGCGCCCAGGTCATGGGCATCGAAATCGGGTCGTGCCATCAGGCGCTGGTATTGCACGGGCACCAGCATGGTGTGGCTCATGCGATGCTGCTGGGCCAGACGCAAATAGGCCGCAGCATCGAACTTGGGCATCAGGAACACGCTGCCACCAAAGGCCAGGGTCGGAAAGAACACCACCAGGGTGGTGTTCGAATACAGCGGCGTGGACAGCAGCGTGAGCGATTCAGGCCCATAGCCGTACACAGCGCCCCGATTGACGTGGGCCGACCGCATGCCGTGCGATTGCACGATGCCCTTGGGGGTACCCGTGGTGCCCGAGGAATAGATGATGTTGAAGGGCCAGGCGGGCTCGATCTCGACCCGGGTCGGTTGTGCGCCCGCTCCGGCCAGCCAGCCCGCGAGGGACGATCCCACGGCCGAGCCGTCCAGCGCAATGCGTGGCACACGACCCACGCCGGCGTCGGCCACGGTCGCGGCCGCACCGGCATCGGTGAACAGCAGTCGAGCCCCCGCATCGTCGAGCATCCGGGCCAGGGCTTGCGGGGTGCTGCCGGGGGCCAGTGGCGCCACCACCACCCCGGCTCGCAAGGCGCCCAGGAACACGACAGCGTAAGGAATGGAACTGCTGGCGCACACGGCAATCGCCTGACCCGGCTGCACGCCATCGCGCTGCAGGGCCACGGCCACCTGGTCCATGAGCCGATCCAGCTCGCCGTAGCTCAAGGTCTGGGTGACGCCATCGTGCTCTTCGAGCAAGGCTCGCCGTTCGGGCTGGGCCTGGGCGTGGGCACGGATCATGTCCGGGATGGACTGGAAGACCGGGGCTGCGGGTGACGAAGCGGTGTTGGAGCTCATGGGCGTGCGGTGTCGAAGGAGGCGAAATGATAAGTAGCGCCCCCCCGATCCGCCCTGTCACGACAGCGACTGGGCCGCTGCATGACGGGCCAGAGGGGCTTCGATCGGGATGTGTGCACAGGTCATCGCGGCGATTGTTTCCAATTTCGGAACTTTCATTTGCAGGAAAAGCTGTTTTATTGCAGACAACGATCACCTACAGTCACTCCATCGATGAGCCGCGAGCCAGAAACAACGCTTCATCGAGGCTGGACAAGCCAGGCCACCCGGCCCGACCTGCCCGGAACGTTTTTTCAGCATACGAAAGGAAACTCACCATGTCCCGCTCTTTGATGGCTTATGTCCTCGTCTCCGCCGCTGCTGCCGCAGCTTTCGCCGCCGCTCCGGCCTTCGCCGCCGGCGAGGCCGACTCTTACCAAGGCCCGGCCCCGGTGGTGTCGCAACGCAGCCGCGCCGAAGTCCACGCCGAAGCCCTGGTCGCCGCCCAACGCGCTGCCGATCCCGACACCCTGTCGCGCATCGCAGCCCCGGTGAAGTCGGTCCTGAGCCGTGCCGAAGTGCGCCAGGCCGCTGCCGCCGCCAACCGCGCCGGCCTGGTACCCGACCTCAGCACCTATTGATCCCCGGTGAGCGGCCCATGCGGGCCGCCCCGACCAGAACACCCTGACCAAACTCATCCAGAAAGCACACCATGAACCGCCAGATCCTCACCGCCGCCCTGATCGCCACCGCCGCCTTCGCCAGCGCCCCCAGCTTTGCCGAAGGCCTGGCCGAATACCAGCAGACACCCGCCAGCGTCTCCCAGCGCAGCAGCGCCGAAGTGCGCCAAGAGGCCATTGCAGCAGCCCGCCAGGCCGCTGTGGCCGTGGATTCGAAGTCCAAGGTGCAACCCCAGGTCAAGTCGGCCCTGACCCGCACCGAGGTGCGTCAGGCCGCCATCGATGCCAACCGCGCCGGCCAGTTGCCGCGCGGTGAACTCAGCTACTGAATCCGGTCGCGCAACGCCCCTCCTCAGAAACGCCGCAACACCCCCTTGCCCCGCCAGTGCGGGGCTTTTTTTGGCCTCGAACGCCTCAGCCTGCCGGCACCACGATCCGGCCCGCCACGCGTCGCGAGACGGCCCAGGCCAGCACCAGCACGCCCAGTCCCGCCAGCGCCATGGCGGCGGTCAAGCCACCCCTGTCCACCGTGCTGCCCACCACCAGCACGCCCAGGCTCTGACCCAGGAACAGCAGGCAGGCGAACAAGGTGACCGCGCTGCCACGGGCATGCGGGGCCATCTGCGTGGCCTGGGTCTGCAAGGTGTTGTGCAGCATGTAAAAGCCCAGGCCGGCCAGGAAGCAGGCCGAGACGGCCACGGCCGCCACCGCCACAAAGGCCAGCGCCCACAACGAGACCGCGATCAGCACCCCCCCCAGCAGGGCCAAGCCACGTTCGCCCAGCAGGCGCAGCCAGCGGGTGACGAACTGGCTGTAAAGCAGGCCGCCCACGCCGTACAACATCATCACGCCCCCGGCCGCCGAAGGGCTGAAGCCCAAGGTACTGACCAGGCGGCTGGGAACAAAGGCCAGGGTCCCGAAAGCCAAGGCCCCCTCGATCGCGGTGACCGACAGGACCCAGCGAACACGGGGCAGGCGCAAGAGGGCAAACGTGGCCTGGAACGAGTGCTGCCAAGGGACCGCAGGCGCCTGGCTCAGGGCCTGGGCGTGGGCGGCACGCTGTGCACCGGTCTTGCGGTAAAGCGTGAATGCTGCGGCGGCAAACAGAACCGAGAGCAGACCGAAGGCCGCCCGCCAGCCCAGGTACTCGGAGGCCACACCACCGAACCACTGGCCGGCCATCATGCCGGTGACCGTGGCGCCCATGAAGCGCCCCAGCGTGGCCTGTCGCTGCTCGTAACCGACCTGGTCGCCAATCCAGGCCATGGACAAAGGGATGATGCCAGCGGCAGCGCCCCCCATGGCGGCACGGCTCAGGACCAGGATGTCCAGACTGGGGGCCAGCGCCGTCAAGGCGCTGAACACCGCACAACCGGCTGTCGCCAGGTTGATCACCCGAATCTTGCCCAGACGATCTCCGAGCGGACCGTAAAACAGCTGCAGCACGCCATAGGCAACGGCAAAGGAAGCGATGACACGGGAGGCCTCGCCGGTGCTGACATGGAAGTCATGACCCAGCGCCCCCAGCATCGGATCGCAGACCCGCATGGAAGCCATGCTGCCAAAGGCGGCCAGGCCCAGCAGTCGCAGGGTGAGGGACAGGGAGTTCATTCGGGCCTTCTGAAAAGCGAATGATTCTGCCGGGAATGCGCCCGTTCCGCTTTGGTGCATGCGGTTTCCAAGGCGGTGCACATCGCCTCATCAACGCGCTTGCGACCCCATTTGTTGCGCAAATAGAAATAGTATTTTTCTGTTGATGCGATTTCAATCAGCAAGCAATCAGAATAAAGTTCAACCCATCGATTCGCTGCCCCATTTCAGTGATTTCAGCAAGTCGGCATTACACCTAAAGGAAATCCCTCATGAACCGCACTCTCATCGCCTCCGCCCTGATCGCCGCTTCGGCTTTCGCTGCTGCTCCCAGCTTTGCTGAAGGCCTGGCCGAGTACAACCAAGCCCCGGCCGCTGTGTCGCAACGCACCCGCGCCGAAGTGAACGCCGAAGCCCTGGTCGCTGCTCAGCACGCTGCTGATGTGGACAGCAAGTCGAAGGTTCTGCCCCAGGTGAAGTCGGCCCTGACCCGCACCGAAGTGCGTCAGGCGGCTGCCCAGGCCAACCGCGCCGGCATGCTGCCGCACGGCGAACTGAGCTACTGATCACTTGGGCTCGCCGCCCCCATCGGGCGGGTTGACCTGAAAGAAAGCCGCCCGGCATCACTGCCGGGCGGCTTTTTCATGGATCTCAGCGAATCGCGAGCCAGATTGACCGATCCGCCTCTTGCTGCGCGCGCCCTCTTGGGCCACCCGACTGCTGCTGCAGATGTTCACGGGTGTATGGCCGCTCGGCGCCGGAGAGCTTGAGGGCGATCCGCACCTCCCATTCATGGGTGGGGAGATGGGGAGCGCCGCGACCGGCCAGCAGCAGAAGTGCCAAGGCCGCGGCCCCCGCCAGACGCGGCAACGGTTTCATGCGGCCCAAGGCCTGCAGGGTGCACAGGCTGACCAAGGCGCCGAGCAGCCAGGCCGACACCACCTCGCTGACACTGTGGGCCCCCAAGGCCACCCGCGACACCCCGACCAGGGCGGCCAACATCAGGCCGGCGCTGGCCGTGAGCCAGCGCCAGGCTCGATGCTGAGGGGCCAAGACCACGCTGAACAGGATGGGCAGGACCGAGGTGGCCAAGAGCGTGTGGCCACTGAACCCGGTGAAATCCCAGGCGGCGATGCCGATGCCCCAGCCGATGAACAAGGTTTTGCTCACCAAGGTCACAGCGACGGCCAGGCCCAGGCTCAAAAGCCACACGGCGGCGGCCAGCCGCTCACGGGCCCACCAGACCCCTGTCCAGGTCAGCAGCCACACCGGCAGCATCAGGCCGGCCGATCCCAGCCGGGTGATGATTTCCCATTCGTGGGATGTGGATGGCAGCCAGTCGATCATGGGGAGAGGCATTTTCCAAGGGTTAATACCAGGGCGAGTGTAGCGACGATTGAGAAACCCCCGGGTCAGCCGGCGACCAGGGCCAGGTAAGCCTGCCGGGTCTCAGGCGACACGGCAGCCAGCACCTGCGCGTGTGAGGTCTGATGTCGCGCCAGCAGCCGCGCGGAAGCCACCGCCTTGGACTTGCAAAACCAGTGACAACTGTGCTGCATGAGAAACAGTTCGGCCGAGAGCTGATAGGCCCGGTCGCGTTGAGACAACCCGGTGCCGACCGACGCGGCCTGCGCCAGCCCGCGCGCGTGGATCTTGAACAGCTCACGCAGGTCAAAGGTGAAAGCCGGCAACCAGCGGTCCACCCAGGGCAGCGCCACCGGAAAGCGGCTCACCCGGGTGAGCGACGCGTCCAGACGCGAGAACTCCTGGGCAAAGCGGTTGAACTGGTCGCTCAGGCTGGTCTCGGCGCTGGCCAGCAGTTGCCAGATCTGTTCACGCCGCGTCAGGTCTTTCTCGCCCAAGGCACGCAGATAGCCTTCGGTCACCGTCTCCATCAGCTTCTCGATCTGGTACTGGCCCAGCACACTGCCGAGCAGGCCAATGCGGCGCCGTTGCTCATGGGACTTGACGATGTGAAACACAAAGCCCACGAGCAGGGCCAATAAAAAGAGATCCATCTGAGACGCCGTCGATGAGGTTGAGAAAGGGCAAGCCGCTGAGTGTAGCCAGCCCCGAACCTCATCCGAATGACATCAGGCGAGCGATTCGATGCGCAGCCAGGCCGAGGTCTGTGGCGCGTGGTTCACATCGGTTGACTCAAGCACACCAGCTCGCATGGCCTCGCGCAATGCCAGCACATCGCCCTCCAACGCCCGCCCCGTCAACACCACCACAGCCGGCGCCTGACCGGCATCGGCGGGCACCCTCTCCAGTCGCCGCACCGGGATGCGATGGGCCTCCAGGGCTGCTGCAAGTCGGGCCATCAGCGGGCCCAGGCCGGCGTCGTCCTCGGCACTCCAACGCAGGTAGTAAGCGCCCCGTAGCGCTGCCATGGGCAACACCGGCAGGGGCCGCAACGCAGCAGGCTGGAAGGCAAGATGGGGCACCCGATGATCGTGCGGACGGCCGTGCAGGCGCGCCAGGTCGATCAGATCGGCGATCACGGCCGAGGCCGTGGGCTCGGAACCGGCACCAGCCCCGTAGTACATCGTGACCCCCGAGGCATCGCCCTTGACCAGGATGCCGTTCATGCTGCCATTGACCTGGGCCAGCAACTGATCAGCCGGCAGCAGGGCCGGGTGAACGCGCAATTCGAGCCCATCGGGCTGGCGGCGCGTGATGCCCAGCAGCTTGACACGGTAGCCCAGGCGCTCGGCCAGACGCACATCCTGCGACTGCAGGTGGCGGATACCCTCGATATGCACCCGATCGAACTGGACCGGGGTGCCAAAGGCCATGGCCGACAGCAGCGTGAGCTTGTGCGCCGCGTCCACCCCGTCGACGTCAAACGCCGGGTCAGCCTCGGCGTAGCCCAGGCGCTGGGCCTCGGCGAGCGCGGCCTCGAAGCCGAGGCCGCGCTCGCGCATGGCGCTCAGGATGAAATTGCTGGTGCCATTGATGATGCCGGCCACCCACTCGATGCGGTTGGCGCCCAGGCCCTCGCGCAGGGCCTTGATGATGGGGATGCTGACCGCCACCGCGCCTTCGAAGGCCACGCTGGTACCCGCGGCCGACGCGGCTGCAAAGATCTCACTGCCGTGGTGCGCCAACAAGGCCTTGTTGGCAGTGACCACCGGTTTGCCCAGAGCCAGGGCCTGCAACAGCCATTCACGGGGCAGCTCAGTGCCGCCCACGGCTTCGACCACCACATCGACTTCGGCGTCCTGAATCAGGGTCTGGGCATCGCTCACCAGACGCACCCCGGGGCCGAGCACACTGGCGGCGCGTTGCAGGTTGCGCGCCGTGGCCACGGTGACACGGATCGGTCGACCGGCGCGCAGCGCGATTTCATGGCGGTTGCGCTGCAGCACCTGCAGGGTGCCGGCACCCACCGTGCCCAGGCCGATCAGGCCCACGCGCAGCGGCGGCAACGAGGCCGCCGCCAGGGCGCCCTCGGGGAAATGGGATTCGGGATCGTGGTACATGTGCTTCTCCGGACCAAAAATGAAAAAACCCAGCTGCCGGGCTGGGTTGGTTCGGAGACTCACACCAGGGGCAGCCGGTACGGCC
>RXJO01000360.1 GCA_003987795.1 Curvibacter sp.
GCATCCAGTTCGCGGCTCCACGACAAGCCGTTGACGTAGATGCCCAGCGGGTTCTTGCGCAGGCGTTGCTCGGTGCGCGGGGTTTGCAGGACGATGGAAATCACGGCGTTCCAGCGTTGGGTGCCCGCCGGCGCGCCGTTGACGAAACGCTGCTCCGTCCAGCGCACGTTGAACGACGAATCGCTGGCGCGAACGACGCTGGTGATCTGCACCGTCACCGACTCCTTGCCGACGCGCGCGAACGGATCATTCGTGCGCGCGTAGTCGTTGAGTACCGCTGCGCCGCGATCGGTGGTGTAGTCGTAGGCATCCAGCCAGTTCTGCCGTACCACGATGGGGTCAATCGACAGCGACCGAACCAGCGTGATGAAGTGCGCCAAGTGGTAGGCGACCTGTGCATCTGCTGGCCGGTACGGCGTGGCGGCCTCGCCGATCGCGCGCACCTGGCCGGTCTTGTCCACCTCCACCACGTAGGGCGTGACGATGGACTGCGCCGAGCGCCAAACCAGGCCGCCCGCCATCAGCAGCGCGAGCGCGAGACAACCGAAGGCCATCAGCCGCCAGTTCTTCGCCTGCACCCGGGCCGAGCCGATGCGCTCGTCCCATACCTGCGCGGCAGCTTGATACGGGGTGGCAGGCTGCGGCGTATCGGCGTAGCGCACCTGCGGTCGTTTGAATCGCATGGCTGGTTCTCCTCAAGAATCGGAATCGGTAAGGCTTGGTCCGCTGCCCGAGCCGCCGCCGTCCCCGCCGCGCAACGTGTGTGCGGCAGTGGTCGCGGCATGGGATATCTGCTGGCGGCGATGCAGCCGCTTAGCCCAGGCGGGTTGTTGTTGGTTGGCGCTATTCGCGGAGGCTTCGCCTGCGGCGGTCGGGCCTGATGCGGCAGCACCGGCCACTGCGCCACCACCGGACGCCTGTCTCGCGCCATCCGAGCGGAACGCGGCAGCGGCGCGCTGCCCGATTGAGCGCGCGCCAGCGGCGGCCTTCTGGCCGACCGCCTGCGCGCCGGTCTTCGCGACGTTGCCGAGGCCCGCCATTGCACCTTTCGCACCACCGCCGGCAGAGGCGGAACCGGCCTGAAACGCCGACCGTGCGCTGCCAGCGGTCGAGGCAGCGGCGCGGGCGCCGCTGCCGATGGCGCTGGCGGCGGCTGGCGCCATGCGCGCTCCAGCCACCACAGCGCTACCGACGCCGGTAGCGGCAGCGCCGACCGCGACGGCGGTCCCCGCCGCGCCCAAGGCAGCGCCAGCCATCGCGCCAGCACCGAGCTGCGGGCCGCCTGAAATCAGCCCGGTGGCGATGCCCGGCCCGAAGATGCCCAGCGCGAGCATTGCCAACGACGCCAGCATCACCACCAGCGCATGGTCTATGGAAGGCTCACTCGGCGTGGTCGGGAACTCTGCGAACAGCCCTGTACCAATGCCGACAATGACGGCCAGCACCAGCACTTTGATGCCGGATGACACGACGTTGCCGAGCACCTTTTCAGCGAGGAACGAGGTCTTGTTCCAAAGCGCGAACGGCACCAGCACGAAGCCGGCGAGCGTGGTCAGCTTGAACTCGATCAGCGTGATGAAAAGCTGCACCGCCAACACGAAGAAGCAAACGATGACGGTCAGCCAGGCGAGGAACATCACGACGATGGGCGTGATGTTGATGAAGACTTCCGGAAAACCGGCCATTTGGTTGATCTGCTCCAAGATCGGCGCGGCGGCGTCGATGCCGGTCTTGGCGAGACGCCCCGGCTGCAGGAACGTCTCCATGCTCATGGCCGAGCCGGTGGCTGTCAGACCCAGTCCCGCGAACGAGCGGAACACGATGCTGGCCAGCATGTTGAAGTTGCCGATGATGTAGGCGAAGGCGCCGACGTAGAGCACCTTGCGGATGAGCTTCGCCATCACGTCGTCGCCCTGGCCGGTCGCATGGCCGAGCGCCCAATACAACCCGGCGAGGGTCATGTCGATCGCCACCAGCGTCGCAGTCAGGAACGCGACCTCGCCGCGCAATAGGCCGAAGCCGGAGTCGATGTAGGTAGAAAAGACGTTGAGAAAATGGTCAATGATGGAAACGTCGTTCATGGCCGTTCCTCCGTCGGCGTGCTGGGGCCGTCGAAGCTGGCAGGGATCGGCGGCAGGTCAGCCAGCGTTTGGTATTCGCCCGGCCCGGCTTGCCCCGAGAGGAAGCGGCGCAGGTTGGCTTGGTCCACCCGCGCGCAGAACACGTCGTCGTGCTCGCCACGATGGCACTGCGCACGTAGCGCGTGCAGCCGCGCCGGATCGGCGGCCAGCGCATCAACCGACAATGCCTGCGGCCGGTTGCAGCCGGTCAGCAGGCACGCGAAGGCGAACAGGACAGGAGCGCGTTTCATGGCCGTGCCCGTCAGTTGCCGTAGAAGTTGACCGACTGCGGCGTGTACGCCGTGCCGGTGCCGAGGAAGCGTCGCGTCACTTCGCGGCCACGTTCGACGGCAGCGGCCTGCCGCGCCAGTTCCAGTGCCGTGGCACGTCCCTGCGTGAGCTGGAGCTGTTGCGTCTGGATGGACTGCTTCGCTTGCAAGGCCAAGAGCTGGTTGGTCGCCTGCATGGCTTGCAAGGCACCGGTTGCCGACTGGCTTTGGCCTACAAGGTCCGTCAACACGCTCTCGTCTTCGGTCACGTTCTGCGACACCTGCGCCTGCATCTGCATCGCGGTCTGCAAGCCATTGAGCGTGTTCTGCCAACGCTGGTGCGCGTCCTGGTACATCTGATTGCCGCTCACGGTCGTGGCGTACTGCTGGGGGTACAACTGCGCGAACTGCTGATCCATGCTCTGCACCTGGAATGCCAGCCCTTGCGCCTGCGTGATGAGTTGCTGGGTGGTTGCCAGCGTCGAGCGCAGTCGGTTGACCACGTTGAACGGCAGGCTCGCCAGGTTGCGCCCCTGATTTATCAGCGACTGCGCCTCGTTCTGGAGTTGTTGAATCTGGTTGTTGATCTGCTCCAGCGTGCGAACCGCGGTGAGCGTGTTCTGCACGAGGTTGGTCGGATCGACGACGACCCACTGCGCTTGCGCAGCGGGCATGACACCGATCAACGCGGCGACAGCGAGGGTGAGAAGGCGAATCTTCATGGCGAAACCTCCAGAGGTGGACGAGCGAGGAAGGACGCGGCGGATGGTGCGGACGGCAGGAGATCGGCCGCCCAATCAAGGCCGCGATGGCGCAGCCAGGCGCCGGTAAAGCCAGGTGCGCCGGCATCGGTAAGTACCCGGTCCATGGCGCGCTGGTCCTGGGGCGTCGAGGCGCCTGCGAATGCAAGCGTGACCGGCCCCAAGTCGAGATCGAACAGGCGATTGCCTGCACGAGATTGGTAGTAGTAGTCGCGCTTCGGCTGCGCGGTGGCAACGATCTCGATCTGGCGGCTGTTGAGGCCAAAGCCTTCGTAGATCGTGCGAATCTGCGGCTCGGTGGCCTGAGGGTTCGGCAGGAAGATGCGGCTGGCGCAGCTTTCGATGATCGCGGGCGCGATGCTCGAATCCTTGATGTCCGCGAGTGACTGCGTGGCGAAGATGACGCTGACGTTCTTCTTGCGCAGCGTCTTGAGCCACTGGCGGATGCGCGCGGCGAATACCGGGTCGTCGAGGAAGAGCCAGGATTCATCGAGGATCAGCAGGGTCGGCGCACCGTCGAACCTCTCATCGAAGCGCGCGAACAGATAACCCAGCACGGCCAGCACCGCAGCCTTGCTGTGCATCAGCTCCTCCATCTCGAAGCACTGCACGTCGGCCGCGCCCAGGCGGTCGTGATCGGCATCGAGCAGCTTGCCGTGCGCGCCGCCGAGCACGTAGGGCGCGAGCGCCTGCCGCAGCGCGTTCGATTGCAGCAGCACCGACAAGCCGGTGAGCGTGCGCTGTTCGACCGGCGCGCCAGCGAGGCTGCCAAGCGCAGACCAGATGGAGGCCTTCTCGTCGGGGCCGACGGCGACGCCTTCGTGCGACAGGCGGCCTTCGACCCATTCGGCGGCCCAAGTGCGATAGCCCTCCTGGTCGATACGCGCGAGCGGCTGGAATGCGATCGCGCCGTCGGTGCCGAGGTCGTAGTATTCGCCGCCCAAGCCCAGCGCTGTCGCTCGCATGGAGCGACCCATGTCGAACGCGAAAATGCGCGAGCCGGGATAGCGGCGGAACTGCATGGCCAGCGTAGCAAGCAAGACCGACTTGCCCATGCCGGTGGGGCCGGCGATCAGCGTGTGGCCCACGTCGCCGATGTGCGTCACCAGCCGGAACGGCGTCGCGCCTTCGGTGCGGGTGACGATCAGCGGCGGGCCGTCGAGATGCTCGTTCTTCTCCGGTCCGGCCCACACCGCCGACACCGGCATCAGGTGCGCGAGGTTCAGCGTCGACACGATGGGCTGGCGCACGTTGGCGTAGGCGTTGCCCGGCACCGACGACAGCCATGCCTCCACCGAATTGAGGGTTTCGGGAATCGTCACGAAGCCCCGCCCCTGAATCGCGCGCTCCACCATGCGCAGCTTCTCGTCAGCCGTGTCGGCATCGGTATCGAGCACCGTCACAGTCGCGGTGACGTAGCCGAAGGCGACTTGATCGCTGCCGAGTTCCTGCATCGCGGCGTCCGCATCGGCCGACTTATTGCTGGCGTCGGTATCCACCAACGGGCTTTCCTGCTGGAAGATGGTTTCGCGCAGAAGCGCCACCACGTTCTTGCGCTTGGCGAACCACTGCCGGCGCAGGCGGCCGAGTTCCTTTTCGGCCTCCGACTTGTCCATGCACAGAAAGCGCGTGCTCCAGCGGTAGGCGAAGCCCAGCCGGTTGAGGTCGTCCAGAATCCCCGGCCAGGTCGAGGTTGGGAAGCCGCGCACCGTGACGACGCGCAGGTGCTGGTCGCCGAGCCTCGGTGCGAGGCCGCCGATCAAAGGTGTGTCGGCCAGCAGCGCGTCAAGGTGGAACGGTACGTCTGGCACGCCGATGCGGTAGCGCCGCGTCGAGACGGTCGCGTGCAGGTAGGTCAGTGTTTCGGCGTCGTCGAGCCAGTCGATCTCCGGCATCACGCCATCGAGCAGGTCGAAGACGCGCCCGGTTTCCGCGACGAACGCGGTCAGGCGTTCGCGCCAGTCCACGCCGGCGGTCGGCGTGTTCTCGTACAGCAGCTTAGCTGCGCGGGCACGGGATTCCTCCGCCGGTAGGTATTGCAGCGTGAGGTGATAGCCGCTCTCGAAGTGGTGGCCTGATTCCTCGAAGGTCGCGCGCCGTTCTTCGTCCACCAGCCACGACAACGGTTCGGGGAAATCCGAGTGCGGATAGTCCGCCGCCGGCCGGCGTTCGGCTTCGACGAACAGAGCCCAGCCGGCACCGAGCCGGCGCAGCGCGTTGTTCAGCCGCGCCGTCGTGGCGATCAGCTCGCCTTGCGTCGCGCTGTCCAGGTCGGGGCCCCGGAAACGCGCCGTGCGCTGGAAACTGCCCTCCTTGTTGAGCACGATGCCCGGCGCGACCAGCCCGGCCCACGGCAGCCAATCGGCAAGTAATGCGGGGCGCTGGCGGTATTCGGCGAGATTCAACATGGCTCGGTCCTCACACGTCCAACAGCGGCTTGTGCTTGAGGTGCTTGGCGAAGACCTGCATGAACTGCGGGTCCACGCGAGCCCCCCACACCGCCAGCGAATGGCCGACGATCCAGAGCACGACGCCGGGAATCCACAGTTGCAGGCCCAGGCCCACGGCAGCGGCCAGCGTCCCGTTGGCAATTGCCACGGTGCGCGGCGCGCCGCCCATCAGGATCGGCTCGGTCAGCGAGCGGTGCAGTGGCACCTCGAAGCCCGGCAAGTCGCTAGCCGTGCTCATACGACGGCCCCGCCGGAGAAACTGAAGAACGACAGGAAGAAGCTCGACGCCGCGAACGCGATGGTCAGACCGAACACGATCTGGATCAGCTTGCGGAAGCCGCCGCTCGTGTCGCCGAAGGCCAGCGCCAGGTCGGTGGCGATGATGATGATGACCGCGACGATGCGCGCGACAGGCCCTTGGATGGATTCGAGAATGGATTCGAGCGGGCCTTCCCAGGGCATCGACGAACCGGCGGCCCGTGCCGTGCCAGCCGTCGTCAGCATCACGGCGGCGGTCAGCAGGCCGTGGTGCGCGGGGCCGGCCAGGTGCCGCAGGCGAGCCAGGATTGAGGCCGGATTTACGGAAATGCGGAAAGTATGGGCGTGCATCTGTGTCATGGCAGTTCTCCAAGGTGGTCAGGGGATGGGGAAGAAAGCGGCAGTTCTGGAAGCGGTGGCTCCAGCGCATCCGCGAGGCGATAGCCCACGCCGTCAAAGCCAAGGACGCGGGCAATGCTCTCGATGCGGCGACGCCGGCCACGGCCGGCGATGTGGATGACGACGTTGACGGCCTCGGCGACGAGCGCCCGCGGCGGATTCACGGCCACTTCGAGAATCAGTTGCTCCAGGCGCAGTAGCGCGCCCAGCGCGGAGCCGGCATGGATGGTGGCGATGCCGCCGGGATGACCGGTGCCCCACACCTTGATGAGATCCAACGCCTCGCCGCCGCGCACCTCGCCGACGATCACGCGATCGGGGCGCAGCCGCATCGTGGCGCGCACCAGCTCGGTCATCGACACGACGCCGGCACGCGTGCGCAGGGGCACGTGGTCGCGTGCCGTGCATTGCAGTTCGATGGTGTCTTCGAGCACCAACACGCGGTCGCCGGTGGCGGCGATCTCCGCGAGCAAGGCATTGGCGAGCGTGGTCTTGCCGGTGCTGGTGCCACCGGCGATCAGGATGTTCTGGCGCTCGCGTACTGCCTCGCGCAGGAACTCGGCCTGCTCGACGGTCATCATTCCGTCGGTGACGTAGCGATCCAACGGGATCACGCCGACGGCGCGCTTGCGCAGCGCGAAGGCCGGCCCCGGCGCGGCCGGCGGCAGGATGCCCTCGAAGCGCTCGCCGGTTTCCGGCAATTCGGCGCTCAAGAGCGGCTGACCGCGATGGACTTCCGCG
>RXJO01000351.1:0-5948 GCA_003987795.1 Curvibacter sp.
TTGAAAGGCGCCTTGACATCCACGAAGCGCTTTTGAAGTTGGCAGCCGCGATCATCTGCGCACGCTTCGTGGATAGGTGGTGTTAGCGGCTCTTAGCAGAAGGGCCACTAGCGACAGACCGGCGTAGGCCAGCAACTCAAGCTTGAGAGCAGCACTGACACCGACACGCAACAAGTGGGAAAAACGCATGCGGACAAATGTAGCACAGCCCATGCTCACTTGTGCAGGCCACGCTCATCTGGTTCATCGGTGCTTGTACTGATCACGCTGGTCTGCATGCCCTTGGTGCGACGCCAGATGTACACGCCGTATCCGCTGAATCCGTAAATGATGAACAGACCGAAAAGCACGATCGGCGGGTGGATATTGATCACTGCAATGCCCAACGCGATGAGCACGATCACAGCAAACGGAACACTGCGCTTGAAATGGACATCCTTGAAACTGTAGAACGGAACATTCGTGACCATGGTCAGACCCGCATACAACGTGAGCGCAAAGGTGATCCAGGTCACTTGGGTCCAGGTCAGCCAACTGGATTCACCGGCACGGATGCCGGCCTCGGTGACCAGCCAGATCAGCCCCGCCACCAACGCTGCCGCGGCCGGCGAAGGAAGTCCCTGGAAGTAGCGCTTGTCGACCACACCCGTATTGACGTTGAACCGAGCCAGGCGCAGGGCAGCGCAGGCGCAATAGACGAATGCCGCAATCCACCCCCACCGCCCCAGGCCCTTGAGCGCCCATTCATAGGCAATCAAAGCCGGCGCAGCACCAAAGGACACCATGTCGGCCAAAGAGTCCATCTGCTCACCAAACGCACTTTGGGTGTTGGTCATGCGGGCCACACGGCCATCGAGGCTGTCCAGCACCATGGCACAGAAGACCCCCACCGCAGCCTGATCGAATCGCCCGTTCATGGCCATCACGATCGAATAAAAACCACCAAACAAGGCTGCCAACGTGAACAGGTTCGGCAACACGTAGATGCCTTTTCTGCGCTTTGGCAGCACCACCTCATCCAGGCCTTCAGGTGATGACGAATTGCCATCGTGCATGAATCGTTCTCCATTCAAAAATACGGCAACCCTTGGAGAGCCACCTGCAAGGCGGGCGAAACGCCAACCCATCCGGCCGAGTTTAAGCCACCGGACTCCTGTCACACGAAAAAACAAGGGCCACCCGAGGGTGGCCCTTGTTTGCAGTGGGCAAAGGCCTCACGGCCCTGCCAGACATCATCAGTTGCGGGTCTGATCCACCAGCTTGTTCTTGGCGATCCAAGGCATCATGGCGCGCAGCTGGCCACCCACCTTTTCGATCGAATGATCGGCGGTGTTGCGACGACGTGCGGTCATGCTCGGGTAGTTCAGGCGGCCTTCCTGGATGAACATCTTGGCGTAGTCGCCATTCTGGATGCGCTTCAGGGCGTTGCGCATGGCGGCACGCGACTGCTCGTTGATCACTTCAGGGCCGGTCACGTACTCGCCGAATTCGGCATTGTTCGAGATCGAGTAGTTCATGTTGGCGATACCGCCTTCATAGATCAGGTCGACGATCAGCTTGAGTTCGTGCAGGCATTCGAAGTAAGCCATCTCGGGAGCGTAGCCGGCTTCGACCAGGGTTTCGTAGCCCATCTTGATCAGCTCGACAGCACCACCGCACAGCACGGCCTGCTCGCCGAACAGATCGGTCTCGGTCTCTTCCTTGAAGTTGGTCTCGATGATGCCGGCCTTGCCGCCACCATTGGCCATGGCGTAAGACAGAGCCAGGTCACGGGCCTTGCCGCTCTTGTCCTGATGCACGGCGATCAGGTGGGGAACACCGCCGCCTTGGGCGTAGGTGGAACGCACGGTGTGGCCAGGCGCCTTCGGAGCCACCATCCACACGTCCAGGTCAGCACGGGGCACGACCTGGTTGTAGTGCACGTTGAAGCCGTGCGCAAAAGCCAGCGAAGCGCCTTGCTTGATGTTAGGAGCCACGTTGTTGTTGTACACCTCGGCGATCTGCTCGTCGGGCAACAGGATCATGACCACATCAGCCGACTTGACGGCTTCATTGACTTCCAGAACGGTCAGACCGGCCTTGCCGACTTTGTCCCAGGAAGCACCACCCTTGCGCAGACCCACCACCACCTTGACGCCGCTGTCGTTCAGGTTCTGGGCGTGGGCGTGGCCTTGCGAGCCGTAGCCGATGATGGCAACGGTCTTGCCCTTGATCAGGCTCAGGTCACAGTCCTTGTCGTAAAAAACTTTCATGATGTTCTCCAATGATTGAGGTTTGGCGATAACGCCCAGTGACAGGCTCGGGGCGAACGCTCGGGAACAATCGCCATAAAAAGATCGGTTCGTGTTGAGCCTGTCGAAACACGACCGAACAGAAAATCAGACGCGCAGTATTCTCTCACCGCGGCCGATGCCGCTGGCGCCCGTGCGCACGGTCTCGAGGATCGCGCTGCGGTCGATCGCGTCCAAAAACGCATCGTTCTTCGACAGGTCACCAGTCAGCTCGATGGTGTAGCTCTTCTCGGTCACGTCGATGATCCGACCGCGGAAGATGTCAGCCATGCGCTTCATCTCTTCACGCTCCTTGCCCACGGCACGGACCTTGACCATCATGAGCTCGCGCTCGGTGTAGGCCCCTTCGGTCAAGTCGACAACCTTGACGACTTCGATCAGGCGGTTCAGGTGCTTGGTGATCTGCTCGATCACATCGTCCGAGCCGGCCGTCTGGATGGTCATCCGGGACAGGCTGGGATCTTCGGTGGGCGCCACCGTCAGGGATTCGATGTTGTAGCCACGGGCCGAGAACAGACCGACGACGCGGGAGAGAGCGCCTGCTTCGTTTTCGAGCAGGACAGCAATGATGTGCTTCATGAAAGGATTCCTCTTTTCGCCGCCCTCCCCACACCACGGTAATGGTGCAGCTTGGCGGTCAATAGATTCGTCTGAAAGATGAACCCGGCACCCGAGGTACCGGGTCCGGATGTCAGAGGTCTTCGGACCCCAGCAGCATCTCGGTGATGCCCTTGCCGGCCTGAACCATCGGGAACACGTTCTCGGTGGGGTCAGTCCGGAAATCCATGAAGACGGTACGGTCCTTCAGTTTGCGAGCCTCGCGCAGAGCGGGTTCGACATCCTGCGGCCGCTCGATCAGCATGCCCACGTGACCATAGGCTTCGGCCAACTTGACGAAGTTGGGCAAGGCGTCCATGTAGCTGTGGCTGTAGCGGCCCGAGTACTCGATCTCTTGCCACTGACGCACCATGCCGAGGTAACGGTTGTTCAACGAGCAGATCTTGATCGGCGTGTTGTACTGCAGACAGGTCGACAGCTCCTGGATGTTCATCTGCACCGAGCCTTCGCCCGTGATACAGAACACCTCGCTATCGGGCTTGGCGAGCTTGATGCCCATGGCATAGGGAATGCCTACACCCATGGTGCCCAGCCCCCCGGAGTTGATCCAGCGACGGGGTTCATCGAAGCGGTAGTACTGCGCCGCCCACATCTGATGCTGCCCCACATCGGAAGTGATGTAGGTGTCCGCATCGCGGGTCATGTTCCAGAGCGTCTCGACCACGTACTGGGGCTTGATCACCTCGGTGTTGCCACGGTCGTACTTGAGGCAATCGCGCTTGCGCCAGCCCTCGATGGTGTCCCACCAGGCCCCCAATGCGGAAGCGTCCGGGCGCTGGCTGCCCTCACGGATCATGCTGATCAGTTCACCCAGCACATCCTTGACATCACCCACGATCGGAATGTCGACCTTCACCCGCTTGGAGATGCTGGAGGGGTCGATGTCGATGTGGATGATCTTGCGCTCGTTCTGTGCGAAGTGCTTCGGGTTGCCGATCACGCGGTCGTCAAAACGAGCGCCCACGGCCAGCAGCACATCGCAGTTCTGCATGGCATTGTTGGCCTCGATGGTGCCGTGCATGCCCAACATGCCCAAGAATTTACGGTCAGAGGCGGGGAAGGCGCCCAGGCCCATCAGCGTGTTGGTCACCGGATAGCCCAGCAACTCCACCAGAGTGCGCAGTTCTTGCGTGGCATTGCCCAACAAGACACCACCGCCGGTGTAGATGTAGGGGCGCTTGGCAGTCAACAGCAGTTGCAAGGCCTTGCGGATCTGACCGCCATGGCCCTTGCGCACCGGGTTGTAGGACCGCATTTCGACGGTCTCAGGGTAGCCGGCATAGGCCACCTTCTTGAACGACACGTCCTTGGGAATGTCCACCACCACCGGACCTGGCCGACCGCTGCGGGCGATGTGGAAGGCCTTCTTCAGGGTCAAAGCGAGATCGCGTGGATCCTTCACCAGGAAGTTGTGCTTGACGATGGGGCGGGTGATGCCCACGGTGTCGCATTCCTGGAAAGCATCGAGACCGATGGCGGGGGTGGGGACCTGCCCGCTGATGATCACCATCGGGATGCTGTCCATGTAGGCCGTGGCGATGCCGGTGACCGCGTTGGTCAGACCGGGGCCGGAAGTCACCAGGGCCACGCCGACATCGCCCGTGGCACGCGCATAACCATCTGCCGCATGAACCGCGGCCTGTTCGTGGCGCACCAGAACGTGCTGGATGGAATCTTGCTTGTAGAGAGCGTCGTAGATGTAGAGAACCGCACCACCGGGGTAGCCCCAGATGTACTTCACGCCTTCGGCCTGAAGACCTTTGATGAGGATTTCGGAGCCCATCAACTCTTGCGAGGGCACTGCAGCTGCTGCGGAGGCCAGTTCGGCCTTTGAGATTTCCATGATCAACCTTTGTGAATTTCTCTGACGAAAAACCTTGGGTGCCCCTTCCCGAGCTCTTGTGGAGCCGCGTCAGGACTTAGGACCACAGCCATGGACACACTGATTCTTGTGCCGGACGGTGACCCGTTTGCCGTTAATTTGCTCGCGCATTATCGCATCCAGGCCAGTGAATTCGCGTACAACTCTGAAAATTTCAGCCTCTCAATGCCATAATTCGCGCCTGCCTTGGCGATGATCCTGCCGCCAAGCGGCCTTCACCCCGTCCAGCTGCAAACGTCAGAGCCCACTTGGCCACCGAACAAGAACTGTCGGATTTCCTCAGGGATGTCGAAAAGCGCGCATTCAAGCGCTCCCTGTATCACGTCCGCAATGAAGAAGCGGCGCTGGACATCGTTCAGGATGCCATGCTCAAGCTGGCTGAACATTACGGGGACAAGCCAGCCAACGAATTGCCGATGCTCTTCCAGCGCATTCTCTCGAATTGCACGCTGGATTGGTTCCGCCGACAAAAGACGCGCAACGCGCTGTTCTCAAGCCTCAGCGACTTCGAAGGCGCAGGCGACGACGGCGATTTCGATCTGCTGGAAACTTTTCGAGGCAGCGACCCCTCAGAGCAAACGGAAAGCGCAGAGGACACCACTCGCCGGGCTCAAATATTGCATGTCATTGAAAAAGAGATTCAGGACCTGCCCGCTCGTCAACGAGAAGCGTTCCTGATGCGTTACTGGGAGGAAATGGACGTTGCCGAGACGGCAGCCGCCATGGGCTGCTCGGAAGGCAGCGTCAAGACACATTGCTCCAGGGCCGTCCAGGCACTGGGACGGGCCTTGAAGGCAAAGGGACTACAACCATGAACAAGACGCTTCAATACAACCCTTCGCGAATGGCGGCAGAAGACCTGTTCGGCCAGAAGGTTGCACAACGCCTGGATGCAGCTTCCCAAGACCTGCCTTATGACATCTCCGAACGACTGCGTGCAGCACGGATGCAAGCGCTGGCCAAGCGCAAGGTGGTGGCTGTCCGCTCGACAGCACCTGCCGTGGTGAACGCAGGCAACGGGGTCGCTGCACTGAACTTCGGTGGTGAAGGATTCGGCATTTGGGGGCGGCTGGCGTCAGCACTGCCTTTGATCGCACTGATTGCGGGGCTTTTTGTCATTCAAGTCGTGCAAGATGAAGATCACGCCAAGGAGTTGG
>RXJO01000351.1:5998-6637 GCA_003987795.1 Curvibacter sp.
TGGACACCGCCCTGCTGACTGACGACCTCCCCCCGCAGGCCTATGCTGATCCTGGCTTCACCCAGTTCCTGAAGACCCGATCCAGCGAAGAACATTGACTTGCGCTTGTATGCACCTGGCGACTCGGCACACCCTCTCCCAAGCCTGCAAACTGGCTGTCGCGTCAGCGTGCGCGTTGCTGATCGTGGGGGCGACTGGACATGCCTTTGGCGCTGAAGGGTCGTCGAACACCACTGAAGAGTCTCACCCCGAAATCAGCACCCCCCCCATGGGCGCCTCCGTCGCCCCACCAGAGACCAGTGCGCAACAACACAAGCCTGCCGTCACAGCCAAAGCGGCGCCCAAACGGCCCGTGCTGAATCAGCGCCCCATGTGGGTGGATCTGACACACGCCCAGCAAGAGGCCCTGGAGCCGCTGTCCTCGCGCTGGGACACCCTGAGCGACGCTCACAAGCGCAAGTGGATCGCCCTGTCGCACAACTTCAAAAGCCTCTCGCCCGAAGAGCAGGAGAAGCTGCACAGCCGCATGGCCGAATGGGTTGGCCTGACCGTGCAGGAGCGCATCCAGGCCCGGTTGAACTTTGCCCAGACCAAGAAGCTGGCCCCCGAAGAAAAGCGGGCCCAATGGGAAGCCTATCA
>RXJO01000351.1:6759-7008 GCA_003987795.1 Curvibacter sp.
CCACCGTGCGCAGCACGGGCAAGATTGAAACCGGCCCACACCATGTGGACATGCACACCTTGCTTCCAACCACTTCCGGCACTCCGGCGGCCAGCAGCGTGGCACATTGATCCCAGCCCGCAGCACAATGACCTCCATCGGTTCCCCTGCACACGCTGCATCTGGCACCCACCCGCAACTTCAGGCACCCAGCCTGAAGCGGCGCATGGCCTGCTGGCTTTATGAAGGCATGTTGATGTTCGGCGTGGT
>RXJO01000336.1 GCA_003987795.1 Curvibacter sp.
GCCTTGGCGGTCTTGGCGGTCTTGGCGGTCTTGGCGGTCTTGGCGGTCTTGGCGGTCTTGGCGGTCTTGGCGGTCTTGGCGGTCTTGGCGGTCTTGGCGGTCTTGAGCTGGCTGGGCGTCTTGGGCGTGGCCGGTCGGCGCTTGGGGGCCAGCAGGGTGCCGCGGCACTGGGCAGCACCGCACCAGCAGGGGTATTCGGCCTTGAGCTTCGGGGTGTAACGCTCGTCGATGATCAGACCATAGTCGTAGTTCAGTTCTTCACCGGCGCGGATGTTGCGCAGGGCGCGGATGAAGATGCGGCCGTCTTCCTCGTCGGCGATGCAGTTGGGATCACAGCTGTGGTTGATCCAGCGCGAGGAGTTGCCGCCATGCAGCGCGTCGATCACGCGGTCGGCGTCGACGTGAAAGTAAAACGTGTGGTTCGGGTCGCTCGGGTCATGGGGGTGGCGGTCTTGCGCCTCGTCCCAGGTGATCACCTCGCCCACGTACTCGATCAGGGTTTCACCTTCGGCGATGTCCTGCAGCGCGAACACGCCCCGGCCATGCACCCCCGAGCGGCGGGTCTGAAGGCGGCGGCCGGAAATCGAGGGGGCTTTTGCGGACATGAGCGAAAACTCTGTTAAGTTGAAAAAAGCACCTGCGCGTGCGCACACACAGGTGCGCGCATGCGCGCGAAACCCGGATTGTAGGAGGCTGGCAGACCAGCTTCGGGCCGGACCTTGAAAAGGGAAGACGCTGAAATGACAAAGACTCTGGTGATTGCTGAAAAACCGTCGGTGGCACAGGACATCGTGCGGGCGCTCACCCCCAGCACAGGCAAATTCGAGAAATTCGACGACCACTTCGAAAACGACCGCTACGTGGTCACCAGCGCGGTCGGCCACCTGGTCGAGATCCAGGCGCCCGAGCAATTCGACGTCAAGCGCGGCAAATGGAGCTTTGCCAACCTGCCGGTGATCCCGCCCTTCTTCGACCTCAAGCCGGTCGACAAGACCAAGAGCCGGCTCAATGCGGTGGTCAAGCTGGCCAAGCGCAAGGACGTGGGCGACCTCATCAACGCCTGCGACGCGGGCCGCGAGGGTGAGCTGATCTTCCGCCTGATCGAGCAGTACGCCGGTGGCCAGAAAGGCGGCCAATACCAGGCGCTGGGCAAGCCTGTGAAGCGCCTGTGGCTGCAGTCGATGACGCCCCAGGCCATCCGCGACGGCTTCGACAAGCTGCGCAGTGACAGCCAGATGGCCGGCCTGGCCAGCGCCGCGCGCAGCCGCTCTGAAGCCGACTGGCTGGTGGGCATCAACGGCACACGGGCCATGACGGCCTTCAACTCACGCGATGGCGGCTTCTTCCTGACCACCGTGGGCCGGGTGCAGACCCCCACGCTGGCGGTGGTGGTCGAGCGCGAGGAACAGATCCGGAAATTCATCAGCCGCGACTACTGGGAAATCCACGCCAGCTTCGGCGCCGCCGCGGGCGAATACTCGGGCAAGTGGTTCAACCCGGCCTGGAAGAAAGACCCAGAAGACGCCGAGAAGCGCGCCGATCGCGTCTGGAACGCTCAGGAAGCCCAGGCCATCGCCCAGGCGGTGCGTGGCAAGCCGGCCACCGTCACCGAAGAAAGCAAGCCCACCACCCAGGCCTCGCCCGCGCTGTTCGACCTGACCTCGCTGCAGCGCGAGGCCAACGGCAAGTTCGGCTTCAGCGCCAAGACCACGCTCGCCCTGGCCCAGAGCCTGTACGAGCGCCACAAGGCCCTGACCTACCCGCGGACCGACTCGCGCGCCCTGCCCGAAGACTACCTGCCGGTGGCCCGCCAGACCTTCGAGATGCTGGCCGACAGCGGCATGCGCCACCTGGCCCCGCACGCGCTGACCGCGCTCAACAACGGCTACATCAAGCCCAGCAAGCGCATCTTCGACAACAGCAAGGTCAGCGATCACTTTGCCATCATCCCCACCCTGCAAGCGCCCAGCGGCCTGAGCGAGGCCGAGCAAAAGCTGTACGACCTGGTGGTGCGCCGCTTCATGGCGGTGTTCTTCCCGAGCGCCGAGTACCAGGTCACCACCCGCATCAGCCAGGTGCTCGAGCACCACTTCAAGACCGAAGGCAAGGTGCTGGTCAAGCCGGGCTGGCTGGCCATCTATGGCAAGGAGGCCGCCGCCGAAGTGGCTGATGCCAAGGAAGGCGACAAGGGCCAGAACCTGGTGCCCGTGGCCCCCGGCGAAAAGCCGCTCGCCGAGAACGCCGAGGCCAAGGGCCTCAAGACCCGCCCGCCGGCGCGCTACTCCGAAGCCACGCTGCTGGGCGCCATGGAAGGCGCCGGCAAGATGGTCGAGGACGACGAACTGCGCGAAGCCATGCAGGAAAAAGGCCTGGGCACGCCAGCCACGCGCGCCGCCATCATCGAAGGCCTGATCCTCGAAAAATACATGCTGCGCGAGGGCCGCGAGCTGATCCCCACGGCCAAGGCCTTCCAGCTCATGACCCTGTTGCGCGGCCTGGGGGTCGAAGAACTGTCTCGCCCCGAACTGACCGGCGAGTGGGAGTACAAACTCTCGCAGATGGAAAAGGGCCTGCTCAGCCGCGAGGAGTTCATGCAGCAGATCGCGGCCATGACCGAGCACATCGTGCGCAAGGCCAAGGAATACGACCGCGACACCGTGCCCGGCGACTACGCCACCCTGGGCACCCCCTGCCCGAATTGCGGCGGCGTGGTCAAAGAGAACTACCGTCGCTACAGCTGCACCGGCGCCGACGGCCACAGCGAGGGCTGCGGCTTTTCGTTCACCAAGTCACCCGCAGGTCGCACCTTCGAGCCCGACGAGGCCGAGGCGTTCTTGCGTGACAAGCACATCGGCCCGCTGGAAGGCTTCCGCTCCAAGGCCGGCTGGCCCTTCGTGGCCGAGATGGCCCTGAAGTACAGCGAAGACGACAAGAACTGGAAGCTTGAGTTCGACTTCGGTGACGACAAGGACGGCGAAGAGACCGGTGAGCTGCAAGACCTGTCGGGCCAGGAATCCCTGGGCCCCTGCCCCAAATGCGGCGCCCCGGTGGTCGAGCACGGCGCCAACTACGTGTGCAGCAAGTCGGTGCCCACCACCGAGCAGCCCACCCCGAGCTGCGACTTCAAGAGCGGCAAGATCATCCTGCAGCAGCCGGTGGAACGCGAGCAGATGCACAAGCTGCTGAGCACCGGCAAGACCGACTTGCTCGACAAGTTCGTCAGCATGCGCACCCGCCGCAGCTTCAAGGCCTTCCTGGCCTGGGACGCGACGGCAAGCAAGGTGAACTTCGAGTTCGAACCGCGCGAGAGCAAGTTCCCGCCACGCAAGACCGCCGGCGCGGCGGCCAAGGCCGCTCCGGCCAAGAAGGCCGCCGCCAAGGCCCCGGCCGCCAAGAAGACCGCCACCAAGACCCCGCGCAAGGCCACGCCGGGCAGCGGGCTCACCCCCAGCGCCGACCTGGCCGCTGTGATCGGAGGCGAGGCCGTGGCCCGCACCGAAGTCATCAAGAAGGTGTGGGACTACGTGAAGGCCAACGGCCTGCAGGACAGCGCCAACAAGCGCGCCATCAACGCCGACGCCAAGCTGCTGCCGGTATTCGGCAAGCCGCAAATCACGATGTTCGAGCTGGCGGGCATCGTTGGAAAACATCTGACAGCGGGTTGACCTCCCTGAGCCGCCTTCGGCGACATCGCCCAGAGGACGATGTCGGCGGCCGGGCAAAGCCCTTGACGATCAAGCTTTAGGCAGGGCCTGCGTCAGGTAGCCGAGCAGGGCCTGGGTGGCCTGTTGTTCGAGTATGTCGAGGTCGGGCGGGGTGGGGCAGGCCAGGTGGGCGTGGGCGACCAGGCCGTAGAGGATGGTCTGACAGACGCGGGCAGCCTGCGGGGCCTGGGCCCGCGCCGGCTCGGGCAGATCGCCTGCGGCCTCGATCACCTGCACCCAGCCCTCGATGAAGCGCTGGTACATCTTGCGATAGGCCTCCACCCCCGAGAGGTGCCGCTCCAGCAGGTAGTGGGCGCTCCACTCGGCGGGCTGGACGCGGTGGGCCGCCAATTGCGAGGCCAGCACCGCCTGCACCAGCTCGGCCAGAGGGCGGCCGCGCAAGGCCTCCACCGCCTGGTGCAGGGCTGTCAGCAACTCTTTGGAGCGCAGGTGCAGGCAGACCCGCGCCAGGTCTTCCTTGCTGGCGAAGTACTCGTAGAAACTGCCCAGGCTGGTGCCGGCCAGGCCGGTGATCTCCCGGATGGTGATGTGGGGGTAGTCGCGCTCCACCAAAAGCTGAACAAAGGCCTGCTGCAGGGCCTGGGCCGTGAGGCGGGCGCGCGACTGGCTGGGGCGGCGTCGCTGGGGCTTGGCAGGGGGCGCGGGGCGGGCTGAGGTCATGCAGGCAAATCCGGACACCCGACAGGCCGGGTCTCCCTAGAATTTTCGAGAGGCAGGGCGCTTCATTGTGACCGCCCCACGACCCCACAGGAGACACGCATGATCGGCCACCACCCGGACAACCAGGTCCCGGAACTCAAGGACTACAACCTGTACGCCAGCGACCCGGTGCTGCGCCGCTCGGTGCACCGCGGCGGTGCCGCCTGGCGCGAGCCCGAGCTGCTGCGCCAGGGCGCCGAATACGGCAGCGAAGCAGTCTTGCGCGCCGCCGAGGACGCCAACCTGTACCCGCCCGAGCTGCGCACCCACTCGGCCACCGGCCAGCGCATCGATTTCGTGAAGTTCCACCCCGCCTGGCACACCGTGATGGCGATCGCGCGGCGCAACGGCAATGCCAATCTGCCCTACACCGACACCCGTCCCTCGGCCTGGACGGCCTACGGTGCGTCGATGTTCATGCACAGCCAGATCGAATCGGGCTCGGGCTGCCCCACCACCATGACCAAGGCCTGCATCCCGGTGATCGCGCTGAACGCGCCGCTGTACGCCGAGCTGGCCCCGAAGCTGATGTCGCTGGAGCACGACCCGCGCGACATCCCGCTGGCCCATAAGACCTCGATCACGGTCGGCATGGGCATGACCGAGAAGCAGGGCGGCAGCGATGTGCGCACCAACACCACCCGCGCCGTGCCGGCAGGCAGCGGCCCCTGGGGCGATGAATTTCTGCTGACCGGCCACAAGTGGTTCTTCTCGGCCCCGATGTGCGACGGCCACCTGGTGCTGGCCAAGACCGATGAGCACGGCTCTTCGTGCTTTTTCGTGCCGCGCTGGCGGCCCGACGGCCGCAAGAACCCGATCCACATCCAGCGACTCAAGTCCAAGGTGGGCAACCGCTCCAACTCGAGCAGCGAGGTCGAGTTCAAAGAGGCCTGGGGCGTGCTGGTGGGAGCCGAAGGGCGGGGCATCCGCACCATCATCGAGATGGCCAACTACACCCGGCTCGATTGCGCCTTGTCCAGCGCGGGCTACATCCGCCAAGGCCTGGCGCAGGCCCTGCACTACACCCGCAACCGCTTCGTGTTCGGCCGCTACCTGGTCGACCAGCCCGCCATGACCACCCTGCTGGCTGACATGGCCCTGGAGGCCGAAGCGGCCACCGTGCTGGCCATGGACCTGGCGGCCCGCTTCGGCTCGAACGCCCCCGAAGACCTGGCCTGGCGGCGCCTGATGACGCCTGCAGCCAAGTTCTGGAACTGCAAGCGCGCCGTTGGCTTCTGCGGCGAAGCCATGGAGGTGTTCGGTGGCAACGGCTATGTGGAGGATGGCGCCATCGGCCGCCTGTTCCGCGAGGCTCCGGTCAACTCGATCTGGGAGGGCTCGGGCAATGTGATGTGCCTGGACGTGCTGCGCGCCATCGCCCACGCGCCCGATGACGCCCATGGCGTGCTGGACCTGTTGCAGGACATCGCCTCGCAAGAGCCCGAGCTGCTGCGCCAGGTCCACCTGCTGCGCACGGCACTGATGTTGCCCCCCGAGGCACTGGAGGCCCAGGCACGGCGCTTCACCCAGCGCCTGGCCTTGACGGCACAGGCCTGCCTGATGCTGCAGCAGGCCAGCCCGCTGGCCTCGGGCGCCTTCATCGCCAGCCGCTTCGACCCCGACTGGGGACCGGTGAGCGGCATCACGGCAGGCACCGCCCAAGCCGCCGAGCTGGTCAAGGCCGCGACCGGGGCCTGATCGGCTGAAGGCGAGAGAACGAGAGACGGAAGGCGGCACAATGGACGAAGCACTGTCGGCCCCTCATGGCATTGGATGCCCCCTTCCGAACCGGCAGGCCTTTTTGGATTTTGGAGACTGTTCCCATGCCTGCCTTCCCCTCGATTGAACACAGCCACCCACCCCGGCGACTGCTGGGCCTGGCCCTGGTGGGCGGCCTGCTGCTGAGCCTGGGTGGCCAGGCTCTGGCCGCTGGCTGGCCCAGCGAGCGCCCGATCAAGCTGGTGGTGCCCTTTCCGCCGGGCCAGGCCACCGACCTGTTTGCCCGAGCCCTGGCCGAGCCCCTGTCGCAACGCCTGGGCCAGAGCGTGGTGGTCGAGAACAAGGCCGGTGCCGGCAGCAACATCGGCAGCGAGTTCGTGGCCCGGTCTGCGCCCGATGGCTACACCCTGCTGGTGGCAGGCAGCGCCATGGCCGTGAACCAGACGCTGTACAAAAAAGTCAATTTCGACCCCACCAAGGACCTGGTTGGCATCTCGCTGATCGCCAAGGTGCCACTGATCTTCCTGGCCACACCTTCTTCGGGCATCACCAGCCTGCGCCAGTTGGTGCAGCAGGCCAAGGCGGCCCCGGGTCAGTTGAGCTACGCCAGTGCCGGCATCGGCGGCACGCAACACCTGTCGGGCGAGATGCTCAAGGCGCAGGCCGGCGTGTTCATCACCCACATCCCCTACCGCGGCAGCGGCCCGGCCCAGGCCGACTTTCTGGGGGCCCAGGTGCCGCTGATGGTCGACTCGGTGACGGCGGCACTGCCCCACATCCAGACGCACAAAGCGGTACCGCTGGCCGTGA
>RXJO01000421.1 GCA_003987795.1 Curvibacter sp.
TATAAATTATTTTTATCATTTGTCAAGTCTTTTTTTACAGCAGTCGTGCCAAAATACAGCGCATCATGACCCAAGAAGAAAATTCCACACGCGATCACTACACAACCCTCGAGGTGGCCGGCCTGTTGGGCATGGCTGTTCGATCGGTTCAACTGATGGTCGACAGGGAGGAACTCGAAGCCTGGAAGACACCGGGCGGCCATCGACGGATATCTCGTACCTCCGTCGAGCGATGGATTGCCTCACGCAAACCCGCAGGAAGCCAGACAGACCGTGCTGTTTCCGACGCGTCAACTGGCCGCACCGCTTCCAACTCCGGTGGATCCCGAATCTTGCTGATCGAGGACAGCACGCATTTCCAGAATCTGGTCAGCATGCTCATCCGCCAGCACTTTCCGAATGTCGACCTGCGAGTGGCTGACGACGGGATCGCGGGCTTGGCGATCTATGGCCAATTTCAACCGGACATCCTGATTGTGGACATCCTGCTGCCGGGTATTGACGGCCCCACGCTGATCACCAGCCTGCGATCGCACCCCCAGTTTGCTCGCAGCCAGTTGATCGTCATCACCTCATTGGACGAAACACAGCGGGCCCCTTATGCATTTGCTCTGAAGGGGGTGCGAGTCATTCACAAACCCAGGTTGGTGGCCGAATTGCCGGGCTTGCTGGCTCAGGTTTTGCCGGCAGGCGCAGGCCAGACCAAGTCCATGGCCTGAAAGCGCTTCATGCCACGCATCCTGTTGATTGAAGACGACACCTCCATCCAGCGCTTCGTTGAGTTCGCCTTGGAGGACATGGGGGCCGAACTGCTGATCACAGACACGGTCAAGCAAGGGCTTCAGTATCTTGAGGAGGCGCCGGTCGATCTGATCTTGACCGATCTGATGCTCCCCGGGGAGTCAGGCATCACGCTGCTCGAAAGACTGCGGGAATCGCCCGACATCGCGCCGCAAACCAAAGTGGTCGTGTTCAGTGCAGGTCTGACGGCCAGCGTCAAGACTCAACTGGAGAGCCTCGGCGTCTGGCGCATGCTGTCCAAGCCCATTTCGGTGATGGATCTGCTCCATTGCGTCGAAGAAGGCCTGTCCCGCCAGAGTTCGCCCCCCGTGGCAACAACGCAGGATGCCCCACCAGCCCCAGACCATGATCGCGAACGTCACGCCATCGAGACCCATTTCAATGGCGACACCCAGTTGTTCCTGATGTATCGCCAAGCCTGCCTGACCCAGTTCTCCATCGATATTGAAGCGGGCAATCTGGCCTCTCAGAACCAGGATCTGCCCGCTCTGCGCAGAATGGGCCACAGCCTCAAAACGGTCCTGCTGACCCTCGCCGAGGACCAGGGAGCTCAGCTGGCCAAGGCCCTCGAGCAGTTGGCTGAGCAAGAAGACCTGCCCTCCGCGCAGCAGCAATGGGGCATGTTGCGCTGCGCTTTGCAGGATGCACAGCAACGACACCGGCCCTCGCTCGGCTGATTGGACCGGACGGCATCCCTCCCCCCCAGCGACGAACCGTCGCCCAATCAGCCAGACCACGATGCCAAGCCAGGGAAGCAGTACAACATGCCCACACAACTGCCCTATCTGGCACCCGGTGAAGCCTTCCCACCCGTCGAGCAGAGCTGGGGCCCACTCGACCCCCTGCCCGGCCTCCTGGCGGCAGGCGCCGACCTGAGTCCGACCACTCTGAGCGCAGCCTACAGGCAGGGCATATTTCCGTGGTTCAGCGATGGCCAGCCCATCTTGTGGTGGAGTCCGGATCCACGCATGGTGTTGCCGCCTGGCAGCTTCAGGATGAGGCGGAGCCTGCGACAGACACTGGCCCGATGGCGGGACCAGGGTCGCCTTGAAATCCGGTTCGACACCCAGTTTGAAACGGTCATCAGGTCCTGCGCCCAAAGCCCGCGACCGGGCCAGCAAGGCACCTGGATCACCGAGCCCATGATCCAGGCCTACCTCCGGCTGCACCAACTGGGCGTGGCACACAGCGTGGAAACCTGGGTCGACGGCCAGTTGGTGGCGGGCCTGTATGGGGTGAACCTGGGCCGAGCCATGTTTGGCGAATCGATGTTCACACGCATTCCCGACGGCTCCAAATTGGCCCTGGCTGCCCTGGTGGGCTTCTGCCTCGAGCACGGGATCGAATGGATCGACTGCCAGCAAAATACACGGCATCTGGCCTCCCTCGGTGCCCACGAGGTCGAGCGCAAGACATTCACCGCATGGCTCGCAAGGGTGGTCGACGTGCCCGCACCAAGCTGGCGATTTAATTCCGTATACTGGGATCGTGTCAGTCGCCTCAGGTGAAGACCCGTGACCCAGCTCAACGACCTGCCCCTGCAAACTCTGCAGTTCTACGCCACAGCCCCCTACCCCTGCAGCTATCTGCCAGACCGGCAGGCACGCTCCCAAGTGGCAACCCCGGGCCATCTGATCCAGACCAGCCTTTATTCCGATCTGGTTTCAGCGGGCTTCAGACGCAGCGGCATGTTCACCTACAGGCCCTACTGCGATGGCTGTCGGGAGTGCCAACCACTGCGGATCCTGGTTGACGAGTTCTCGCCAAATCGCAGTCAGCGGCGCGCCATCAAGCTCCATGCCCACCTCGATGTCCGCGTGATGAAGCTGCATTTCTCGTCAGAGCACTACCAGTTGTATCTGCGATACCAGGCCGGCCGGCACGCAGGCGGTGGCATGGACCACGACAGCGTGGACCAATACACCCAGTTCCTGCTGCAAAGCCGGGTGAATTCACGCCTGGTCGAATTCAGGGAGCCCGGGCCAGACGGGCACCCACCAGGCGCTCTTCGCATGATCAGCATTCTGGATGTGCTGGATGATGGCCTGTCAGCGGTCTATACCTTTTACGATCCCGACATCGGTGGCAGCTACGGAACCTACAACGTGATGTGGCAGATCGAACAAGCGAAAGCGCTTGCACTGCCGCACGTTTATCTGGGCTATTGGATCAAGTCCAGCCCGAAGATGAACTACAAAGCCCAGTACCTGCCTCATGAGGTGCTGGTCGACCAGTCCTGGATTCGCCACACTGCGCGCTGAACGCACTGCCATTTCACCAAGTAAAATAAAAACAACGACAAACATGGTTAGCAATGCGAAAACGAGATACCACCCAGCCGACCAGCCCGAGCATTCAGGTCATTGAGCGCATGTTTGCGCTCATTGATGTGCTCGCCTCTCGCGAAGAGGCCATTTCGCTCAAGGAAATCAGCGAGCGTACCGGCCTGCACCCCTCCACCACCCACCGGATCCTCAACGACCTGGCGACCGGCCGGTTCGTCGATCGTCCTGAGGCGGGCAACTACCGACTGGGCATGCGACTGCTGGAGCTCGGCAACCTGGTGAAGGCCCGCCTCAGTGTGCGCGACGCGGCGCTGGCGCCGATGCGAGAGTTGCACAAATTGATCCAGCAGCCCGTCAACCTCAGTGTTCGCCAGGGCGATGAAATCGTTTATGTCGAACGCGCCTACAGCGAGAGATCCGGCATGCAGGTGGTCAGAGCCATCGGTGGGCGGGCGCCGCTGCACCTGACCTCGGTGGGCAAGCTGTTTCTGGCGGTCGATGAGCCCCAGAAGGTCAGAGCCTATGCCACGCGGACCGGACTGGCTGGTCACACGCGAAACAGCATCACCCAGCTCCCGGTTCTGGAACGCGAACTCTCCAAAGCTCGCCAATATGGCATCGCCCGCGACAACGAAGAGCTGGAGTTGGGCGTGCGCTGCATGGCGGCAGGCATCCATGACGATCAAGGACGCCTGGTGGCAGGCCTCTCCATTTCGGCACCGGCCGATCGGCTGGATGAGGGCTGGCTGCCCAAGCTTGAGGCGACGGCAGGTGAAATTTCACAAGCCTTGGGCTACAAACCGAATCCGTCCCTCGGAGGCTGAAGCTCAGCACGCTCCACCTTGGGGACGCCACCAGGCCGCCCATGAAAAAGCCCGGAAGGTCTGAAAACCATCCGGGCTTGTTTGTTGTCTGGCTTCCTGCCAGATGGTCTGGCAAGGCCGGAGATCAGCTGTCGATCAACCGTTACGTGCTGCCATGACGGGGTGGTTGCTCTCCACCCAACGCTTCACACGCTCGGCATCGGCAATCCGGCTGAGCTTGCCAGCCGAATCCAGAAACACCATGATCAGCTTGCGACCAGCCACCTTGGCCTGCATCACCAGACATTGCCCGGCCTCAGAGATGTAACCAGTCTTTTGCAGACCGATGTCCCAGGCCGGATTCTTCACCAGGCGATTGGTGTTGTTGTACTGCAAGGTGCGGCGCCCCACCTCGACCTGATACCCAGGCGAAGTGGTCAGCTCACGCAGCACCGGGTCCGTGTGAGCCGCGCTGACCAGCACAGCCAGATCCCGAGCACTGGATTGGTTCTTGCTGGACAGCCCTGTGGGCTCCACATAGCTGGTGTCCACCATTCCCAGCGACTTGGCCTTGGCATTCATCAAAGCGACAAAAGCGGACAGGCCTCCAGGGAAGGTGCGCCCCAATGCGTGGGCCGCGCGGTTCTCACTGGACATCAAGGCGAGATGCAGCATTTCGCCACGGCTCAAGGTAGAGCCAACAGCCAGACGGGAGCTGCTGCCCTTCTCGGTGTCCACATCATCTTGGGTGATGGTGATGTTCTCATCCATCGGCAGATGGGCCTCGCTCACGATCACGCCAGTCATGAGCTTGGTCAGCGAGGCGATGGGCAGCACCGCCTGATCGTTCTTGCTCAAAAGCACCTCATGGGTGTCCTGATCCACCACCAGGGCCACGCTCGAGCGCAGTGCCAAGGGGTCTGAAGAGCTGTGCAATCCAGCCATCTGCCCAAACGAAGCCTTGGCAGGCACCACCACTGCCGTCCTGGCCATCGCCTTGTGCACGCGCGGCGCGTGAGCCACCTTTTGAATGGCATGGGCACGGGCAACCGGTGCCTTCTTGCGCTCCGCGGCGTGAACCCCTCCCACCGAAACAGCCAACAGAAGGGCTGAAAAAGTCATCAAACGCTTGAAACGGTTCATGGGAGCGATCAAAGAAGAATTCATGCAGGCTCTCCGTGCGAGATACAAATATGACGCACGGTTACGATAAAGAAAAACCCGCGCAAGATCAACCACTTGCACGGAGTTTTTCAGGTTTTCCAGGAATTATAAAGAGCCTGCTCAGCCTTGAGCCGCCACCCGGTCAGCTTTACTGTGCAATTTATTCAGCGCACTCAGGTAGGCCTTGGCCGAGGCCACGACGATGTCGGGATCAGACCCCACACCGTTCACCACCCGACCGCTGTTCTGGAGCCGGACGGTGACCTCACCCTGACTCTCTGTGGAGCCACTGATGGCATTGACCGAGTACAGCACCATCTCGGCCCCGCTCTTCACATGGGACTCGATGGCCTTGAGAGAAGCGTCCACCGGACCATTGCCATCAGACTCGCCGCGCACCTCCTTGCCCTCCACGGTGAAGACGATGCTGGCACGCGGGCGCTCACCGGTTTCACTGTGCTGAGACAGAGAGACCAGGCTGTACTGCTCTTTCTCGGTCGTCACGCTTTCATCACTGACCAGGGCCAGGATGTCTTCGTCAAAGATCTCGCTCTTGCGGTCGGCCAACTCCTTGAATCGGCTGAACGCGGCATTGACCTCTTGCTCGCTTTCCAGACTGACACCCAGCTCCTGCAGGCGCTGCTTGAAGGCATTGCGCCCGCTGAGCTTGCCCAGAACAATCTTGTTGGCCGACCAACCCACATCTTCAGCCCGCATGATCTCGTAGGTATCTCGCGCCTTGAGCACGCCATCCTGGTGGATGCCGGAAGCGTGGGCAAAGGCATTGGCCCCCACGACAGCCTTGTTAGGCTGAACCACGAAACCCGTGGTCTGACTCACCATGCGACTGGCCGCGACGATGTGCTGGGTATCAATGCCCAGATCAAGGTTGAAGTAGTCACGGCGGGTTTTGACCGCCATCACCACCTCTTCGAGCGAGCAATTGCCGGCACGCTCGCCCAGACCATTGATCGTGCATTCGATCTGACGGGCCCCACCGATCTTCACGCCAGCCAGGGAATTGGCCACGGCCATGCCCAGATCATTGTGGCAATGCACCGACCAGATGGCCTTGTCGGAGTTGGGCACACGCTCGCGCAGGGTCTTGATGAAGTTACCGTAGAGCTCAGGGACCGCGTAGCCCACGGTGTCCGGGATGTTGAGGGTGGTGGCGCCCTCATTGATGACCGTCTCAAGCACACGGCACAGAAAATCCATGTCGCTGCGGTAACCGTCTTCTGGGCTGAACTCGACATCGGCCACCAGATTGCGGGCAAACCGAACCGCCTGCTTGGCCTGCTCCAGCACCTGATCAGGCGTCATGCGGAGCTTCTTCTCCATGTGCAATGGCGAAGTGGCGATGAAGGTGTGGATGCGCGAGCTGTTGGCACCCCGCAGCGCCTCGGCAGCGCGCGAGATATCGCGATCATTGGCACGAGACAGCGAGCAGACCGTCGAATCCTTGATGGCGTTGGCGATGGTCTGCACAGCCTCGAAATCCCCATTGGAGCTGGCCGCAAAGCCGGCCTCGATCACGTCAACCCGGAAGCGTTCGAGCTGACGGGCGATGCGCAGCTTCTCGTCCTTGGTCATCGAGGCTCCAGGAGATTGCTCGCCATCACGCAAAGTGGTGTCGAAAATGATCAGCTTGTCGGTCATGAAGGTCTCCGGAAAGGTTGGATCTTGAGCCCAAAAAGAAAAGGCCCGCAACAGATAAGACTGGCGGGCCGCTCGGGGTAATCCTGATGTCAGATGTACGCGCTCAGCCCGCCCTGCTTAGAGTCGCTAACACCACTGCCC
>RXJO01000591.1 GCA_003987795.1 Curvibacter sp.
ATCGCTCTGCACCTGGGCGATCAGCTCAGCCACCCGGGAGGTGCTGCGGGCCCGCTTGAGCCCGTCGGCCCACACCGCCACACCGCAGGAGTCATAGCCACGGTACTCCAGCCGCTGCAGGCCTTGCACCAGCACAGGAACAATGTTTCGGGTTGAGACGGCGCCAACGATGCCACACATGAGCAAGCTCCCGGAAAGGTTGAAAACGGGTTGCAGAAAGATTGGAGCGAATCTTAGGCAGGACCAAGAAAAATATTTCGATGTTTTAAGACTTCTTTTTGAAGTTAAATTTCACACCAAATGGTTGATGAAATTTTCATTCAAAATACAAACCGAAATGAAATCCATTGAACTCGACTCCATCGACCTGCAACTGCTCGATGCCTTGCAGCGCGACGCCGGCATCAGCAACCAGACCCTGGCCGAGCGGCTGCGGATTTCGCCGCCAACCTGCCTGCGGCGGGTCAAGCGCTTGCACGAAGCCGGTCTGATCGAGCGACAGGTGGCCTTGCTGAATCCCGAGCGCCTGGCCCAGACCCTCGGACACGGCCTGACCGCCATCGTGGAAGTGACGCTGGACCGGCAGGACGCCGAGCTGTTGCAAGCCTTCGAGGCCCGGGTGGTGGCCGATGAATCCGTGCAACAGTGCTACCGGGTGTCACCAGGCCCGGACTTCGTGCTGGTGGTCTGGGCAGCCGACATGCCAGCCTATCTGGCACTCACGCAGCGCCTCTTCAACAGCGATGCCCACGTGCGCAACGTGAAGACCTTTTTCAGTGTGAAGCGGGGCAAATTCGAGCCCCGTCTGCCGGTGCCCCTGAGCCGCGACTAAACTCCCGGCTCAAACGGGTGCGGGCACGGCCGCGATTCAGGCGGCCGGCAGGCGCAGCGTCACGGTGCAACCCTGGCCGTGCTGGCCCTGCAGGGTCAGCTCACCGCCCAGCCGGTCCACAATGCGGCGCGCCATGGCCAAGCCGAGCCCCAGCCCCTCGAAGTCGCGCACGGTGTGCAGGCGCTGGAACACGCCGAACAACTGATCTGCATGCTCGGGCCGGAAGCCCGCACCGTTGTCCTGCAAGGTGAGCTGCACCAACCGGCCTTGGCTCTCCACCTCGATCACGATGCGGGCCTCGGGTTGGCGGCGGGTGAATTTGACAGCGTTGTCCAGCAGCAGTCGCAGCAGGTCGCGCAACTGCGCCAGATCGGCCTGCACCCGGGGCAGCTCCTGGCCTTGCGGCCATTGCCACTGCACGACGCGCTCACCGCAGGCGGCACGGGCCTGCGTCACCGCATCCTGAAGCACATCGGCCAGGGGCAAGGGCTGCAGATGGAGTTCGGCTGCGCCGATGCGGGCCAGGGCGATCAGGCCGTCGATCATCTGCCCCAAGTGACGGGCTGACTGGGTGATGGTGTCCAGGTACTGCACGGCCGAAGGGTCGGCATTGCTTTCCTCCACCAGCTCACGCACCAGTTGCCCGTAAGACACGATGTGGCGTACCGGCGAGCGCAGGTCGTGCGAGATGGCGCGCAAGAAGGCCTGCTGCTGTTCGCGTTGCTCGGCCAGCTCGGCGCGCAGCCGGCTCAGTTCGGCCTCTCGATCCGCATCCGCCGCGCCCGCCATCACTTGGCTCCCTTGGTCGGGCGCTGCCAGTTGGCGATGCTGACCTGGCGGCCCCGGCTCACGCTCAGGGCCCCGGGCGGGGTGTCTTTGGTGAGGGTGGAGCCACCGCCGATGGTGCCACCGGCGCCCAGGGTGATGGGGGCCACCAGCACGCAGTTGCTGCCCACATGAACATCGGCCTCGATCACGGTGCGGTGCTTGTTGGCGCCGTCGTAGTTGGCGGTGATGCTGCCAGCGCCGTAGTTGACACGCTCACCCACGGTGGCGTCGCCCAGGTAGGCCAGGTGGTTGGCCTTGGCACCGGCAGCCAGGGTGGAATTCTTGACCTCGACAAAGTTGCCGATGTGCACCTCGGCCCCCAGCACGGCACCGGGGCGCAGACGGGCAAAGGGCCCGATCAGGGCGCCAGGGCCAACCTGGACCCCGACCTTCTCGCCTTCGATATGGGTAAAGGGGTGGATCACGGCGCCGGCCTCGATGCGGGCGTTGGCGATCACGCAATGGGCGCCGATGCGCACGCCATCGCCCAGCACCACATGGCCCTCGAACACGCAGTTGACGTCGATCTCGACGTCGCTGCCACATTCCAAGCGGCCCCGCACGTCCAGGCGGGCCGGATCGGCCAGGCGCACGCCATCGGCCATCAGGGCATCGGCGCGACGGGCCTGGCAGGCACGCTCCAAGGCCGCCAGTTGCTGCGGGCTGTTCACGCCGGCGACCTGCACCTCGTCGGTGGTGGGCAGGCCCAGCACGCCGACGCCATCGGCCACGGCCATGGCCACGATGTCGGTCAGGTAGTACTCGTTCTGGCTGTTGTCATTGCGCAGGCGGCCCAGCCAGGTCTTCAGGTGGGCGGCAGGCACGGCCATGATGCCGGTGTAGGTCTCGGCAATGGCACGCTGGGCCTCGCTGGCGTCCTTGTGCTCGACGATGCCGAGCACGCGGTCGCCATCGCGCAGGATGCGGCCGTAACCGGTGGGGTCGTCCAGCCGGACAGTGAGCAAGGCCAGATGCTGCCCCGCACTGGCCTGCACCAGGGCCTGTACGGTGTCGGCCTCGATCAGGGGCACGTCGCCATTCAGGATCAGCACCACGCCGTCGTCAGGCAGCAGGGGAACCGCCTGCTGCACCGCATGGCCTGTGCCCAACTGGGGCATCTGGCGGGCAAACTGCAACTGGCCGCCCTGGCACAGCGGATGCCCGGCGAGGTGGGCCTCGACGACCTCGGCACCGTGCCCGGTGATCAGCACCACACGGCGGGGCGACAAGGACTCGACAGTGTCCAGCACATGGCGCACCATGGCCTTGCCCGCGACACGGTGCAACACTTTGGGCAAACTGCTCTTCATCCGCGTGCCTTTGCCCGCGGCCATCACCACCACATCCAGCGCTGATCCCAATCCCGACATGAAACGTCCTCTCGTCATTGGCGGCCCGGTCACGACGACCCCGGCCATCCTGTCACTGCGCCGGATTATCTCGCTGGCGACGGTGCTCCTGGCGGTTTTGTGGCTCAGTGCCTGCAGCGCCGTGAAGCTGAGCTACAACGCGCTGCCCGAGGTGAGCTACTGGTGGGCCGATGCCTATGGGGATTTCAATGGCGAGCAGTCATTGCGCCTGAAGCAGGACCTGGCCGATCTGCAGGCCTGGCACCGCACGCGCGAACTGCCGCGCTACCGCGACCTGCTGCAGAGCCTGGAACGCCTGACCAGCACCGAACCCGATGCCGGCCAGTTGTGCAGCCTTCTGAGCCCGGCGCGCGAGCGCCTGCAGGCACTGGCCGAGCAAAGCGCCCCCATGATCGCCAGGCTGGCCTTGAGCCTGAGCCCGGCTCAGATGGACCACCTGGCCAAGAAGTTGGCCAAGAACGAGGCCAAGCTGCGCAGCGAATGGGTGGCTCTTTCGCCCGCCGACCTGCTGGACAAGCGGATCGAACAGTACACCGACCGCGCCGAGGGGCTTTACGGACGGCTGAACCCCGCCCAGCGTCAGGGCCTGCGCGAGTCCTTGCAAGGTTCGCCTTTCGACCCCCGCATCCGTCTGGCTGAGCAGCAGCGGCGCCACCAGGACATGCTCGACACCTTGCGCCGGCTGCGCAGTACCGGGGCCAACCCCGCCCAGGCCGAGCAGGCCTGGCTGGCCTGGCTGGCACGCGCCCTGAGTCCCCCGGTGCCAGCCCATCGCCAGCAACAGGAGCACTCGATCGATGAAGGCTGCCAGATCTACGCCCAACTGCAACGCCAGGCCACCCCTGAGCAGCGCGAGAAGGCGGCCAAGCGACTGCGCGGCTGGGCCAGCGATGTGCAGGCCCTGTCGCAGCAGACGCCCTGAGCCCCCGGCGGGTGCTCAGGCAGGGCGACGCTGGCGGCCGCCTTGCAGCATCCACCAGGCCAGCCGGACACTGCCTGCCACCAGACGCCCCAGGGCGCCCAGCACGGCACCACCGGCCTGCCACCCTTGCCACAGCCCCCGCCCCAGATCGGCCAGGGGCAGGGACAGATCCGCGGAGACGGGGCGGGCCACAGCCGGCTGGCTTGAGGCCTGAGGCACCAGGGGCAGTGCGCGATCCCAGCGGAAGACCACCTCGGCCGGCCAATCCTGGGCCCGTTCCTGGGCCAGCACAAAGGCCTCGAGCACCACCGTCTGGCCGGGCTCGACCACCAGCCAGTCGCCCGCCACCAGGAAGCGGTCGCCCAGATCGTTGGCATGACCTCGGTGCGGGCCGCTGAAGGTGAGCCACAGGCGGCCCTGGTTCATCTAGATCACACTGCGCTCACGCGGGCACAGGGTGAGGGCCCGCCCAGGCTTGATGTTCCAACCGCCGGGGAACGCGCGGCCAGCCGGTGCAAAAGCGGCGGATTGTTGCGATTCCAGAACAGGGCGGGACAGCATGATGAACTCCTTGTGTGAGAAAAAACCGTTGAGGAGCCTTCATGATCGGCGGCAGAATGCAGATGGTCCAATGAATTGCATACCCGCGATTGATACCGCATTCGCATGAATGAGATGACGCCCGAAAGATGAGCAAAGCCAGCCCCGCCATCACCCACCTGCGCACCCGCCCGGTCGCCGTGGGGCACCTGCGTGCCTTTGAAGCCGTGGCCCGGCACCTGAACTTCCGAGCCGCCTCCGAAGAGCTCGCCTTGACGCAATCGGCCGTGAGCCGCCAGATCCAGTCGCTCGAGGAGGAAATCGGGGTCGCCTTGTTTCTGCGTCACACCCGGGCCGTGGAGTTGACCAGCGCCGGCTCGCAATTGCTGCGCACCCTGCTGCCCACGCTGGAGCGCCTGGACAGCACGGTGCGCCAGATCCGGCAGAGCGCAGGACGCAAGAGCGTGGCCATCACCACCTGGGCCTCGTTTGCGTCGATGTGGCTGATCCCGCGGCTGGAGGCCTTTCAGCGCAGCCACCCCGACATCGACATCCGCATCGACGCCACCGATACCGCCGTCGACCTGGAGACCGCCGACATCGATCTGGCCTTGCGCTACAGCCTGCCCGGTGCCTCGGTGCGGGGCGCGCAGCGCCTGTTTGGCGAGCAGTTGGCCGTGGTGGCCAGCCCCTGGCTGCTGAAAAGCGGACAGCCCATCCGCAAGCCCGCCGATGTCGCCAAGTTCACGCTGATCGAAGCCGGTGATGCCCACCGCACCCAGCACATGGAATGGTTGTCGTGGCGACGCTGGTTCGACACCCAGGGCCTGAGCAACGTCGAGCCCAAGCGCTGGCTGTACTTCAATTACGCCCACCAGATCGTGCAGGCCGCCCTCACCGGCCAGGGCGTGGCGCTGGCCCGCATGCCCCTGATCGCCGACAGCCTGGCCTCGGGCGACCTGGTCGAGGTGCTGCCGGGCTTCCGCCTCGATTCGCCGCTGGTGTACTGGCTGCTGGTCGGGCCGCGCACCGCGCATCGCCCCGAGGTCAAGGCCTTCAGCGACTGGCTGGTGGACGAAGCCTCGCGCACCCGCCACACGGTGGGCGACCTCCCAGACACCGATCTGTGCGACGACCTGGGCTGAGCCGCGAGGCCGCCCAGACCGCCTGGCAGGCGATCAACCCAGCGTCACGCGGGCGAACTTGCGCTTGCCCACCTGCACCACATAGGTGCCGGCAGCCAGCTTCAGCCCCTTGTCGCTGACCACGCTGGAATCCACACGCACGCCCCCACCATCGATCAGGCGGTTGGCTTCACTGCCCGAGGGGGCCAGACCAGCCGCCTTGAGCAAGGCACCGATGCCCATCGGGGCGCCCGACAGGCTGACCTCAGGGATCTCATCGGGCACGCCGCCCTTGCTGCGGTTGTTGAAGTCCTGCTCGGCCGCATCGGCCGCCGCTGCGCTATGGAAGCGGGCAGTGATCTCCTTGGCCAGAGCGACCTTGGCGTCCTTGGGGTTGCGTCCCCCCTCCACTTCGGCCTTGAGCGCGGCAATCTCGGCCTCGCTCTTGAACGACAGCAGGGTGTACCAACGCCACATCAGGGTGTCGGAGATCGACAGCACCTTGGCGAACATGGTGTTCGGCTCCTCGCTGATGCCGATGTAGTTGTTCTTGCTCTTGGACATCTTGTCCACGCCGTCCAGGCCTTCGAGCAGCGGCATGGTCAGGATGCACTGCGGCTCCTGGCCATACTCCTGCTGGAGGTGACGGCCCATCAGCAGGTTGAACTTCTGATCGGTGCCGCCCAGCTCCAGATCGCTCTTCAGGGCCACCGAATCGTAGCCTTGCATCAGCGGGTACAGGAACTCATGCACGCTGATCGACTGGTTGGTGGTGAATCGCTTGTGGAAATCGTCGCGCTCCATCATGCGGGCCACGGTGTACTTGGCCGCCAGCTGGATCATGCCGCGAGCGCCCAGCGGGTCGCTCCATTCGCTGTTGTATCGGATCTCGGTCTTGGCCGGGTCGAGCACCAGGCTGGCCTGCTTGTAGTAGGTCTCGGCATTGACCTTGATCTGCTCGGCCGTCAGGGGCGGGCGGGTGCTGTTGCGGCCCGAAGGGTCGCCGATCATGCTGGTGAAATCGCCGATCAAGAAAATGACGGTGTGCCCCAGATCCTGCAGCTGGCGCATCTTGTTGAGCACCACGGTGTGGCCGATGTGGATGTCCGGCGCGGTCGGGTCCAGCCCCAGTTTGATGCGCAGCGGCACGCCGGTGGCCTCGGAACGGGCCAGTTTCTGCACCCAGGCGTCTTGCGGGATCAGTTCGTCGCAGCCCCGCAGGGTCACGGCCAGCGCCTCCCGCACACGGTCGGTGACGGGGTGATTTGTAACAGCAGCAGCTTGATTCATAAGGGTTTTTTC
>RXJO01000422.1 GCA_003987795.1 Curvibacter sp.
CCGATCGGCCCCAACGCGGGCTCCTGCGGCACGGCGGCCTGGCGAGGCGAACCGGTGCTGGTCACCGACATCGAGACTGACCCGCTGTGGACCGACTACCGCGCAGTCTTCGCCCCCACCGGACTCAAGGCCTGCTGGTCCAGCCCCATCAAGAACCACCAGGGGCGGGTGGTGGGCACATTTGCCTTCTACTTCCAGGACCACCGCGTGCCCGATGCCTTGCACCACCGTCTGGTCGAGGTCTGCCTTCACTTGTGCGCGCTGGCCCTGGAACGGGAGGCGTCCCGGGCCCGCATCCATCAATTGGCCTACTACGACGTGCTGACCGGGTTGCCCAACCGGGCCATGTTCCGGCAATCAGCGGAGAGAGCCCTTGAGCGGCTGGACCGCGAAGGCCGTTCGGCCGCCCTGCTCTACATCGACCTCGACCGATTCAAGCGGGTCAACGACAACCAGGGCCACGCCGCAGGCGATGCCCTGCTGCGCGAGGTGGCCGCCAGGCTCAACCAATGCGTCCGCCCCCAGGATCTCGTGGGCCGACTGTCCGGAGACGAGTTCGTCGTGCTGCTGACCGGCTGCACCACCGAACAGGCCGAGCAAACCGCCCAGCGTGTGCTGGAGGCCCTGGGTGAGTCAGTCCAGATCGACGGGCAGACCCACCAACCGCAGGCCAGCCTCGGCATCGCCCTCTTCCCTGGCGACGGACAGGAGATCGACACCCTGCTTCGCCACGGCGATCAGGCCATGTACCAGGCCAAAAGCGACTCGCGTCACAGCCTGCGGCTCTTCAACCCCGAGATGAACCAGCGCACCCAGGCCCGGGCAGCGCTCGAGCTGGCGCTGCGCCAGGCACTGCAGCAGGGGCAGCTGAGCCTGCACTACCAGCCGCAGATCCGCAGCGACGGAACCCACACCCTGTACGGGGTGGAGGCCCTGATGCGCTGGAACCACCCCGAATGGGGCATGGTGCCGCCAGACCGCTTCATTCCGGTGGCTGAAGAGGCAGGGCTGATCCGCCCCATGAGCGACTGGCTGGTCGACGAGGTCTGCCAGCAATTGAACCGCTGGCGCCAGGCCTGCCTGCCGGTGCCACGGGTGGCCTTGAACCTGTCGGCCAAGAGTTTTCACGAGCCCGATTTCTCCGCCCAGCTGGAGGGCCGCCTGCGCGGACACGGCCTTCAACCCTCCGACCTTATGCTGGAGATCACCGAGAGCGTGATGATGGACACGCGCTCCATCACCACGGCCAACATCCAGGACCTGCATGCACGCGGATTCCACCTGTCACTCGACGACTTCGGTACCGGCTACTCCAGCCTGAGCTACCTGCACCGCCTGCCCATCCAGGAGCTCAAGCTCGACAAAAGCTTTGTCCAGGACCTCTCCACCAGCCAGGCGGCCCGCACACTCACCCTCTCCGTCATGAGCATTGCCCGCAGCCTGGGCATCGAAGTGGTGGCCGAGGGCGTCGAGACCCCCGACCAGCAGGCCTGGCTGCAAAGCCATGGGGCCCCGGTCCTGCAAGGCTACCTGTTCAGTCGCCCACTGCCCGCACCCGACCTGGAGCGCTGGCTGCAGCAGCAGCCTTGACCTCAGCACGGACTGAGCCCACAACGAAAAACCGGGCCCTCGGGCCCGGTGTCTGCAAAGGGGTCACGGCGCGGGGGCAGCCCGCGCAGATCGGCCGCCTCAGTTGCTGCTGTTGTCTTCCTCGGGCCAGTCGCGGATGTAGGCCTTGAGCATCTTGTTCTCGAAGTTCTGGCTGTCCACCACGGCCTTGGCCACATCGTAGAAGCTGATCACGCCCATCAGCATGCGCTGGTTCATCACCGGCATGTAGCGGGCATGGCGGTCGAGCATCATGCGGCGCACCTCATCGAGGTCGGTTTCAGAGGTGCAGGTCAGGGGATGGTCGTCCATGGCGCTGCGCACCAGGGTGGTGCCGACGCTGCCACCATTCTTCACCACGGTCATGATGACTTCACGGAAGGTCAGCATCCCGACCAGGTCGCCATGCTCCATGACCACCAGTGAGCCGATGTCTTTCTCGGACATGATCTGGATGGCTTTGGCCAGAGGCTCGTCGGGGGTGGCCGTGTAGAGCGTGTTGCCCTTGACCCGGAGGATGTCGCTGACTTTCATGTTTCGTCTCCTGGCGGTTGATTGGGAAGAATATAACGAAGAATTTCCCGTTCGCCGACCGATTTTGCAACCTGCATGACACAGGTGCGACGAGTTCAGCCACAAAAGCACGGCAAGCTCGGCGATCACGAGCGAGCCGCCCTGAGTCGGGCTTTTATGATGAAGCGCTCGCGCCCCGAAAGAGATATCAGAGGAGACCCTGCATGGCCGGCTTTTCAGACCCCGGATTCGACACCCTGGCACTTCACGCGGGCGCTGAGCCCGACCCCAGCACCGGCGCCCGCGCCGTCCCCATCCACCTGAGCACCTCCTTCGTGTTCGAGTCCAGCGACCACGCAGCGGCGCTGTTCAACCTGGAGCGCTCGGGCCACGTCTACTCGCGCATCTCCAACCCCACCAACGCGGTGCTCGAGCAACGTGTATCGGCCCTTGAGGAAGGCATCGGCGCCATCACCACGGCCAGTGGTCAGGCGGCCCTGCACCTCAGCGTCGCCACCCTGATGGGGGCCGGCTCGCACATCGTGGCCTCGACCGCCCTGTATGGCGGCTCGCAGAACCTGCTGCACTACACCTTGCGCCGGTTCGGCATCGAGACCACCTTTGTCAAACCCGGTGACATCGACGGCTGGCGCGCCGCCGTCCGCCCCAACACCAAACTGTTCTTCGGCGAGACCGTGGGCAACCCCGGGCTGGACGTGCTCGACATCCCCACGGTGGCTTCGATCGCGCACGAGGCCGGCGTACCGCTGCTGGTCGACTCCACCCTCACCTCGCCCTACCTGATCAAGCCGCTGACACTGGGCGCCGATCTGGTCTATCACTCGGCCACCAAGTTTCTGTCCGGTCATGGCACGGTGATCGGCGGCATCGTGGTCGATGGCGGCAGCTTCGACTGGGATGGCCCCGCGACTGCAGGCCGCTTCAGCGAGTTGACCCAGCCCTACGACGGCTTCCACAACATGGTGTTCAACGAAGAGTCCACGGTGGGCGCCTTTTTGCTGCGCGCCCGGCGCGAGGGGCTGCGCGACTTCGGCGCCTGCCTGAGCCCGCACTCGGCCTGGCTGATCCTGCAGGGCATCGAGACCCTGCCCCTGCGCATGGAGCGACACATGAGCAACACGGCCCGGGTGGTCGAGTTCCTGGCCAGCCAACCCTTTGTTTCGCGCGTGGGGCACCCCTTGCTTGAATCGCACCCCAGCCACGCACTGGCCGAGCGCCTGCTGCGCTTCGGTGCCCTAGGCGCCGGTTCGGTGTTCAGCTTCGACCTCAAGGGCAACCGCGAGCAAGGCAAGAAGTTCATCGAGACCCTGAAGCTCTTCAGCCACCTGGCCAATGTCGGCGACTGCCGCTCGCTGGTGATCCACCCGGCCAGCACCACGCACTTCCGCATGAGCGATGAAGCCCTGGCGGGCGCAGGCATCAGCCAGGGCACCATCCGCCTGTCCATCGGCCTGGAAGACCCGGACGACCTCATCGACGATCTCAAGCGCGCCCTCAAGGCCGCAGAAAAGGCGGGGAGCTGAGCCATGATCCTCAACGTCAACGGACACGACACCTACTGCTACACCGGCGGCAAGGCCTTCAACCCAGCCCAGCCCACCGTGGTCTTCATCCACGGCGTGCTGAACGACCACAGCGTGTGGATTCTGCAAAGCCGCTACCTGGCCAACCATGGCTGGAACGTGCTGGCCATCGACCTCCCTGGCCACTGCCGCAGTGCCGGCGAGGCGCCGGCCACGGTGGAGCAGGCCGCCACCTTCATCGGCGAGTTGCTGCAGGCGGCCGGCGTCGAGAAAGCGGCCCTGGTGGGCCACAGCTGGGGCTCACTGATCGCCCTGCAGGCCGCCGCCCAGCTTCAGCAGCGCATCAGCCACCTGGTGCTGGTGGGCAGCGCTTTTCCGATGAAGGTCTCGCCCGCCCTGCTGCAAAGCTCGCTGGACGAGCCCGAGAAGGCACTGCGCATGATCAACGTCTTCTCCCGCAGCACCCTGTGCGCCCCCCCCTCCACGCTGGGGCCAGGTACCTGGGTGTTCGGCGGCGGCATGGCGCTGGGCCGCCGCGTGCTGCGCAGCAACCCGAAGGTGAACGTGTTCCACCGGGGTTTCCAGGCCTGCGACCAGTACGCCGGGGGCCTGCAGGCCATGGCCGAACTGAGCTGCCCGGTGCTGTTCGTGCTGGGCGCCCAGGACCAGATGACGCCCCCGAAGGCAGCCCAGAGCCTGATCCAGGCTGGCCAGGCCGCAGGCAAGACCGTGCGCAGTGTGAGCGTGCCCGTGGGTCACCACCAGATGAGCGAGGCCCCGGACGAGACCTTGTTCGCGATTCGGGATTTCCTGAGGGCCTGAAGACGCAGTGGCGACAGCGACCCTTCGGCGGTGCGGCCTAGACTGCGCCGGCCCACCCCAAGGAGTCGCACCATGAGCTCAGCCCATGCCAACCCCGCGCCCAACGCGCCGACCGCAGCCGGCGTGGATCCACGCCAGTTCACCCGCTTTGCCGATTTCTACCCCTTCTACCTCGGCGAACACAGCAACCGGACCTGCCGACGCCTGCACTTTCTGGGCTCGACGCTGAGCCTGGTGTGCCTGGCCATGCTGGTCGCCACGGGCCGCCCTCAGTACCTTCTGTACGGGCTGCTTTGCGGCTACGGTCTGGCCTGGGTGGGACATTTCGTGTTCGAGAAGAACAAGCCCGCGAGCTTCAAGCGCCCGCTTTACAGCTTCATGGGCGACTGGGCCATGTACCGCGACATCTGGCTGGGCCGCGTGCCGTTCTGAGCCCCCGTTTCAGGACAGCGCATCGGCCATCGTCAGGTGCGACAGGCTGGCCTTCTGCCAGAACGGGTCGACGCTGCTCTTGTGCTGCAACAGCAGCCGCTCGATCAACGGAGCCAGCGAGGTGGTCTCGGGCGCAGCCAGCAGCACATGCCGTGCCTCGGGCGAGCCTTCATCGACCTGCAGCAGGCCCACCCAGTCGAGATCGCACAGGGTCTCCAGCACCGGTTCTAGCTGCAGGTTGTCCACCTGCAACTCGGCAGCCAGCTCAGGCAGGCTGAGCCCGTGCTGCGGCTGCCCGCGAGCGCGCCGCAGATGCTCCAGAACCTCCAGGGAGAGCTGAAAGGTCCAGCCCGCCCCCGTCCCATAGCGCGCCACGCCCGACAACAGGCTCGGCAGGTAGGCCGTGGTCACAGCCCCCAGCAGCACGATGACCCAGGCCACATAGATCCAGATCAGCAGGATAGGAAAGGTGGCGAACGCACCGTACACCGCCGAATAGGTGGGTACCCGCGCCATGTAGGCGGCCAGCGCCTTCTTGGCCAGTTCCATGCACAGCGAGACGAACAAGCCGCCCGTCCAGGCATGGGCCCACTTGACCTGGGTGTTGGGCACGAAGTGGTAGAGGCCCGCCAAACCGGCGGCCAGCACCAGGAACTCGACCGAGTCGAGCAGCACCCGGATCGGCGCCGGCAGACCCGACACCACGCCGCGCGACGCGCTCATCACGTACGAGGTCAGTGCCAGGCTCATGCCCAGCACCAGCGGCCCCAGCGTGAGCGCGGCCCAGTAGATCAGCACCCGCTGGCCCAGCTTGCGCTGGCGCCGCACCCGCCAGATGTTGTTCAGTGTGCGGTCGATGGTCAGGATCAGGGTCAGGGCCGTCACCAGCAAGGCCGACAGCCCGACCACGCCCAACTGGCTGGCCTTGCTGGAGAACTGGGTCAGGTAGCCCAGCACCTGGCGCGAGATGGTCTCAGGCACCAGGCTCTCGATCAACCAGCGCTGCAGCACGCCCTGCACCTGCCCGAAGATCGGGAAGGCGGTGAAGATCGCCAGCGCCACGGTCACCAGCGGCACCAGCGCCAGCGTGGTCGTGAAAGTCAGGCTGCTGGCGGTCAGCCCCAGCCGGTCCTCGCGGAAGCGCTCGCGCAAGGTCAAGGCCGTCACCCGCCACGGAAAGCGCATCAGGCTGCGCCAGACGTGCCTCAGCTCCAGCATCAGGCGCAATGACCAGGGACGTCGGGACGAAGTGGATCGGGCGGAGTCGAACATGGCCGCTATGATGCCATCGCCATGACACTGCCAGATCGCACTGCCCCCCTCGAAGCCCCCTCAGCGGGCGAAGCCCTCCATTCCTCTGACCCGCCGGTGCGGATGACCCGCTGGCTGGCGGTGGGCAGTCTGATCGGGCTGATCCTCCTCGGCCTGGCCTGGGAACTCGTGCTGGCGCCGGTGCGCCCGGGCGGCTCGCTGCTCGCGCTCAAGGTGCTGCCGCTGTGCATTCCGCTGGCGGGTCTGTTGAAGAACCGCATGTACACCTACCGATGGGTCAGCCTGCTGGTGTGGTTGTATTTCACCGAAGGCGTGGTGCGGGCCTACAGCGACCGCTCCCCTGGCGCCTGGCTGGCAGGGCTGGAGGTGCTGCTGTGCCTCACCCTGTTTGCGGCCTGCGCGCTGCATGTGCGGCTGCGCCTGCGCCATGCGCGCGATGTGCGCCAGTCCCAGCCGCCTGTCCAAGTCTGACCGCCCACCGGGCCCATCCAACGCTCACTGACCATGTCTGCCCCACTGATCTCCGAACTCTCCCGCATCGTCGGCACGGCCCATGTGCTGACCCATGATGACCCTGCCACCGACCTCAGCGCCTGGGAGCAGGATTGGCGCCGCCGTTCGCGTGGCCGAGCCCTGGCCGTGGTGCGCCCGGCCAGCACCGCCGAAGTCGCGGCCGTGGTCAAGGCCTGTGCTGCAGCAGGAACCCCCATCGTGCCCCAGGGCGGCAACACCGGACTGGCCGTGGGCTCCATCCCCGACGACAGCGGCCTTCAGGTGGTGCTGAGCCTCACGCGCATGAACGCCGTGCGCCAGATCGATCCACACAACCTCACCTTCACGGTCGAGGCCGGCTGCATTCTGCAGAACCTGCAGACCGTGGCCGAACAGGCCGGTTATCTGTTCCCGCTCAGCCTGGCGGCCGAGGGCAGCTGCACCATCGGCGGCAACCTGGGCACCAACGCGGGCGGCACCCAGGTGCTTCGCTACGGCAACACCCGCGAGCTGTGCCTGGGACTCGAAGTGGTCACGGCACAGGGCGAGATCTGGAACGGCCTGGGGGGCCTTCGCAAGGACAACACCGGCTACGACCTGCGCGACCTGTTCATCGGCAGCGAAGGCACCCTGGGCGTGATCACCGCCGCCACCCTCAAGCTCTTCCCGCAACCTGCGGCCTGCCTGACCGCCTGGGCCGCCCTGCCCTCGCTGGATGCGGCTGTGAGCCTGCTGGGCCTGGCCCATCAGCAATTGGGCGCCGGGCTGACCGGCTTCGAGGTGATGGGCCAGTTCGCGCTCAGCCTGGTGGGCAAGCACATGCCTCAGTTGCGCGTCCCCTTTCTGGGCCAGGCTGACGCCCCCTGGGGCGTGCTGCTCGAGAACTCCGACAGCGAGTCGGAAGCCCATGCCCGCGAGCGCTTCGAGAAGCTGCTGGAGCTGGCCCTGGAGCAAGGCCTGGTGGTCGATGCGGTTGTGGCCGAAAACCTGAGCCAGGCCCACCAGCTGTGGCATGTGCGCGAGAGCATTCCCCTGGCCCAGGCCGAGGAAGGCCTCAACATCAAGCACGACATCAGCCTGCCGGTGTCGCTGATCCCCGCCTTCTGCGCCGAGACCGACGCCCTGCTGCAGCGCGAGATCCCGGGTGTGCGGCTGGTCAATTTCGGCCACCTCGGGGACGGCAACCTGCATTACAACGTGCAGGCACCGGCCGACGGTGATCCCAAGCAGCTCCTGCGCGAGCAGGAAGAGCGCGTCAACACCCTGGTCTACGACCAGGTGCAGCGCTACCAGGGCTCGATCTCGGCCGAGCACGGCGTGGGTTCGCTCAAGCGCGACAAGCTGCCCGATTACAAATCGCCGGTGGCACTGGCGTTGATGCGATCCATCAAACGCGCCCTGGACCCGCACAACCTCATGAACCCGGGCCGGGTGATCGAGGTCTGACCCACTCGTTTCCCCACTCTTCAAGGACTCTCCTCATGCCTCTGAATCAGGAACTCTTCGATGCCGGCCTGCAAACGCGCCGTGAGGTGCTGGGCAGCGACTATGTCGACGCCGCCATCGCCAACGCCGATGCCTTCAACCGTCCGCTGCAAGAGCTGGTCACCCAATACGCCTGGGGCGAGATCTGGAATCGCCCGGGCCTGGACCGCCGCACCTGCAGCCTGCTCAACCTGGCCATGCTGACGGCGCTGAACCGTCCGCACGAGCTCAAACTGCACCTGCGGGGCGCCCTCACCAATGGCGTCACCCGCGAAGAGATCCAGGAAGTGTTCCTGCAGACCGCCATCTACTGCGGGGCGCCGGCCGCCATCGACAGCTTCCGCACGGCCAAGGAGGTGTTCAAGGAAGTGGATGCCGCCGCCCAGAGCACCCCAGGCTGAAGCGATCCTCTGGCCAGCCAGGGGCCGGTGAACCCTCTAAAATCGCCGCTCACGCCCAGCCCACCGCCCATTCCATCGCCCCATGACCCAAGCCCTCCAACGCCCCGTCCGCTCGCAGTACGAAGATTTCATGCGCCATGTGTTCACCACGGGCGTGGCCAAGGGCGATCGCACCGGCACCGGCACCACCAGCGTGTTCGGCTACCAGATGCGTTTTGACCTCAACGAGGGCTTTCCGTTGGTGACCACCAAGAAGGTGCACCTGCGCTCCATCATCCAGGAACTGCTGTGGTTCCTCACCGGCTCGAGCAGCAACCTGTGGCTGAAGGAACGCGGCGTGACGATCTGGGACGAGTGGGCCCGCGAAGACGGCGATCTGGGCCCGGTGTATGGCGTGCAATGGCGCAGCTGGCCCACGCCTGACGGTGGCCACATCGACCAGATCGCCGAGGTGGTCAAGACCCTCAAGAGCAACCCCGACTCGCGCCGCATCATCGTGAGTGCCTGGAACGTCGCCGATCTCGACAAGATGGCGCTGATGCCCTGCCATGCGTTTTTCCAGTTCTATGTGGCACCAGCCCAGGCCCCCGGCGAACGGGGCCGCTTGTCCTGCCAGTTGTATCAGCGCAGTGCCGACATCTTTTTGGGCGTGCCCTTCAACATCGCCAGCTACGCCCTGCTGACCCACATGGTGGCCCAGCAATGCGACCTCGATGTGGGTGATTTCATCTGGACCGGCGGCGACTGCCACATCTACAGCAACCACCGCGAGCAGGTGGAAACCCAGTTGGCCCGCACCCCTTTCCCCTACCCCACGCTGCGCATCCTGCGCCGCCCCGACAGCCTCTTCGACTACCAGTACGAAGACTTCGAGGTGGTCGACTACCAGTGCCACCCCGCCATCAAGGCCCCGGTGGCTGTCTGAGGCCACAGACCATGCCCCTGAACCTGATCTTTGCCCGCGCCGCCAATGGCGTGATCGGGCGTGACAACGCCCTGCCCTGGCACCTGCCCGAAGACCTGGCCCACTTCAAGCGGACCACCCTCGGTTGCCCCGTCATCATGGGGCGCCGCACCTGGGATTCGCTGCCCCCGCGTTTCAGGCCTTTGCCCGGCCGCCAGAACATCGTGCTGACCCGCGACCCGGCCTGGGCCGCCGAGGGCGCCAGCCGCGCCGGATCGCTGGCCGAGGCCCTGGCCCTGCTGCCAGCCGAACAAGAGGTCTGGGTGATCGGCGGCGCCGAGGTCTACGCCCAGGCCCTGCCCCTGGCCGATCGGGCCGTGGTCACCGAGATCGAGCAAGACTTTGAGGGCGACGCCTATGCGCCACAATTCGGCCCTGGTTGGACCGAGGTGACGCGCGACACACAGCGGTCATCGAACGGCCTGACATTCAGTTTTGTCACCTACACACAACAACGAGGAGCTTGATATGTCCGGACACGGATTCCACGTCCACGGCCCGCACGACCATGAACTGGAGCACGCGGCCCAGCATGGGGGCGACAGCATGACCAACCAGATCGCGATGTTCACCGCCATCATCGCCACGGTCGGCGCCATCTTCTCCTACATGGGCGGAGCCACCCAGGCCAATGCCGGGCTGTACAAGAACAACGCGGCCATCAAGAAGACCGAAGCCTCCAATCAATGGAATTACTTCCAGTCCAAGAGCACCAAGCAATCGCTGGCCGAACTGGCCCGCGATCTGGCCCCTGAGGACAAGAAAGCCACCTACCAGGCCAAGGTGGAGCGCTACGACAAAGAGAAGAACGAGATCAAGGCCGTGGCCGACAAACTCGAGGCCGAAGCCAAGCAGTGGGATGAGCAATCCGACGAGCAGATGCACCTGCACCACCGCTGGGCCCAATCGACCACCGCCCTGCAAGTGGCCATCGCCCTGGCCGCCATTGCCCTGCTGACCAAGAAGCGCTGGCTTCAGTACGGCATGTTCGGCGTGGCTGGCATCGGCGTGGCCATCGGTGCCGCAGCCATGCTGCACATCTGAGCGCCAGCGCTCGCATGGCTGAAACGGGCTCCTCGGAGCCCGTTTTTCATGGGGCAGGCAATTTGAACCAGGTCTGCAAGGTCTGGGTCACCGCGACGCGGGCGCGTTCGGTGGCAGCCGGGTCGTGCCCCACCTGGGGATCACGCTGCACGCAGGCATCCTGGTAGCTGAACACCTGGCCGGTGGCCTGGTTCACCAGGCGCCCAGGTGCCTCTTCGCGGATGCTGCATGCCCGCACGGTCTGCGAACCCTTGGCCGGCACCGCAGGCTGGGGGGCCAGCGGCGAGTCGAAGCCATGGTGGGCGCCTTCGTAGAGGCTGATCTGCACGTCCTGGCCGGCCTTCTGCAGGCGATCGACATAGGCCTTGCAAGGGGCCGCGGGGTTGTAGTCATCGGCCAACCCGTGTTGGATGCGCACCGGGGCATCGAGCTGCAGATCGCCCTGATACTGAGTCATGCAGTCGGGGTAGAAAGGGATGTAGCCCAGGTAGCGGATGCCGCTGCGGTTCCAGGTTTCATGAAAGCGCTTCAGGCTGGCAAACAAGGTGGCCTGTCCACCGCGCGAGAAGCCCATCAATACCACCCTTTGCGGATCAATGCGTGGATGCCTGGCCAGCACGTCCAGGGCCTTGTAAGCGTCGAGCGCCAGGTTCAAGCGACCCAACTGGGCCTGATTGGCACCCGTGGTGGTGATGCCCCGACCGGTGAAGCCATCGATGGCCAACGTGGCAACGCCCATGGCGTTCAGGTCACGCATCCACATCTCGCCGTTCGCCCCCATGCCGCTGGAGCCATGCACCAGCACCACGGCAGGCTGACGGCCGGGCACATTGGCCAGGCGCAACTCGGCGCCCACCGTGACCGCCTGGCCGGCTGCGGCCTGGCCCGTCAGGAAATCGGCATCGCTGAGCGTGAGACTGGGCAAGGCATGAAGCTCCACCCGGGCCGGCAGGGTCTTGGGGTCGGGCAAAGCCCCCAGCGCCTGAGCCGCCGTGGCCCACGACAAGGCCCCGATCAGAACCCCCAGCCCGGCCAGCGCGGGCCGCAACCCGGTCAAGAAAAACCTCATGTGATGTCTCCTTCAGGTGTTTTGCGAGGTCACGGTATCGGTGTCGGCACGGCTCAGACGAACAGGCTCTTGTACTGCTCACGCAGCAGGTTCTTCTGCACCTTGCCCATGGTGTTGCGGGGCAACTCAGCCACCACAAAGCACTGCTTGGGAATCTTGAAATTGGCCAACTGGCTCTTCAGGGTGGCGATGACCTGGGCCGCTTCAACCTGGGCACCGGGCTTGGCGATCACCACCGCCACGCCCACTTCACCGAAGTCAGGGTGCGGCACGCCCACCAAGGCACTCTCGGCCACGCCGGGCATGTCGTTGATGTAGCTCTCGATCTCGGCTGGGTAGACGTTGTAGCCGCCGCTGATGATCAGGTCCTTGGCGCGGCCCACGATGGTGACGTAACCGCGCTCGTCTACCTTGCCCACGTCGCCGGTCTTGAAATAGCCATCGGCAGTGAACTCTTCGGCGGTCTTCTCGGGCATGCGCCAGTAGCCCTTGAACACGTTCGGCCCCTTGACCTGGATGCCGCCGATCTCGCCCACCGGCAGGGCCGCGCCCTCGTCGGACTGCACCCGCAGCGAGACGCCCGGCAAGGGGAAACCCACCGTGCCGCCACGGCGCTCGGCCTGGCCACCATGGCGGGCATCGGCCGCATAGGGGTTGGAGGTCAGCATGATGGTCTCGCTCATGCCATAGCGCTCCAGGATGGTGTGGCCGGTGCGGTCCTGCCACTCCTTGAAGGTCTCGATCAGCAAAGGAGCCGAGCCGGCGATGAACAGGCGCATGTGCGAGGCCACCTCGCGCGTCAGGCCCGGGTCGGCCAGCAGGCGCACGTACAGCGTGGGCACCCCCATGAACACGGTGGCCTCGGGCATCTTGCGGATCACCAGCTTGGGATCGAACTTGGACAGCCAGATCATCTTGCTGCCATTGATGAGGGCCCCATGGATGGCCACGAACAGGCCGTGCACGTGGAAGATGGGCAGTGCATGGATCAACACATCGCCGGGCTGCCAGCCCCAGTAATCCTTGAGCATCACCGCATTGCTGAGCATGTTGCCGTGGCTCAGCATGGCGCCCTTGCTGCGACCGGTGGTACCGCTGGTGTAGAGGATGGCGGCCAGGTCGTCGGCGCCACACGCGGCCACCTCGTGCTCATCACCAAAATGGGCAGCGCGCTCGAGCAGAGAGCCGGTACGGTCGTCATTCAGGGTGAAGACATGGGCCGTGCCGGCCTTGAAGGCGATCTTGCTGACCCAGCCGAAGTTGGCGGCGCTGCAGACCACCACCGAGGGTTCGGCATTGCCGATGAAGTATTCGATCTCGGCGCTTTGGTAGGCGGTGTTCAAGGGCAGGAACACGTAGCCCGCACGCAGGGTGGCCAGGTACAACACCATGGCCTCGACCGATTTCTCGACCTGCACCGCCACGCGGGCGCCTGCCGGCAGATTCAGCGAGGCCAGCAGATTGGCCATGCGGGCGGTGGCGCGGTCCAGGTCGCGCCAGGTGTAGAAGAGACCGTTGTCGGTCTCCACCGCGGTGGCGTCCAGATCGGCGGGAAACTGCGCCCGCAGGGCTGCAAACAGGTTCTGGTGGGTCGTCATGATGATTGCAAGAGAGGAAGAGAGAGAAAAAGAACGGGAAAAGCGTCGGCGTGCTCAGAAGGCCGGCGGGCGCTTGGCCAGGAAGGCGGCGATGCCCTCCCGGTGTTCGGCGCTGTCCGCATAGGCATAGGCCTGGTCCAGCAGGGTCTCGGGCAAGGCCGTGGCCAGCGCACGCAGGGTCTGTTTGTTGAGCCGGGCCGCCTGCGGAGCCAGGGTGGCCATGCGAGCCGCGGTTTGCCGTGCGTCGCTGGCCACCTGGTCGTCGGGCAGCAGGCGGGTCAGAAAGCCACGCGCCTGCAGGGTGGCGGCCTCGAGCGTGGCGGCCTCCAGCAGCATCTGGCGCACCGATAGCTCACCCGCCGCAGCCCGCACCAGGGCCACCTCACGCGGGGCCATCGGGAACCCCAGGCGGGCGATCGGCGCCCCGAAGCGGGCCGACTGCCCAGCCAACCGCAGGTCACAGGTGCTGGCCAGTTCCACCCCAGCGCCCATGCAGGCACCCTCGATGCAGGCGATCAGGGGCACGTCACAGGCCAGCATGGCCGACAGCCCGCCCCAGACCTCCACCTCGTGGAAATGACGCAGGGCCGCCTCGTCAAAGCGGAAATCGGGGTACTCGGAAATATCCCCCCCTGCGCAGAAATGCCCGCCCTCTCCACGCAGCACGATGCAACGCACGTCGGCGCGCGCCTGGAGGCCCACGAACGCCTCGCGCAATTGCCGCCACATGGGGCGCGACATGGCGTTGAGCTTGCCCGGGTTGGACAGGATCACCTGAACCACCCCTGGCAGGGCCTCTCCGTCGAAGCCGGGCTCGACCCGTACCTGTGCTGACATGCATTGACCTTTCCGGATGTGATGGTGTTGTCAGTCGAGTTTGGCACCGGAGGCCTTGACCACCGCTGCCCAACGTTTGATTTCGCCGTTCACGAAAGCCCCGAACTGCTGCGGGGTGCTGGCCGTGAATTCGGCGCCATTTTGAGCCCAGGCGGCCTTGACCTCGTCCGACTGGCCCAGCACCCGCACCTGCTCGACGATCTGGTTCTGCAACTCGACCGGTGTGCCCTTGGGTGCCCAGAGGCCATACCAGGTGGTGACGGTGTAGTCAGGCAGGCCCAACTCAGCAGCGCAAGGCACGTCAGGGAAAGCCGGATTGCGCTTCGCACCCGCCACCATCAGCGCCTTGATGCGTCCGCCCTTGATGTGGGTGGCCGAGGAGCCCAGGCCATCGAACACCATGTCCACATTGCCGGCCATCAGGTCTTGCAGGGCCGGACCGGCGCCCCGGTAGGGGATGTGGGTGATGAAGGTTCGGGTCTGGAGCTTGAACAGTTCGCCGGCCAGATGGTGCGAGGTGCCACCGCCGGCAGAGCCGAAGTTGAAGCGCCCGGGCGCGGCTCGCACCTCAGCCAGGAAGGCCTTGAAATCGCCCGACACCTTCTTGGGATTGACCACCAGCACCTGGGGCACGTTGGCCAGCATGGCCAATGGGATGAAGTCCCGCTCGAGGTCGTAATCGAGCTTGGGATAGACCGACGGTGCAATCGCATGGTGCACGCCACCCATGAACAGGTTGTAGCCATCCGGTGCCGCGCGGGCCGCAATGCCGGCCCCCAGCGTGCCGCCGGCACCGCCCCGGTTGTCCACGATGAGCTGCTTGCCCGTCTGCTTGGAGAAGGCCGCCGACAGCGGGCGCGCAAAGGCATCGGTGCCGCCGCCGGCCGGAAAAGGCACCACCAGGTTCACTGGCTTGGCCGGCCAGGCGCCTTGCGCCCAGGCCTGGCCCAGCCCGGCCAGCGGGGCCAGGGCAGCCGTGCTGCCCCACAGGGATGCGGTGCGCAACAAGGCGCGGCGTTGGATCATCGGGTTCATGCTTGTCTGTCTCCTGTCGTGATGGGTTCGGGCGGCCTTCGAAGTGCCCTCCCGGCTCAGTGACGCCCGGCCTGGGCCAGAGCCCTCGAAAGGGCTCGGCTTGCAGGCCGTCTTCAAGGCTTGAGCAGGCCCTCGATTTCGGTGGCCATGGGGATGCGTCCCTGCGCCAGCTGCGCCCGGTGCTTGTCCAGGCGTTTGAGGTCGTACAGGTAATTGACCATCAGGCCATACGACTGCTTGAGCCCCTTGGGTGACGGGTCTCCGGCCCAGTTGAGCCGCTCCACGCGGGCACCATTGCCGAGGTGGAAGCGTGCCACCGGGTCAAGCGGCTTGCCCTCCTGCCATTCGGCACCCAGGTACTGAGCCGCACAGCGCAGCAGGAACTGGCGCAGGGGCGACTTGGGATCGAGGGCCAGGGGCTTGTCCAGGGCGCCGAGCACGTGTTCAGCACTGGGGGGTTCGAAGCTGACCGCCCGACCGAGCTCACGCAGAGTACGTTCATCCAACCGCTCCATCTGGGCGGCCAGGTTGCGCTGCAGCCAGGGCCGCAGGCCCGGGATGGGCGACAGGGTGGCGAAGGTCTTGAGCTTGGGGAACTCCTCCTTCAGCGTCTCGACCACCCGCTTGATCAGCGAGTCACCGAAACTCACGCCTCGCAGGCCTTGCTGGGTGTTGCTGATCGAATAGAAGATGGCGGTGGTGGCTTTCTGCAGATCAGCCGCAGCGGCAGATTCGTCGAGCAAAGGCACGATGTCGCTGGCCATGTCGTCAAGCAAAGCCACCTCGATGAAGATCAGAGGCACCTCGGGCAGGCGCGGGTGGAAGAAGCCATAGCAGCGGCGATCACTGTCGAGGCGGTTCTTCACATCGGCCCAGCTCTTGATGTCGTGCACGGCCTCGTACTGGATCAGCTTCTCGATCAGCGAGGCCGGCGAATCCCAGCTGAGGCGGCGCAGATCCAGAAAGCCGACATCGAACCAGGTGGAGAACATGTACTCCATCTCGACATCCAGGGCTTGCAAGCGTTTGTCGGCCTTGAGATGAGGTTGCAGTTCGGCACGCAGATCAACCAGAAACTGAACCCCGCCCGGGTACACGCTGAAACGCTGCAGCAGGCGCCGGCGCGGCGACACGGTAGCGCGCCGGTAGTGCACCTCGGCCACCGCCTCGTCCGGTGTGCCCACGGCAGCGGCAAAGCGGGCCTGGGCTTCGCGGGCCTTGTCGGCGTCGGCCACGAACATCTCGCTCATGAGCAGCCACAGGTCGCGGCGCCGAGCAGGGGTTGCCCCCTCATACCAGCCCGCCAGCGCCGCAGCGCGCCGGCCGCCCTCGACCTCGCTGACGCGCGGGTCGATGATGCCGCGCAACTCCTCCAGCGCTCGGCGCAACATGCGCGGCGACAAGGCCTCGTCACCCTGGCGCAGGGTGGCGTCCAGGCGCTCGCGGGTGCTGCGCTGCGCTGGCTTGCCACGCGGGCTGGGAGCGGGTGCGCTCCCGGGGCCGCGCACCGGCGCAGCGGCGGCCTCGCTTTTCGCTGCGGCGCCCGCGACGGGCTCATCCTTGGCCAGGGCACCCGGCAAGAGTTTGGAGACGCGGCGGCTGATCCAGGTGGTGGTGGCGTTCATGCGAGCAGTCGGCTGGGTTGTTGACGGGCCAGTTCGCGCAGCGCCTCGCGCTGACGCAACAGATGGGTGCGCATGGCGGCCTCGGCCCCTTCGGCATCACGCGCCTTGAGGGCGGCCAACACCGCCAGGTGTTCAGAAAGGCTCTGCCCGATGCGACCCGGGGCCTGCAGCGATTGCAGGCGGGCCAGGCGCAGGATCTTGCGCAGATCGGCAATCGTCTGGGCCAGCCAGCGGTTGTCGGCAAGGCGGATGATGGCCTCGTGGATCTGGTAGTTGGTCTGGTAGTAGTCGTTGAGTTGCCCCGCTTCGGCGCAGGCCTGCAACTGCTCGTGCAGGGTCGCCAATGTGGCCATGTCGGCGTCGTTGACATGGCGGGCCGCCTCGTAGGCGCAGCGCCCCTCCAGCAAGGCGATGAGGGGAAAGATCTCGTCCAGATCGCGCTCGGTCACCTCGTTGACGAAACAGCCGCGCCGGGGTTCATGACGCAGCAGCCCCTCGGCACTCAAGACCTTCAAGGCCTCACGCAACGGCGTGCGCGAGATCGAGAGGCGTTCACACAGCGCGACCTCGTCGAGGAACATGCCCGGCGCCAGCTCACCATTGAAGATGCGCTCACGCAATTGATCGGCCACCTCGCTGTGCAGGGAATTGGGTTTCAGGCGCATGGGCGCTCCGATGCGGCTTGAGTGCAGCACCCCGAACGGCAGAAGGCCCGGCAAGGACTTGTGCTGGGGTGGGATGGGCTGCTGTAATTTCTCATAATTACAGCTAATTATTCAGATTTGGGCGCGCAGCACAAGCGTCAGTGTCTCAGTGTTTACCCCCGAAGGACCCGCGGCGGGCCCCAAGGCTGAAAGCGGGGCGACTCTGACCTGGCGGGGCCCTGCCCCACCGGGTTCAGCGTGCAGGTCAGCTTAGAGCTGCCGGGCTCTAGGCGCCGCGAGCGCCCGGCAAGGGCTGCCCCTGGGCCCAGCGCCACATCAGCACACCGCCCAGCACCATGGGCACACACAGCCACTGCCCCATGCTCATGCCCATGGACAGCAGGCCCAGGAAGGCATCGGGTTCGCGGAAATACTCGGCCGTGAAACGCAACACCCCATAGCCCACCAGAAAAGCCGCAGACACCTCGCCCAGTCGACGGGGCCGACGGGCATACAGCCACAACAGCACAAACAACAGCAGGCCTTCCAGCAGCATCTGGTAGACCTGCGAAGGATGGCGCGGCAGCATCGAGCCCGATTGCGGGAACACCATGCCCCACGGCAGATCCGGCGGGCTGAAGCGACCCCAAAGTTCACCATTGATGAAGTTGCCCACCCGCCCGGCTGCCAGCCCGGTGGGCACGCAAGGGGCCACGAAGTCGGTCACCTGCAGCCAGGGCCGGTGATGGGCCCGGGCAAACCACACCAGGGCCACGATCACACCCAACAAGCCACCGTGGAAGCTCATGCCGCCGGTCCAGATCTGCAGGATCTCCAGCGGGTGGCTCAGGTAATGAAGCGGCTTGTAGAACAGGCAATACCCCAGGCGACCGCCCAGCACCACCCCGAGCACGCCATAGAACAGGATGTCCTCGACATCACGCCGGCTCCAGGCCTGCGGCCCCTGCATCGAAGCGTAAGGCTGGTGCTCGAGGCGTTGCACGCCCAGCAGCATGAACAGACCGAAGGCGGCCAGGTAGGTCAGGCCGTACCAATGCACGGACAAGGGCCCGAGCTGCAGGGCCACGGGGTTGAATTGCGGGTAGATCAGCATGCGCGAGATTGTGCCCGCAGAACGTGAAGCCACGGTGGCAAAGGGCCACCAGTCTGGCTGTTTCAGCGACCCAGCCAGCGGTGGTAGAGGCCGTGCAACAGGGCCAGCACCGGCCACAGCAGGCCGGGCCACCAGTGCAGGACCACCAGGGCGTCGCGCCAATCGGCCGCCCCATAGAGCAAGCCCAGGCCAGACAGCGCCACCCAGGCCCCCACGCATGCAGCCAACAGACCGAGCCACCAGGCCACCCGGGCGCCCTTTCTGCCCCACATCTGCCAGGCATGGGGCCCCAGCCAACGACCGGCCAGGGCACACACGGCCCACACCAGCACACCATGCACAACCTGGGCCACACGGTGCGCCTGACTCTGCCAGGGCGGCGTGTCGGGCGACCACTCACCGCCCCAGGCCCACAAGGCCATGCCGCTGATCCACAAACCCAGCAGCAGCAGGACCAGCGCCCCGATGCCTGGACGGCTCCAGCCCGCACGCCAGCGCTGGGGGCGATGCGATGCATGAGAATGGGTGTGACGCCGGGTCATGACAGCCAGACCCGTGCGTGATGGGCGCGCAACACCCGCGCCAAGCGGCCCCGGCCGGCGCCGGCCGGGTTGCGCAGCACCCACTTGGTGAGGGCATCGGCACTGCAGCAATCCGGGGCCATCACGGTGCAAGCCCTGGGCCGTTGAGCATGCGGCCCCCACGCGCGCCCCGTGAGCACCCAGTCAACCCGGTGCGGCTCTGTGGTCGAGGAAGCCAAGGCCGCTTCACGCAGGCCACGCAAGCCCGGCTGGCGTCGCGTGCGGGTCGGCGCTTCGGGCAGGCGAAATTCAATCGGCCAGGCGGTGGCACCATAGGCTCGCAAGTCGCCTCCTGCATTGACCAGGGCACCCGGCACCCCTTGTTGTCGCAGCACCGTCAAGGCGAGGTCCACGGCATAGCCCTTGGCAATGCCGCCCAAGTCCAGTGGCAAGGCGCCATCGACGCGCAGCGCATGGGGCGATACCCATTCCAGTCCCTGCCAACGCCCCAGTGGCCGGGCCAGGGCCGGCGCCAATGCCGGTCGAAGACCACGCTGGGCCAGTTCCACCCCTGCCCGCAGGGGATCGAAAGCCCCCGCGCTCTGGTCCTGCCAATAGCGCGCCAATTTCAATACCTCGGCGGTGTGGGGATGCACCTCAAGCAAGTCGCCCATCTGTGCACTGGCCAACCGATGCAGATCGCTGCCACTGTGGTGGGCACTCATGAGGCGCTCGATCAGCGCCACTTCATCGAAGGCCAGGGCCATGGCCTGCTCGGCCCGGGCGTGACTGTCGTCGTGCAGGCGCAGCATCACAAGGGTGCCCAGCAAAGGTCGGGCGCGCTGGTGCAGCAACTCAACGGCCCTCGCGTGCCTTGACCAGGCCCTGCACCAGGGCACTGAGACGCTGCACCCCTTCAGTCACATGCTGGCACGACAGGGTCGCGCCCGAGATGTTGCGAATGTCGTCGCCGAAGCGGATCTGCGAAGGTCCCTTGCGGCCCTCGAACTGCCGCCGCCAGGCCGGCGTGCGGATCTCGGCCCCATGCGACTCGCGATAGACCAGCACCTCCACCCCGCTGACCTGACCCTGGGCATTGAAGCCCGCGGCGTAGTCGATCAGTTCGTACTTGCCAACCACGCGGTCCAGCAAGACCCAGCCCTGGAAGGCCTCACCGGCACGCCCCTGCCAAAGCTTGGGCGCATATCCAGCTGGTACGCCCAGACCAGCCGCCTTGAGCGCCGCCACATCAGGCACCAGCGCCTGCTCGACAAACTCGGAGGCCTGAGGCAGCAGGGCACGCTGGGCCTGCTCCAGGCTCAGAAAACTGGCGGCAAAAGCCTGCGCCGACCAGACCAGGGGCGGTGCGCCAAGAGCGAGTTTCTGCAGGGTTTGACGCCGAGTGATCATGGGATGCGGGCTGTGGCCGATGGGGGTGGGGGTGCGGGGTGGCAAAGTGCTCGATGTTATCGAATGACCGCGCCCGATCAGAAGTGGAAACCAACACCCAGGTTGAACATGTCGAGCGACTTGTCACTGAGATACCGCTGGAAATCAGCCTTGAGCACCACTTGAGGGTTGAGGTAAAAGCTGGTGCCGACGGTGAGCACCCGCACATCGGGCAGGATGGAGGGCGACAGGCCCACCGGCAGGCCGGTGTAAGCGCTGGCGGTGTTCAGACGCTCGTAGCGGGCAAAAGGCACCGCGGCATACTCGCCCTGGCTCCACACCCGGTAGGCAGCCTGGGCGTACCAGCCCCCAAATCGGCTGGGCACCGGCGTGGCCTGGCCCGCAAACGTGGCGTTGAGGGCCGAGATGTCACTGAAGCGGCCCTGGGCGGCCAGCGCCGACAGATCCCAGCGACCAGGCTGCCAACGGGTGTGCAACTCGGCCAGCGTGAGCGAGGCATTGGGGGCCGCAAAGCTGGTCTGCTTCTGACCGACCCCACCGTTGAACACGCTGCCCCCGACATTGAAACCAGGGATGCCGTTGTAGTTGAGCGCGCCGTAGAACGCCGCATTGCGGGCCTTGGCCAGTTGCCCTTCCTGGTGGATGGCACCCAGAGGCGAATCGCGCCCCTCGCTGCTGGTGGCATCCCACTTGGTGAGGTCAAAGCTGGTGACCAGGCCAGCATCCCAGCGCAGGCCAGCGGCCGTCGTGCCCCGCAATCCGAGGCCCATCTCGCGCCAGGTGCTGGGGATGATGGCGGTCTCCACCAGATTGCGATTCACGCCGAAGTAGCGCGTGGGTTCATGGGTCTCATTGAGGTAGCCGACCGGCATCAGGAACAGCCCTGCCTTGGCCGACAGGCTGTCGCTCAGATCGTGCTCGATGTACATCTGCTCGAACTCGACCTCGCCCTGATCAGAGGCCGACACCACGGCGTTCTCCACCTCCAACTCGGCCGCCATGCGGGTGCGCTCGTTGAAGCGATAGGCAAAGCCCAGCACCCCTCGACGCAGGGTGGCGGTGGCGCCCGAGGCATTGTTGCGCGGCCGGCTGTAGTTCATCTCGGCGTAGCCGAAGAAACTCAGCGGGTTGTCCACAGCGCGCGCAGGCTCGGCAGCCGGGGCCGCGACAGCCACTGCCGGGGCCACAGGGGTGCCTGCCGGCGTCGCTGCAGCGCCGTAGCCCGCCCAGGCACCGGCACCCGCGGGGGCGGCGCCCTGCCCTGGCTGGGCCTGTTGCTGCTTGACCGCGTCGAGTTCGGCACGCACCTGCCTCAACTCCTCCCTCAACTGGCGCAGCTCGGCCAGCACATCGGGCAGGGGCGCCGGGGTCTGGGCCTGGGCGACGCCGGTCAGGGTCAGTGCAGCCAAGGCCAGCACACTGCAACGGAAAACGGGGTAACGGGTGATGTTCATGGGGATCTCGCCAATGGGGAAAAGGGGTGCGTTCAGGCCTCAGGGCTTGTAACCGTCGCTCAAGGTGCGCAAGAAGGCCACCAGGTCCTGGATCTCGGACTCGTTGAGGGCAGGCTCGCCGCCCAGCGTCCGGTTGTAGGGGCCCTCTGTGGTGTTCACGTTGCCGCGCAGGGACGGCGGCATATCATTGAACTTGATGGGCTTGCCGTTGGCGTCGAGCGGATACCACTTTTCGGGGTTGGTGTCGCGTTGCACGTAGAAGCGCACCACGTCCTCCAGTGAGCTGAACTTGCCATTGTGGAAAAACCGCTTGCGCAGGGCCACATTGCGCAGGCTGGGCACCTTGAACAAGCCGCACAGATCGGTGCGAGCGCTCAGATCGGTGCGCGAGGGGCCACACAGACCCAGGTCATAGAAGGCTGGATCGGCGTTGGCCGCGATCTCGCCATTGCGTGGCACGCCCAGGCTGTCGAAGGTGAAGTCGGTGAACAAGGCCCCCGGCGCATTGGCCGGCTTGGTGCTGGGGTGGCAGGCGGCGCAATTGCCCTTGTCGCTGCGGTTGAACCAGGCCAGGCCCCGCAGCTCGGCATCGCTCAGGGCGACCGAGCCGGCGGTGAACAGATCGAACTTGCTGCTGAAGGGGGCGAAATCAGGGTCCTCGCGCTGATAGCGCTCCAGCGCGTACGTCACGCGGTCGAACGCGGCCTGGGGCTGATCGAAAATGCCCTGACCGAATGCCGCCTTGAACTCGGCCGCGTAGGAGGCCTTGGCCAGCTTGGCGATGACGGCCGCAGCATCGCTGTTGGCCATTTCATTGGCGCTCAGAAAGGGGCGCACCGCCTGATCTGCCAGCGAACTGGCACGCCCATCCCAGGTAAAGCCCCCGGTGGGCGTGCCATCACCGGCAAAGTAGAAGGACGTGTTGTAGCGCAGGTAGTTGAGTGCCGGCGGGGTGCGGGTACCCGGCTGATCCAATGCGGGGCCGCCGGCCACCACCGCCTGAGCAAAGGGTGAGGCATGACCCAGCGTGGCGTCATGGCAGGTGGCGCAAGACATCTTGCCCGAGGCCGACAGCGAGGGATCGTTGAAGATCTTCTGCCCCAGTGCAGCCGCCGCAGACAGCGTGTCCGAACCGGTCGCGCTGGAAGAACCGCCTCCGCCACCGCAGGCGGCCAGCACCAGCACCAAGCCCGACAGAACCAGACCTGTCAGCCAACGGGACGCGCGGGCGCATGACGCCTCGCGCTCGGGCGGCCGAATGAATTGAAACGCCATGATCAGTCTGCCCGAGTCACCGAAAGCAGCCCTTGCGCCGACAGCCTGGGCCGACGCCTCAACACGCTCCAATGAAACAGGATTGTTGTTATTTGATGAAGCGCGAGTTTACATGTTAATGATAATAAATCGCATTAAGTTTCACCAAACAACTCGGGATTGTGGGCACGTCACGACAGAGGGGCCGCCGCTGAGGATGACCTCCCTTTTGCAGAGCCCGGAGGCCTCAACGCCGTTTGCGGATGCCCACCCCCAGGGCCTCTTTCTGGCGTTCGATGCGATCGCGACGGCGTTTCTCCATCTTGTCCATGGCCCGGCGCTTGGTGTACCCCGAAGAATCAGCCCAGGCCCACCACAGGGCGGCCAGCGCAAAGGGGGCACCGATCGCATACCAGCTCCAACTGGCGAAAAACCCGATTTCCAGGTATTTGAGCAACAAGAGGATCAGGCCCAGGCCCAGAAAATACATCACGCACTCCGATGTGAGGATTGACCAACACCTGCCCCACGATTGGAGACAAGCCCCCTACAATTCCGAAATCACAATGTAACGCAACCCACGGACTCGAGACGATCATGAAGCGCACCCTGTTCACCCTTGCCGCCACCCTCGCCTTCGCAGCACCGGCCATGGCCGATCTGGCCCTGGCCACGTCCAAGAATTGCATGGCCTGCCACGCAGTGGACAAAAAGGTCGTGGGCCCGGCCTACAAGGATGTGGCTGCCAAGTACGCAGGCCAGAAGGATGCCGTCGACAAGCTGAGCACCAAGATCCTCAAGGGGGGTTCGGGTGTCTGGGGTCCGGTGCCCATGCCCGCCAATACCCAGGTGAATGAAGCCGAAGCCAAGAAGCTGGCGGCCTGGGTGATGAGCCAGAAGTAAATCGGCTCAGGGCCCGGTCGCGCGGGCCCTGAAGGCCTCGATGGCCTGCCCCACCGGCAGGATCGAGCAGCCAGCCTGACGGCCCCATTTCAAGACCTGCCTCAGCTGGGCCGGGGTGCATCCCCAACGCACATGAGGCTCGGTGATCGCATGGGTGTACAGGATCAGCCAACCACCCAGATGGGCGGTTTGCTCAATCAGGGCCTGCAGTGCTTCAGCAGGCAGGCCATCCCCATACAAAGCCTGGGCTTGAAGACCGTTCAGGTCGGCGTGTCCCTGGTGGATGCCCGGGCGGGTCAGGCGCAGCGAATCGAAATGCTGGGCCGCCAGGCGCTTGGACAGCACCCCGTAGTCGCCCAGCGGAAACGAAAAGTGCCGAGGCGCCGCAACGCCCACCTCCTGCACAAAGAACTCCGCATTGCGCCGGATTTCAGCGAGCAGTTCGGCGGCACTGAGCGGTCTGCATGGGCGATGCGAAAAGGTGTGACATCCCAGCTCGTGCCCGTGGGCAGCCAGGGTCTGCAGATCGGTGACGGCATGGCACAACTGCCCCTGCTCGAGCCGATCCGTGAGGCCACCGGCGATATACCAGGTGCCCCGCACACCCTCGTCTTCCAACAACTCACGGCCCAGACGGCAAGCACTCGCCGGCGCGTCGTCAAAGCTGATGCTCAGCACCCCGGGCCCCTGGGACAGCGCCAGGGGGCGGCGCGCCACGCGACGCGCCAGCCAGCGGTCTGCCCGACGCAGCAGATCCTGGCTCATGGACGACGCCCCAATCCGGCGCGCGCCGCGGTCCCGGACACGCTTTCGTAGGTGTATTCCAGCCCCAGACGCAACACATTCTGCTGGATGGCTGTGCCGCCACCCACGGTGGTGAAACGGTCTCGCAGCCCCTCGGCATAGAGCCGCCAGCCCCGGCTGATGGCGTAGTTGACCGAGCCACCGATGCGATTGACCATGTTGTCGGGAAGCCCGGGGGCCGCACCGATCGACCCCGGCTGTTGGTTGTGCTGCCGGTCGTGCGAAGCCTGCAGACGCAAGCGGGTGAGCTCGCTCCAGCGCCAGTCCATGCTTGCGCGCACGCCACTGGACAGAAAATAGAGCGACGAAGGCGTGCTCGAGTCGTACACGCGACGACCCCATTCGAGATCCACGCGGGTCAGTGGCGAGGGCTGATAGCTGGCCCTGAGGGTGGCCAAACGTTGGTCGAAATCATTGCTGCCCAGGTTCTCGTAGCGACGCTGCAACCATCCCAGACGCCCCCCGACCTGGGTCATGGGGCTGTAAGTCCAGTCGATGTCGACGAAGTTCAGCTGGTCGGTGTAGCGGGTGTCGAGGATCGCCGCATCGGCAGGTCCGCGATTGGGGTAGTCGACTGCAGTGCGGCGCGTGCCCAGCTGCAGCACCGAACCCAGCGGCGACGTATAGCGCACGGCCATCTGCACGGCATGATCGTTCCGGTCCAGAAACTGGTTCTGCGGGTTCTCATGCCGGACCGAGAGGCGCTCCAGGGTGAATGGCAGGGCCAGTTCCTCGGTCACCCGCAGGCTCAGCTCGGAGAGCCCGACGTGCTGGCGCATCAGGTCGCGCCCGACCTGGATCGCATTCTGCGGTTGGTAAAGGCGCTCATCGGTGCCATAGCTGACACGCCCCCGCCACAAGGGACTGAACTGCCAGAACAGACGGGCCTCCAGCTGGCGGACTTCATGGTCCAGTTGGGTCTGCTGCCGATACTGGCGCTTGCCCTCGGTGGCCAGCAATTCAAGACGTGTGTCATCCGAACCCAGTGGCGCGATCAGCGCGGCCCTCAGATCCACCGCCATCGTGCTGTCGCCAGGCCCACTGCGTCCGAGCAGGGTCTGCGTATCCGCTCCGGCTGGCAGGCGCAGCGGATTGCTGTCGCTGGCCCAACTGCTGTCCAGTTGCACGGCCAACTCGACCACCGCCATGGCTGGACCCGCGCCCGCCGTGGCCAAGGCCGCAAGCGCCATGGCGCGCCAAGGCCGGCTCAAGGGCCCTGGGCGGCGGATGCTCAGGTCAGGTAAGGCACGCAGGCGCATGTTGGAACTGGCCCAGGGGCGGGCAATGAAATTCAGGCTCGGGGTGTCCTCGCCTCCAGCACATGATTATCTGCTGAGCCGACCCCGTTCATCACGCATTGAAGCGATCGAGGATGCGTTGCAAGTGCCGCGCCTCGGCCTGCTCAGAGAACTCGGCCAGTACGTGGGCCGAGGCCTGGCGGCCCAGGCGATCACGCAGCCCTGCATCCTGCCAAAGCGCCTCGATGCCCTGGGCAAGGGCCTGCACATCGCCAGGAGGCACCAGCAGCGCGTGCTCGCCATCCCGAGCCAAATCCAGGGTACCGGGGCATCGGGTCGCCACCACGGCCCGGCCGAACATCATGGCTTCGAGGAGCGTGACCTGCCCCGAGGCCGTCGCCTGGTTCTCGATCGGCACCACATTCACCCGAGCCTGCTGAGACAGAGACTGGCACTGCTCCCGGTTCAGACCACTGCGCAGTTCGACGCATGGCGGCAAGGTGAGACCAGCCAAAGCCCGCGGCGGGGCCACGACGATGGTGCGGTAGCCCAACAAGGCCACGGCGCGCAGGAAGTTCGGCCAATCACGGTTGGCGGCCCCCATGGCCAGGACGAAGGGCCGGCTTTCGTCTTCGGCCAGCCAGGGCTGGCGCCATGTCCGCCCCAGCGGGACGTACTCGAAACGGCCGGCAGGCAGGCCCAACCAATGGCTGTACACCTCGATCTCGTGCCGCGAATGCACGACGAACAGATCGACCGCCGCCAGCGCCCGGGAGGCGAACCAATGCTGGAGACCTTGGCGAAGCGTCCCGAGGTTGAAGGTCCAGGCCACCACCGGCCCCTTGGCCAGATGCAGACGCTTCATGGCGCCCGTCGTGGTGGCCAACGGCGGAAAGGCCGTGAGGAAACCGTCCCCAGGCCGTGCCTCGCGCCGGGCATGAAGGGACTGGCCCAGGAAATCGAGCCAATCCCGGCCGGACGCGCGGGCTCGCAAGCTGTCATGCCGATAGGCGGCCGGAATGACGTTGAACTGATGATGGGTCAGACCCTCGGTGATCCAGGCTTGATGGCGAGACTGGAGATAAGGCGTTAGCACATGCCATTTCATAACTGGGTCAATCCATTTTTTCGGTGTCGCGATTCAGTCTGGAGCGACACCCGCGATGCCCGGCGATCATAGAGCGCACAGGCCCTCAAGATCGGTGGGCGCCCGCCCGTTGAATCTGTCTTTCAGACCCTATGCCGCCCAACCGCCCTCAACCCACATCACGGACCACACGATCAACCGGTCCGTGAGGCCGCAAACCCCTGCCCACACGAGACGCCATGGGCCGTCTGCGAGGTGCCGCAGCGAGCCCCCGCTGGCATAATTTCCGATGGATGAAGGGATGTGTCCCGCTCCGCCCTGCCCCGCACGGCCCAGTCACTGCCCCTTCCCTCTTCAGGAGGCTCCCATGGAGCGCACGCCCCCGTCTTCGTTGAACCGACGTTGCATCGCCGTCCGAGCTTGGCGTCACCTCGCACTTGCCTTGCTGGGCCTGTGCATGATGGGGACGGCCCTGTCCGCCGGCCCGAAATCCAAGGCAGAGCCCCAGCAGCAGGCCACCCGCCACCTCGATCTCGACAGCTTGCCCCTGAACCAGCGTGCTGGCGCACTGGCCCGTGCGCTCGGGCGCCCGCGTCAACTGCTGATCGGCGTCGGCTCGACGGACACCGGGACCGTGCTGGGCCAGGGGCTGACCGTGGACATCTACCAACAGTACCTCAACGGCATCGGCAAGGACTCCTGGCTCAGCTGGAACAGCCCTGCCGGCGCCTATGCCGACATCGTGATGCAGCACGCCGACATGGTGGAGGCGGTACCGATGTTCACCGTCTACCAGATGGCTGCCCGGGGCGACGGTCGCATCGACGGCATCACCGATCCGGCCTTCATGGGACCTTACTGGCAACAGGTGCGCCTGCTGTTCGAAAAGCTGGGGCGCTACGGCAAGCCGGCCCTGGTCAACCTGGAGCCCGACTTCTGGGGCTATGCCCAGCGTGCCGAACCCGACCCACAGAAACACCCGGCCCTGGTGCGGATCAACCCCGATTGCGCCGAACTGCCCGACACCGTGGCCGGTGTGGCGGCCTGCATGCTGCGCACCGCTCGTCTGCTGGCACCGCGGACCTATGTGGGATTTCCCCCGTCCATGTTCCAGGACCTGCTGCCCACCGACGTCGCCTACATGAAGCGCCTGGGTGCCGACAAGGCCGATTTCGTGGTCATGCAGACCCAGGATCGTGATGCAGGCTGCATGGAGGCCCAGTCGCGCGCGGCGGCCTGCGTGCGCAACGGGGGCCCCTGGTACTGGGACGAGAGCAACACCACCAGCCCGAATTTCGCACAGCACCTGGCCCTGGCCCGACGCTACTTCGAGGGCCTGCAACGCCCCCTCCTGTGGTGGCAGACCCCTCTGGGCGTCCCGGCGGCAGCCCCCACCGGTGCCCCGCCCTGGCGAGACAACCGGGTGCGCTACTTCCTCTCGCACCCTGAACAGTTGGTGGCCGCTGGCGGCGTGGGGGTGGTGTTCAGCCCCGGCGAGCGCAGCCAGACCAATCTGCGCACGGATGGCGGTCAGTTCAAGGCCCTGTCCAAGGCCTATCTGGCCAAGCCGGCCCCTATGCCCTGAAGGCGCTCGGACATGGACCTCTCTGCCTCTCAACGCCTGACCCCACCGGCAGCTTCCACCCCGGAGCAGGGCACGGGCTGGGCCGCCCTGCTGCTGGTGCTCAGCCTGACATGGTCGCTGCTGCCTGCGGGCCTGAGCTGGGATTTCAACAACCTCAACGACAACCTGAGTTCCGGCAACTTCATCATCCAGTTGCAATGGGGTAGTCTGTTCCTGATGGCGGGCATCCTGGCGCTGCGTCATTTCGAACGCTTCCAGGTGATGGTGTCCGGTGTGAACCCGTTCCTGCTGCTGCTGCTGGTGTACTGCCTGATGAACGCGCTTTGGTCCATCCAGCCCGGTGTCAGCATGAAGAAGGGCATCCAGCTCGGCGGCATGATGCTCATCGCGGTGGTGCTGCAGATGCAGGGCCTGGACCACCGGCGATGGATGAAGATCATGGCCTCGACCATGTTGGTGTTCCTGGTCGCGTCCGTGTTGGCGGTGCTGCTGATCCCGGACACCGCCATCGAGTACGCGGGCGTCGGCAACGACGCCTGGGTCGGTGGCGCCTGGCGCGGGATCACCGATCAGAAAAACAGCTACGGCATCATGACCGCCTTCACGGTGATGACCCTGGTGAGTCTGTATGCCACACCGCCGATGCGCAGCATGCCCACCATCGTGCTGCTGCCCCTGCTGGCCTTCTGCGGCCTGAACCTGGTGATGTCCAAGAGCACCACCAGCCTGCTGGTGACCCTGCTCGGTGTCGGCTGCTACGGGCTGTTCAGATGGAAATACGTGGCCGATGAATTCGTGGCCAGCCGGGCACTGGTCGTGGTGGCGGGGCTGCTGCTGATTTATGTCCACGTGCTGTACGTGATCCAGGGACGCCTGCCGACCTGGGACGAGTTCTTCAAGCCGGTGGCCGACCTGCTGGGCAAACGCACCGACATCAGCGGCCGTTTCGACATCTGGAGCATGGTCCTTGACGAGATCGACCGCCACCCCTGGCTTGGAGTGGGCTACGGGGCGTTCTGGCTGGGCAAAGGCAGCGCGTCTCAGGCCATCATTGACAAGATGTACTGGGTGCCGTTCCAGGCCCACAACGGCTACCTCGACATCCTCAACGAGCTCGGCGTGGTGGGCCTGGGGCTCTTCGTGTGCTTTCTGCTGCACCACCTGCTCAGCATCTACCGCTTGTCACGCCATGACGCCAGTGCGGCGGCGTTCCACGGGGCGGTGATCGTGGTGATCCTGGTGCACAACCTGACCGAAAGCTCGCTGCTGCGCGGCGTCAACTTCCTGGCCATGCTGGTGATCTATTCATCCGTCGCGGTCAACACCGCACTGCGCCGTCATCAAGCGCCCTCGTTGATGGCCTCGCCGATGACAGGAGCCACGGACCCCACCGCCCCGCCTCAGGGACGGTACTCGAGGTAACGTGCCCCCAGCAAGGCCGTGAGTTTGCCGAGCTGGGCACAGGCCACCCGCAGCCAGCGAAAGGCTTTGAGGCGGGCCATTGGCGCCAGGGCGAGGGCGAGCAGCGCCGCCACCACGAACTGCACCACGGCCCGAGCGCCCAGCACACCGGCGCGCAAAGGCCGGCGCAGGCCCTTCAAGGGATAGAGTTCGACGCGCACAAAGGTCTGCGCGCCCCGGTAGGCCCGCCGCAACACCCAGGCCACGCGCGCGCGGTCGGCGGGCACCTCCTCGGTCACCACGGCCTCATCGCACCAGACGAACACGTACCCCGCCCGGTGCAGCAGCGAGAAAAACAGGGTGTCCTCTCCACCCGAGCGCCCGAACTCAGGGTCGAAGGGCCCCGGCAGACTTCGGACCATCTCCGTGCGAAGAAGCACATTGCCCGTGCGGGAATCCTCGGTGAAAACGCGTGTCCCGGTGCTGAACCGTCGTCTGTCGAACAGGCCCGCCTCCCGCATCCACGGCGGTGTGGCATCGGTGAACGTCGGCAACACCGGGGCCATCACCCCGTCGGCACCCGTGCTGGTCTGGCACTGGTGCAGCCGGCTCAACCATTGCGGGCCCGGGCACTCATCGTCATCGATGAAGGCCAGCCATTCGCCCCGGGCCTGTGCCACCGCGAGGTTGCGGGCCAGGGCGATGTTGGGCTCGGGCAAATGCCAGAAGCGCAAAGGCAACCGCCCAGACCAGGCCTGGAGCACGGATTGCGCGCTGTAGGCGGGATCGTTGTCGACGACGATCACCTCGAAAGGGGCCATCTGCTGCTCAGCCAGGCGCGTCAGAAGCGCATCGAGCATGGCGGGCCGCCGGAACGTGCAGACACAGATGCTGATGTCAGGCATGCGCTGGCTCCCGGGCCAAGAGGCGACGCTGGTAAGCGATGAGGAACAGCAGCAGCACGAAATCAAATGACTCCATGGCGATCAACGCCATCACGGCACCCAAGGCCCCCCAACGGGGAATGGTCAGGCTGGCCACGCCCAGCATGAAGACCACCACCACACAACCTTCGATGAACAACTGCCGGAACGCTCCGATGCTGACCAGCCAGGTGGTGGCGATCGTGCGCGCCACGCTGACAAGAAAGTAGCCCCCCCAGGCCAACACCAGGGTCTCGATCCCCTGGTATTTGGCACCGAGCACATGCGCCTGCAGCCAGGGCAAGGCCAGGGCCAGCACCACCATGTAGAGCACCGACAAGGCCTCGATGCCCCCCAGCGAGGCCAAGGAAAGGCGATTGAGCGAGCGCCAGTCGCGCGCGTGGATGAGTTTGCCTGCCATCGGCCGCGCCACCCTCGACCAGGCCACCACCATCAAGCCCACCGGCACCAGCAACAGCCGCGACGCACTGACCTCGGCCGCAGCCTCGACACCCGACATGGCCGAGGCGAGGTAGAGAAAACTGTAGTTGCCCAACCAGCCCACCATCATGCCCGGCATGGCCCAACGACCTTTGTCCCAGATCGCAGAGAAGGTCTCACGTCGCTCTGGCACCGGCGTGTCCGCCGGCACCGCAGCAGGCTTCTCGCCGACGGTCAATGCCAGCACCTGAGCCAGGCTCAGCGCGACCAGGATGGACGCCGCGCCCACCTGATGGCTCCAGGCCAAGCCGACGCCGCCCAGCAAGGCTGCCAGCACATACAGCCCGTCGCTGCGCAAGAGGCTGCGCAAATCAGCCTGGATGAACCACACGGTGCGCCGGTATTCACGCCAGGTCGTGCTCAACACGAACACTGCGAAGCCCAGGCCCACCGGCAAGGCTTCGACCTCAGGCACCCCCTCCCAGACCACCCAGGCGGCCCCCACGCCGAAGCCCACGCCGAGAATCGCACCGGCCAGGCCCTGCCAGCGCTGCAGCCGCCGGATGGCCAGCGCCTGTTGAGCTGCAGGCAGATGAGGGGCGAGGTTGGTCAGCGGACTGCCGATGAGCGCCTCGAGCAGACCGACAGCAAAGAGACTGGCCGCGAAAAGCTGCGAGTACAGGCCGTAGTCGCTCTTGGTGCCGAAGCGGATCAGGCACATGCCCACCGCGAAGTTCAGGCCGCTGAGCAGCACCTGATCGACGACGGACAGCAGCGAGTGGGTCCAGAAAGGCTTACCGACAGCCACCGGCACTCCTAGTGCTTGCGCCCGGAAAAGGGCCGCCGCCAGAGCGCGGCCCACCACGGGCGGGCACCGGGGGAGACGGTCGAGGCGGCGCCAGAGCGCCCGTCGAAACGGTTGTAGACCGTCCCGAAAACCCGCACGCCCACGTCCTGCATGGCCTCAACCGTGACTCGCAGGTCGGCGATCCGGGTGCGGTGCTCACGCCCCACAACCAGCGCGGCCCCGACCTGACGGGCAATCACCTTGCTGTCGGAGGAGGCCGTGGCCGCTGGTGTGTCGACCACAATCACATCGAGGTCACGGGCGAGCTTCTCGATCAAAGCCGCCAGCTTCGGATCCTGAAGGATTTCCAGCGGGTTGGGTGGCAAGGGCCCGGCCGGCAGCACGTACAGGTTGGGAAGCACCATGGTCATCACATCGAGCGTGACATCGCTGCGCCCCGATAGAACACCTGACAGGCCCTTCTTGTTGTTCATGCTGAAGTAGGCATGGATCTTGGGCGAGCGGAAATCCGCATCGATCAACAAGGTGCGCTTGCCCACCTGGGCAAACGAGAACGCCAGGTTGGCCGCCATGTAGGTACGCCCCTCGCCGTCGCCCGGGCTGACCACGGCGACCTGCAAAGGGGTGAGCCCCCGGGCCTCCAGCAACAGCTCTGAGCGGATGCGCCGGATGGCTTCGGCCTCAGGGCTGTAGGGCGCGTTGGCGATCGGCAACGGACACGCCGCATCCAGCCCCACCCGGAGGTTGGTGGCCGTGACGTAATTGAACTGGTGGGCCAGCACGGCCTGGATGTCCTGCTCGGACAACAGGTTGAGATGCCGGGCAGCTTCGCCAAAGCGCAGCTGAGAAGACTCTTGCACCTGGATGATCTGGTCCACCTGGGCCCGGGTCAGCTTGCCCGCCTGGATGAACAGCTCACCCATGCGATCACTGCTCAGGGCCGGCGGCACCGGAGCAGCATGGACGTCAAGGATCGGATCTAGTTTCATGGGGAGGTGTCGTCAGACCGTGGACTGACCAATCTGGCCAAAAATGCGCAAGCCCAGGCCGCGCTCCATGTCTTCACGGCAACGCAGACGGCGCACCGTGACCTCCAGCACAAACGACAAGCCCAGGCCGAGCGCCAGCCCCACCAGCACCGACATGATCAGGCTCTTGGTGATCTGGGGTTTGGAATGCCGCAGAGGGGCCTCTGGTTTGCGCAGTACCGACAGATTGGTCGCATTGACGGTGCCCGACATCAGGATTTCATCGTACTTGGCCACCGCCGTGTTGTAGACGCGCTGCGTGCTTTCGAGCTGACGCTGGTAAGAGCTGATGACGTCGCGGTGGCGCTTGGACTCCAGCAGCGAGCGCTGCTGCTCATCGAAATTGCGTCCCAGGGCACGCTCCTGGTCCGCCAGGCGATTGCCTTCGAGTCGCATGCCCTCCAGCGCTGCCTTGGCCTCACGCCGCAGGCGTTCCACCAGCACGATCCGTTCATCCTGCAGGGCTTGCAGCCTGGGATGCATCTTGCCGTAGGTGGTCGACAGATCGCTGATGCGGCGCTCGAGGTCGGACAGCCTCAGTTTGAGTTCAGCCACGCGAGGCAACTGGGCGATCTCCGGCACATCGGGCACGTCGTTGCCCGAACGCATCATGGCGTCCAGAGCCCTCATGCGGGCCTCGTACTCCTGACGCTGCGAGCGCAGCGTCAGCTGCCGGCTGGAGATCTCACCCAATTGGCGCGACCGGTTGTCCAAGCGCTCATCGGTGTCGACGATCTGGGCTTTCTGCTGGTACTCGGTGAGCTTTTGCTGAATGCCATCGATCTCGTTGCGCAGCAGTTGCAGCTGGGCGTTGTATTGCTCGGTGCGCGCCCGGGCGGGCGCCACGCTGATTTCGGCGTTGATGTCCGAATAGGCCTTGATCAGGGTATCGAGAAAGGCCCTGGCAGCCTCGGCCGAGCGATCTGAATACTGGATCTCGACAATCCGGCTGGTGCGCCGCAATTGAATGTCCAGATTTTTCAAAAGCCGCTCGCGCAGCAGCTGGCGATTTTTCTCGGCGCCCGGTGCCTCCGACAGGCGCAGGGTATCGATGACCCGATCGAGCACCTCATTGCTGTGAATGATGTCGACCTGGGTCTGCAGATAGGTTTCATCGAGGATGGCCGGAAACTGACGGCCCGAGATCGGGTCATTGACCCGGAACTCGATGAACAACTCAGCCGACGAGGTGTAGCTCTTGGGAATCAGCATCACCGCAATGCCCGTGACGATCATCGTCGCCAAGGTCACTGCCAGCACCGTCCGCACACGGTACCTGAGCATGGCCCCGATCTGATTCAGGGTCAATCCAACCGGATAGGAATTCAAAAAATCCTCTCCTTCACATAAATCACGTCGCCATCCATCACTGAATCGGTCAGCCGTGGCGAAAAATCCCGAGCCTCCGAGCCCTATGATTTGCGGTGGATCTGGATGCGGTTCATCGAACCGCGCTCGGTCACCCCTCCGCCGAGCGACAGGGCACGCATGACATCCAGATCAGGCTCCATAGGATAGCTGCCCGGCCGACGCACCTCGCCATGGATGTAGAAGAACTTCTGCGGGCCCACATAGACCGTGTCGCCCTGGTTCAGCACCCAATCCAGCGGACTGCGATCCAGGTTGGCCACCTTGTCCAGACGGATGGGAATGCGCACCGGCGCCCCCCCGGTGCCCTCCTCGCCCTTGCGCAGCAGCACGGCCACCGTGTCAGCCCTGGGCGTGAGCCCGCCGGCCACCGCCAGCAGATCGAGCACGGTGAAGCGCCCCTGTATCGGGTAGCGTCCTGGACGTGCCACCTCCCCCAAAACCGACACCACCTGGCTGCGGTTCTGCCGCACCGTGACCGACACCTCGGGGTTCAGCAGGTACTCGCGCTCGCGCAGACGCTGGGCGATCAATTTCTCAAGTTCGGCCTGCGACATGCCCGCGATGCGGAGCAAGCCGATCAAGGGCAAGGTGACCTCCCCCTCGTCGGTGACGGAGACCTCTGCCGACAGATCGGGCTGGCCAAAGACCGTGACCTGCAGCACATCACCGGCACCGATGCTGAGCGCCACCGTCGGCTTGGTCGCCGGTGCCGCGGCCAAGGCAGCGGAAGCCGGCTTGGCCTGCAGTGTCGAGGCCGTGCCGGAAGACGGCGCAGAAGTCCTGGACGCCGGGGTCGTCGTCTTGGCCGGGATCGGCGCCGATGCAGACCCCTGCGCCGTTGCGGACGCAGGTGCTGGTGCGGGGGCAGGTGCGGATCCGGATGCAGGTGCGGATGCAGAAGCCTTGGCGGGTGCCGGGGTCGCCGCAGGCTGGGAGGGTGTCTGGGTGGCCTGGGTAGCCTGGGTGGACGAGCCAGTGCCCCAGCTCAGGTCGAAAGGCAGGTTGGTCACCAAGGGTGTGGCCCGGACGCATGCCGGCCCCATCAGGCCCGCCAAGAGCAAGGGCCCGACAAAAATCTGCAGCAGACGAAAGTACAAAAACTTCATTCAGATGAATCCATCCAAGAGGGTCACGAAAATCTGGAACGGACCCTCGCTGGGCAAGGAAAAAGGACGACGCATGAAATGCGCCAAGCTGTCCGATCTTGACATTCAGTGCCTCCGATAATCAACGGTCAACCCGATGAAGCCAGCGTTTTCCCGTGCGCCAAGCCTGGCCCAAAATTGTAGTCTTCAACCATCTTTTTCGTTCGGCTTTTGCCATCGCGGCCTGAGCCAGCCATTGAGGCCTGGAAACAGCACCTTCACCCAAGGCAATCGATGAGGTCTGGAATCTCGTTTTGTAGGGCTGTGAGCCCCGCCCCAGATCCAAAACGGAAAATCCGTGCGCATCAGCCGCCTCGGCCATGCCCATCAACAAAACCAAACCCGGCGAATAAGCCGAAAACTCAGTGTCATAGGTGATGAACCAGACATGGCACTGCCCTGCGTGGCGCAAGCCCAAATGCAAAGCCACCATTTGATCGCCTGCATAGAGCACCGACAGCATGCCGCCAAAGGCCTCTTGGTCGCAGGTGAACACATCGTCGAGCACGCCGCGCACCCAAGGCAGCTCCAGGGGATTGCTGCCGGTGGTGCTGATGAATTGACGTGATTTCAACGCCAGCAGACGCTCATAGGCACGAGGGTCCTTGCACGCCATCTCCAGACGCACCGGCCCCACCTGCCGCTCCAATCGGCGGCGCGCATTGCCGACCGACTGGAAGATGCCCGACGACCCCTTGGCGCTGCGCGCGCTCAGGCGACGGCGGTAGGCCTCGATCCCCCCTTCCACCTCCATGATGGGGGAATGGGTCTCCAGACCGATGTAAGGAGCGAAAGCATGCTGGGTCAGCGGCATGTGATCGAACGCGAAATACCGGGCATCACAGGCCTGCAACAAGGGCCTGGCCTCAATTTCAACGCCTTGGCGCATCACCAGCCCGTGGTAATCATTGAGGCGATGACCGACCGAATGAAGGCGTCCCCAACGATCACGGTGAAACGGGAACACGCCACACAAGCGCCCCTGCTGCTCGATCAAGGCCAGCCGAAGCCCCGGCTGCTGTCGCGCAATGATGCGGGCAAAACCCGGCTGATAAAAAGGGCTGCCCAGGTCCGGACGTGTCAGGGCCAGCGCCTGCCACGCCTGGGCCAGGTCGTCATCGAGGTCACGGCAGTCGATGATGGAAATCTTGTCAGTCAAATGGTCTGGCCCGCCCGGTACATGGATTCTCAAGCGTAGGAGCGGCGATGCGCCCGCCACTCCTGCAGCAAAAGCCAGAGGAACACAGGCGCCTGCAGCAGATAGCGACGCCACAGATGGACCGGGTCGGAAGTCAGGCGCCAGAACCATTCCAGACCACTGTTCTGCATCCAGCGCGGAGCCCGCCGCTTGAGCCCCAGGGCGAACTCCTGAGCCGCGCCCACGCACACGATCACACCGGAGTCGAACCGGCGCACGTGACGCAAGGCCCAGCGCTCCTGCTTCTCAAAACCGAGGCAGACAAAAATGAAATCCGGCTGGCAGGCCCGGATGTTCTTGACGATGGCCTCAGCCTCGCTGCCCTCCGGATCGAAGTTCATCGGCGGGCAGAACACCACCACATCCATGCCAGGAAAGCGCTTGGCGTAACGCTCCTTCAACAGCTGCTCCTGACCAGGGCGCCCACCCAGCACAAAGACCCGCTGACCGCTGGCCATGCTGTGACGGCACAGCGCAACGAACAAATCCGCGCCAGTCACCCGCTCGGGCAAGGGCGTCCCCAGCAGGCGACTGGCCCACACCACGGGCATGCCGTCGGCAAAGGTGTAATCCGCACTGGCGTACAAGCCCTTCAACTCGGGGTCGCGCTCCAGACGCACCACGTGGTCCACATTGGTCGTCACCACCACTTTAGGCCCCTTGGTCGCGGCGGCATGCAGCAGCAAATCCGTGGATTGCTTGAAATCCAGCGGCAATATATCAAGGCCAAACAAGCGCACCGCGCCAGGCAGGTTGTCAGAAGGCATGGGTTTCAGATCGGGGAATGACTCAGGTTTCGTCTTTTTGTTCAGAAGCAAGCCGCCAACGGTCCCCATCCCTGATCATGACAAAACGCTTTCTGGTTTGATCGCGGTAAGTCGAAGACTGGTAGCGCTGCACAGCAGCGACGCTCAGTCGTTTGCTGTCCAGCCATTTGACTGCCGTGATATTCAGTGAGACCTGAATATTTCCGGCACTGTCGAAAACTCTCTTTTTAAACGCGATCCATTGGGCAACTGATTTGAATTGAGGCGGGTAGTAGCCAGGCAGGTAATGAGCCCGGTATTTTTCAAGTGAGCGCTGCGTCCAATCCTGACGCCAGGATTCGAGGCTCTTCAGAGCCGACGCACAGGCAGACTCATCCACAGGCGGACAAGACGCCATGGCTGGATCGTTCTGGGTGGCCGCCAACGGACTCAGGGCGTCTGGCAGCACATCCAGCGCTTTCGCAGCCGGTGAAGGTGGGGCTGCAACGGCTGCAGCCACCGCTGCCGTGCGGGTTCCGTACAGGGTCACCTCTGATGAGCGCTGCAGCATTGCCGGCACTCGGGACACGGCCGGGGGCGGCGCTGGCTGCGAAGCCGGCGCAGAGCTTGGGGCCGCCGCAGGTGCCGTGGGCACCTGGGCAGAGCGGTCCGGGCTGGAGGTCGGCTCAGGCGCAGGCGCTTTCGCCGTGGCCGTGGAGGCCGGCGTGGCAGGCACCGCACTGTCTCTGATCAGACTTTCTATCAGCTCGTTCTTGCGCAGCAAGGCCTTGCGCCCCGGATCAAGCTCTGCCGCCAGTTTGAAGCTCTTCCAGGCCAGCCCCAGATGGATGCGACCCAGGCTTTCATGGGTCGAAGCCTGCTTGGGCGCCAGATCACGCGCCTTGGTCAGGTTCTGACTGGCCCGCTCAAGATCGTCTGCTCTGGCGTCAATGGCCGCCAGATTCACATAGGGTGCGGCCTGCGACGGGTAAGCATCGCGCAAGCGCTCGAAGACCTTGCGAGCCTCGTCGGTGTCACCCAACTGCATGAGCACGATCCCGCGCTTCAATTGCATGTCGGGGGGCAGATTGCCGCGGCGCTCCACCTTGTCGATCAAGGCCAAGGCGTCGTTGTAGCTGCCCTCGGCGATCAGGGCGTCGAGTTCGGATCGGGGATTGGCGTTCACCAACGCCAAGGTGTCGGAAAGCCCCGTGAGCGGAATGCAAAAGGCAAATGCTGCAGTCGCAACGGCAAGCATCACAGGCATTCTCATCGACACGGGTCCTCAGAAAAATAGGGAGGGTGCTGCGGCAGGGTCTGTTGAAATACTAAGTGCGATCGGCCCCAGCCCGATACAAAGTCCCGTTCAAATTTGATATTTCAAATCAGACAAGTCTGGACAATCACACAAGCGACACACTGGCAACAATTTTTGCACATTTTTTCAAATGCACCGGGCGGATGATGCCTCAAAAATATGAAGCTTTTGATAACGAAGTCACCAAAAAGCAGCTGCTCGCGACCCCAGCGCAGGCGAAATCGTGCCGGTATCGGCCCAAGAAGGCAAGCCAGGAGCCCAACAATTTGAAAGCTCACCTGCTTGTCAAGTGAGGGTAAAGCGGCCTGGAAACAAAAAAGCCCAGCGGTGCTGGGCTTTTTGACATCAAGTGCTGATGTAAGGATGGAGGCGCGATCCAGAGTCGAACTGGACTAACCGGATTTGCAATCCGGGGCATAACCGCTTTGCTATCGCGCCGTGTAGACTGCTCTGACGAAAAAGGGAAGCACTGGCTTCCCTTTTCGGAAATCTGGAGCGGGAAAAGAGTCTCGAACTCTCGACCTCAACCTTGGCAAGGTTGCGCTCTACCAACTGAGCT
>RXJO01000369.1 GCA_003987795.1 Curvibacter sp.
TGGGGCGGCGGCTGGGCTGCACATAGGCGGCCTTCCAGGGCTCAGGGCCGAGGGCGCGCAGGAAGGTGGCGGTGTGCGAGGTGCCTGCGCCCACTTCCATGTCGTAGGGCTGCAACAGTGCGCAGCCCTGGGCGTCCCAGTAGGACTGCAGCTTCAGAATGATTTGCTGAAAGGTCAACATGACGTTGGGCCCCGGTGGACCGGGGTCTGGGCAAAAGTGGTGGATGGGGCCGGCGTGACCGCTTTCGAAACGGGCTCGCGCGCAGCAAACCCGTGATTTTACGGCCCGGCGGCCAGCGCCGCCTTGGGCACCTGCCACAGCGCCACTCAACACACTGGCGGGAATGGGCAGGCTTTGTAAATTCAACACGAATTGATACGAAACCCCTGCAAAATAACAGCACGTAACACCGCTGAACCGACGCCTTCGCGTGCTGGAGGCCTTCGGACACTTCAACAACCTTCGGAACACGACTAGATGAAAGCAAACCTCGTTCGATGGGGCCTGACGCTGGGCCTGGCAGGCTTGCTGGCCGCCTGCGGCGGCGGCACCGGCACCGGCAGCAGCACAGTGGCTGAGCGCCAGTTGCCCGCCTCGGCCCTGGGCACGCCGGTGGACAGCTTCACCCCGACCGAAGTCAAGTCCGCCGCCGCGAACAGCGAGTACACCCTGGGGGCCAAAGATCCAGCCCCTGGCTACAAAATCAGCCTGGGCAACGCCAGCACCGACGTGGCCAAGCTGCAAAGCGCGGTCGACATCCGCAGCATCGGCCAGGCGCCGCAGATCGGCCTGGGCCGCAAGATCGCCGAACTGGATTCGGCCACCACCTTCGCCAGCCGCCTGCAGTGTACCACCGACAACGATGGCGTCCAACGCGCGGCCATCCGCTTCACCTCGAGCGGCGCCGCGGGCACCCGCCTGGCACTGGATGTGAGCCACATCGATGCCCGTACCAAGCTGCGCTTCTATGCCCAAGGTGCCAGCACGGCCACCGAAATCACCGGCACCCAGGTGATCGACGCCCTCGCCGCCAATGAACTGAGCAAGCCGGGCGCGACTGGCAACCGGCTCTATTTCGCACCCTATGTGGAAGGCGAAGACCTGACGATGCAGATCGAGCTGCCCGCCGGCGTGGCCACCTCGACCCTGCAGATCAACGTGCCCCAGCTGTCGCACCTGTTCCAATCGCCCACCGCGGCCAAACTCACCTTGAAGATCAACAACTCAGGCAGTTGCGAGGTTGACGTGGCCTGCAACAGCGACTGGAGCAGCACCGGCAACAGCGTGGCACGGCTGCTGTTCTCCGACGCCAGCACCGGCAGCAGCTACCTGTGCACGGGCACTTTGCTCAACGACCGCGCCAGCAGCGCTACCCCCTACCTGCTGACGGCCAACCACTGCATCTCGAGCCAGACCGTGGCCAGCACGCTGCAGACCTTCTGGTTCTACCGGGCCTCGGCCTGCGGCAGCGGCACGCTTTACAGCGGCAGCAAGACCGTGACCGGCGGCGCCGCCCTGCTCTACACCGACAACAGCAGCGACGCGACCTTCCTGCGTCTGAACAGCACACCACCCGCAGGCGTGACCTACTCGGGCTGGTCGCCCAGCCTGCCAGCGGTCGGCACCAGCATCGCTGGCGTGCACCACCCCGCAGGCGATCTGCAGAAGGTCAGCGTGGGCAGCACCACCGGCTATGCCACCTGCAGCCGCGCGGCCGGCTCCGAGACCTTCTCGTGCTCCTACACCTCGAGCTCCGGCAGCACCACTACCCACGTGCGCGTGGGCTGGAGCAGCGGCGTGACCGAAGGCGGCAGCAGCGGCTCGGGCCTGTTCATCACCAGTGGCAGCTCGAAATACCTGGTGGGGCAGTTGTCGGGCGGGGGCTCGACCTGCTCGAACCCCACGGCCAACGATGTGTATGGGCGCTTTGACGTGCCTTACACCGCCGCGATCTACCAGTGGCTGGACAACAGCAGCTCCACGACCAGCCGCACGCCGGTCTTCCGTTTCTACAACACCAAGACACAAGCCCACTTCTACACCGCGAGCACCAGCGAACGCGACTACGTGATCGCGACCTACCCCCAGTTCAGCTACGAAGGCACCTCGTTCTACGCCTACATGAACAGCGCCACAGGCCTGAGCCCGGTGTTCCGTTTCTACAACAGCACCACGGGCACCCACTTCTACACGATCAGCACCAGTGAACGCGCCTACGTGAACCAGTCCTTGCCGGCCTACCGCGACGAAGGTACGTTCTGGTACGCCAAGACCGCCTCAGACGGCAGCAACAGTGCCTTGTACCGCTTCTACAACAGCACGACGGGCGCCCATTTCTACACCATGAGCAGCGCTGAGCGCGACTATGTGATCAGCTCACTGCCCAAGTTCGCCTACGAGGGCATTGCCTACTACTCCTGGACCACCCAGTGAAACCGGGCCCCGCCCGCGGGCCTCAGCGGGTGCGGCGCTCCTGCCACCGGGCCCATCCCAGCGCGGCCAGACCCAGCAGCCAAAGCGGCGCCAGGCCCAGGCGCGACACCCACCAGGCGTAGGGTGTGATGCCCCAGCCGCCCTGATCGGCGCTCAGCCCCCGGCCCTGCACCACGCCTTGCAGCACGCCCCGGCTCACCGGCGGCAACTGGGCCGTCACCCGGCCTTGGTGGTCGATGATGGCGGTGGCACCGGTGTTGGTCGCACGCACCATGGGACGGGCGAACTCCAGCGCGCGCAGCCGCGAGATGTTCAGGTGCTGGTCGATGGCCACGCTGTCGCCGAACCAGCCGATGTTGCTCACATTGACGAACACGGTCGGCGCCCGGGCCGGATCGCGGAAGCGCAGCCCCAGCTCTTCACCGAACAGATCCTCATAGCAGATGTTCGGCGCCAGTCGCTGGCCCTGCCAGGACATCGAGGCCTGGCCCACCGCCCCCGCATTGAAGTCGCCCAGCGGCATGTCCATCAGGGCCACAAACCAGTGGAACATGGGCGGGATGAATTCGCCGAAAGGCACCAGATGGTGCTTGTCATAGGCATACAGGCGGGATTCGCCCGGCATCAGACCCAGCACCGAATTGGTGTAGCCCTCGCGCTGGTTGCCCAGGGGCACACCGATCAGGGCCGCCTGGGTGGGGGCGCCCTCGGCGGCCCCGGGCCCCACCCCATAGCGCTGCAACAGGCCATCCCAGTAGCCCGCCGGCAACTGCTCGGGCAGCAAGGGCAAGGCGGTCTCGGGCGCGACCACCAGCGAGGCCTGATTGGCCATGAGTTGCGCGCGGTACCAGGCCAGGGCCATGGGCACGCCCGAGCCGGCCTGGAATTTTTCGTCCTGCGGGATGTTGCCCTGCAACAGGCTGACCTCCAGCGGCGCCGACGAGGCCGCCTGCTCGGGCGCCGGCACCCAGGACAGGCAGGCCCAGATCACCAGCATGCCGGCCCGGCCTCCCCACTGATGCCGGGGCAGCGCCACCAGCGCGGCGGCCCAGGCCGCCACCACGGCACCCGTGCCGTACACCCCGACCCAGGGGGCCAGCCAGCGCGCGGCTCCGTCGACCTGGGCGTAAGCGCCGGCCCCCCAGGGGAAACCGGTGAACCAATGGCCGCGCAGCAATTCGGCCAGGGTCCACAAGGCGGCAAACAGCCCGGCCGAAGCCAGCGGCCCCAGCGACAGCCGCAGACGCCAGCGCACATAAAGGCCGGCTGCCACGGTGTAGTAGGTGCCCAAAAAGGCTGCCAGGCCCAGCACGGCCAGCACGGCCAAGGGGGCCTCCAGACCACCGTAGACAGCCATTGAGATGTACAACCACCAGAAGGTGCCGGCCAACCAGCACAAGGCGAACAGCCCTCCCAGCCAGGCGCCACGGCGGGCGCTGCCAGCGTGGTGGAGCAGAAAGACCAGGACGGCCAGCGACAGGGCCTGCAAAGTGCCCGAGGCCTGCCCACCCCAGGGCCAGGCCAGGGCCAGGGCCTGGGCGCCTCCGGCGAGAGCCGAGCAGGCCGCCGGGGCCCAGCGGCCCCAGAACGGCGGCCGCAATCCGCCCAGGACCGTCATGTGGGGGTGGCGCCGTCGGCCTGGGGCGTCACCTTGAACCAGCGCACGGCACCACCCTTGGTGTGTTGCACCACGAACTTCAGGCCGGCCAATTCGAAGTGCTCGCCGCGCCGGGGCACGTGACCCAGTTCATGGGCGACCAGACCACCGATGGTGTCGAACTGCTCGTCCGCATCGCGGCTCTCGATGTGCACGCCAAAGGCCTCGGCCACGCGCTCGATCGGGGTGTCGCCGCTGACACGGTAGCTGCGGTCAGCCAGGCCGAAGATGTCGCCCTCGTCTTCGGCAATGTCGAATTCGTCCTCGATCTCGCCGACGATCTGCTCCAGCACGTCTTCGATGGTGATCAGTCCGGCCACGCGACCGAACTCGTCGATGACGATGGCCAGGTGGTTGCGATTGCCACGGAACTCACGCAACAAGTCGTTGAGACCCTTGCTTTCCGGCACAAAAACAGCGGGGCGCAACAGGGCCCGGATGTTGAGCTCAGGCGCCCGCTGCAGCTTGAGCAGGTCCTTGGCCATCAGGATGCCGATGATGTTGTCGGGCTCGTCGCTGTAGACCGGGAATCGGGAATGCGCCGTCTCGATCACCTGGTGCAGCAGCTCGTCGTAGGGCGAATCGATGTTGAGGCGGTCCATGCGCGGTGCCGCCACCATGACATCGCCGGCCGTCAGATCGGCCATGCGGATCACGCCTTCGAGCATCACGCGCGACTCGGCGCCTATGACCTGGTTGTCCTCGGCATCGGTGAGGGCTTCCAGCAATTCGTCACGCGAGTCGGGCCCGGGACGGATGAATTCAGCAACTTTTTGCAGAAAGGAGCGCTTGTCTTCCTTGTCGGAAGCGCGCCCTGGGTGAGGGTCGGACACAGCCTGGTGCGCAGAACGTGCGGTAGTGGGTAAGCCTCAAGGATAGCGGATTGATGTGACAGCCGGCCAACAGGGCCGGCGCACCCGTCCGATCACTGGGCCGACTGGTGCCGGCCGTGGCGCACGCCGTGGCGGATCTCCTGCACGCTCGCCAGCGTGTCACGGAACTGCTTGGCCTGGACCTTGAGGCGGTAATCGAGCTCGGCAAATTGCTGCTCGACGATCTCGGCCACCCGCGAATCGAGGCTGGCAGGCGGCAGCTTGAGGTGGGCCTCGGACTCCGAGCCATCGCGCTCCACCGTCGCGCCCGCATTGCGGGCAATCTTCAGCATCGCGGTGTTTTCGCTCAAGGCGTGGATGAACATCAGGCTCACGCCTTCGTTGCGGGCATGCATGACGGCGCGGTCGAACAGACGCGCGCCATAGCCACGCCCGCGGGCATGCTTGAGCACCGACACGCCGAACTCGGCGCAACTGGCCGCTTTCGGATCGGTCGAGAAGGCCAGATGGGCCATCGCGATCAGTTCGAGGCGGCGGTTGTAGATGCCGAAGATCTCGTCACGTTCGAAATCAAGCTGATCGACATAGCGCTGCACCTGCTCATCGCTGGCGGCGTAGCCAAAACGCAGGTAGCGGTCTTGCGGCTCCAGGGCCAGCAAGTGGGCAGCAATTCGGGAACGGTAGCTGGGGCCGAGCGAACGGATGGGCACCAGCACGGGCGAATGGCCCGGGACTTCGGGGCCCGCCGGTTGGGCCAGGGTGAATTGGAACAGATCACGCCCCGCCTGCAGCGAGGACCGGATCCAGTTGGAAGGGGCTAACATGGGCTGAACTATAAGGGTTTTCCCCTATAACCTCAAATACAGCCTGTTCAGCCCTCTGCAGATGAAGGTTATCCGCCGGCAAAGACCGCCCATCAGACCGGCAAGGCGGTGGTGGCCTTGACCCGGTCAAGCACGAAGCTGGTCTTGCAGTCTTGCACGCTGGGGTGCTTGAGCAGGCTCTCGAGCACGAAGCGGCGGTAATGCGCCATGTCGGCCACCACCACCCGCAGCAAAAAATCCATCTCGCCCGTCAGCGCCGCGCATTCGACCACCTCGGGCCAGGTCTGCACACTGGCGCGAAACAGGTCCATGGGGTTGCGCTTGTGGCTTTCTGTGTGCTTTTCGAGCCGCACATTGAGGTAGGCCGTCAGGCCCAGCCCGACCGCCTCGGGTTGCACCAAGGCCACATAGCGGTCGATCACACCGCTGTCTTCCAGCCGCCGGACCCGGCGCAAGACCGCGCTGGGCGACAGGCCCACCGCCTCGGCGATCTGGTCATAGGTGGCGCGCCCATCCGCCTGCAGGCTGCGCAAAATGTGTCGATCCAGCTTATCCAATGCTTCCATGGCGACTATTTTGCAGGATTCATGCAAATTGATTCAGGTCACGGCCAAAAAACGCAGAATTACTGCTGTCACCGCCCTCTACAGTCAAACGCTTCAAGACCTCACTCATGGATGGAGACAGACTGATGAACGCCCCCCTGCCTGCCAACGCCACCGCCCCCGTGGCTCCCTTCACCCCCTGGGACAACCCCATGGGCACCGACGGCTTTGAATTCATCGAGTACGCAGCCCCGGATCCGGTGGCCATGGGCCTGGTGTTCGAGCGCATGGGCTTCCGCCCGGTGGCCCGGCACCGCCACAAGAATGTGACCCTGTACCGCCAGGGTGAGATCAACTTCATCATCAATGCCGAACCCGACTCGTTTGCCCAGCGCTTTGCACGCCTGCACGGCCCCAGCGTGTGCGCCATCGCCTTCCGGGTGCAAGACGCCAAGGCGGCCTACGAACGCGCCATCGGCCTGGGCGCCTGGGGCTATGCCGGCGTGGCGGGCCCGGGCGAGCTCAACATCCCCGCCATCAAGGGCATCGGCGACAGCCTGATCTACC
>RXJO01000447.1 GCA_003987795.1 Curvibacter sp.
TGGTGGCCCCGGTGGCCGGCAGGCTGTCGGACCGTCTTCGCCCCGAGCGGATCAGCAGCGTGGGCCTGGTGCTGTTCGCGGTGGGGCTGGGCTCGCTGGCGTTGTTGAGCGAGGCCGCTTCAGCGTGGGACATCGCGTGGCGCATGGGCGTGTGCGGGCTGGGTTTCGGTCTGTTCCAGTCGCCCAACAACCGGGTGATCGTGAGCAGCGCTCCGCGTGAGCGCAGTGGCGGGGCCGCCGGCCTGCAATCGATGGGACGCCTGCTGGGGCAGTCGTCCGGGGCGGTGCTGGTGGCCCTGGCCTTTGCCTGGTGGCCGCACCAGCACCCTACCCCGTTGATCTGTGCGGGCGCCGCCGTGCTGAGCCTGCTGGCGGCCGGGGCCAGCGGGCTGCGCGATCCACGTGCCGTCATGAAGCCTTGAGCGCCGCCGCCGGCTGAAGAGCCGGACTTTGAGGGGCGTCAAGGAATGCGTCCTGAGGGGGGCTTGGCGTGATCCCGCCTTCTACAATCGGCGACGCGCGGCTCATGGCCCGGGCTGCCCCGGTGGCGTGTTGCTGCAGTACAGCCTGGTCTGAGAACGCCCCTATCTGGCCGCCCACTCCTGGTGATCGACACCCGCAACGGAACAACTGCAAGGCGGACCCCAAGGTGAAACGCAACGGGAACATGCATGTCTGGCTGCTCACGGCCCTGGTGTTCTGTGCCACGCTGGTCGTGGGGGGCTTGCTGCGGTCGCAGGTCGAGAAGAACCAGTTGCTGGAGGCCCGTTCGGTGGCCCGCAGCCTGGCTCACGCCTCGGCCCATGCCATCGAAGAGCGCCTGGGGCGTTCGCTGTCGGCCACCTATGCCCTGGCAGCGGTGGTGGCGCAGGGCAATGGCCGGGTCGATGATTTCGATGCCCTGTCCCGGCAGTTGATCCTGACCTTTGGCGGCATCAGCAATCTGCAACTGGCCCCGGGTGGGGTGGTCAATGCCATCTCGCCCCTGGCGGGCAACGAGCGGGCCATGGGCCATGACCTGCTGGCAGACAACGCTCGCAACAAGGAGGCGCGCCTGGCCTTGACCACGCACAGGCTCACGCTGGCGGGCCCGTTCGAGTTGCTGCAGGGGGGGCTGGCGGTGGTCGGGCGGCTGCCGGTCTACCTGCCCGGCAAGGCCGGGGCGCCGAGTTTCTGGGGCTTCACCACGGCGCTGATCCTGATCCCGGAGCTGCTGGAGAGCAGTCAGTTGAACCGCCTGGGCGAGCAGGGCTACCGCTACCAGCTTTGGCGCCTCCACCCCGACACCGGGCAGCGCCAGATCATTGCCGGCCTGCCCGGCCCGGCGCTGCAGGCCCCGGTGGACACCACGCTGGAGGTTCCCAATGGCAGCTGGACGTTGTCGGTGGAGCCGGTCCAGGGCTGGATCAACCCGGCCGATCGTGCCTTGGGCCTGCTGGCCTGTGTGTTCATGGCGGGCCTGCTGGCTTTCCTGGCGCACACCCTGCTGATGCAGCCTGTGCGCCTGCGCCGTCAGGTGGCTCTGCGCACGCAGGAGCTGGAGCAGGCGAACCTCCAATTGGCCGACGAGATCGAAGAGCGTCGCAAGGCCGAGGAGCATCTTCGCCTGGCGGCCAACGTCTTCACCTTTGCGCGTGAGGCGATCTCGATCACCGATGCCCAGGGCACCATCATCGACGTCAATGCGGCCTTCTCGCGCATCACGGGCTATGAGCGCGCCGAGGTGCTGGGCCAGAACCCGCGCATGCTGCAATCGGGGCGCCAGAGCCGGGCTTACTACCAGGCGATGTGGCAAAGCCTGACCACCAGCGGCTACTGGGCCGGCGAGATCTGGAACCGGCGCAAGAACGGCGAGGTGTTCGCCGAGTTGCTGACCATCAGCGCCGTCAAGAACGCCCAGGGCGAGACCCAGAACTACGTGGCGCTGTTCACCGACATCACGCCGATGAAGGAGCAGCAAAAGCAGCTGGAGCACATTGCCCACTACGACGCCCTCACCGATCTGCCCAACCGCACGCTGCTGGCCGATCGCTTGCAGCAGGCCATGGCCCAGACCCAGCGCCGAGGCCAGTCACTGGCCGTGGCCTACCTGGATCTGGACGGCTTCAAGACGGTGAACGACACCCATGGCCATGCCGTGGGCGATGAGCTGCTGGTGGCCCTGGCCGCGCGCCTGCTGGCCACCCTGCGCGAGGGCGATACCCTGTCGCGCATCGGGGGCGACGAGTTCGTGGCGATCCTGGTGGACCTCGAGTCGGTCTCGGCCCATGAGACGGTGCTGGCGCGCCTGCTGGAGGCCGCCTCGACCCCTGTGAAGATCAAGGGCCTGAGCCTGCAGGTCTCCGTCAGCATCGGTCTCACGCTGTACCCGCAGGACAATGTGAGCGCCGACCAGTTGATGCGCCATGCGGACCAGGCCATGTACATCGCCAAGCAGGGCGGCAAGAACCGCTATCACCTGTTCGACGTGATCCAGGACTCGGCCGTCAAGTCGCATCGCGAGCAACTGGCGCAGATCCGTGCGGCCCTGCAAAACGGCGAGTTCGTACTGCATTACCAGCCCAAGGTGGATTTGCAGCAGGGCCGTCTGGTGGGCGTGGAGGCCCTGATCCGCTGGCAATCGCCCCAGACCGGGCTGCAATTGCCAGGGAGCTTCCTGCCTGCCATCGAGAACGACATCACCGCCATCGAGCTGGGCGAATGGGTGATCGCCCAGGCCCTGAATCAGTTGAGCGAGTGGCATGCGGCGGGCCTGCAGATCAGCGTGAGCGTGAACATCGGGGCGCGCCAGTTGCAGCAGGCCAATTTCAAGCACCGGCTGGCGCGGCTGATGCATCTGCACCTGAAGGTGGACCCGGCCTATGTCGAGCTGGAGATCCTCGAGACCAGTGCGCTGGAGGACATCGAGCTGGCCTCGCAGGCCATCCGTGACTGCCGTGAACTGGGTGTGCGCTTTGCGCTCGATGACTTCGGCACCGGCTACTCATCGCTCACCTACCTCAAGCACCTGCCCGTGGAGGTGCTGAAGATCGATCGCAGCTTTGTCAGCGACATGCTGGACGATCCCGATGACCTCAGCATCGTGCGCGGCGTGGTCGGTCTGGCCGAGGCCTTTGGCCGCGAGGTGATCGCCGAGGGCGTCGAATCGGTGGCACACGGTCAGGCCCTGCGCCGCTTGGGCTGCCGCATGGCCCAGGGCTTCGGCATCGCCCGGCCCATGCCGGCGGCCGAGCTGCAGGCGTGGCAGGCGCGCTGGACGGTCGATGCGCAGTGGGGGGCGTTGCGGGGTTGAGCGCCGGGTGGGCTTCATGGCCTGGGCGAACCCGGCCGTGGCGAGCACAGCGCGCTCAGATGCCGTCGGCCCTTGCGCTCAGCTCGGCTGTCGACAAATCGGTGTCTGCCACGGGTGTCTCCGTGTCTGCGGCGCCGGCTTGCAGGCAGCGCCACAACGGTTCCAGCTGAAGGTAATCGCGGTCGCTGAGGGCGTGTTCCTGCCAGACGCTGTCACGGTAGGCGGCGCGGCATCGGAACTCCAGCTCTCGGTGCAGGTGATCCAGCTCGACGGGGGCCGTGTTCTGAAGATGCTCGGGGGCCCACAAGCCGGCGGAGTTCCATGCGGTGCGCAGGTTGGCCAGGCGCTGGATCACCCGGCCGGCCACGGCCTTGACCCCTGGCGACACGGTTTTCAGGCGCAGGCCATCGGCCTGGTCCATGACCCGACTCAGATGGGCGTCGATCTGCTGCAGCGCTTGGATCCGCTCGGCAGCGTCGCAGTCGGGCTCGCCAGGCGCTGGGCTGTCGGTGCTTTCTTTCCTGGCGAGGTCGCTCACGAAATGCAGCGCGGCTGCCCCGTACTCGCCCGGGATCACGCGCATCGACAGGCAGGCCTGACTCCAGAAATGGCGATTGGGTGTCTGCTGGGCCAGTGCGCAGATGGTTTCCACTGCGCCAAGATGCTGTCCCAGCTCGCTGATCTGGCTTGAGTGCAGCGCTTTGGGGTAACCCGAGCCGTCGGCTCGTTCGTGGTGTTCGGCAATGCCCGTGGCCAGCGTTGCCGGGTAATCGGTGGAGCGTCGCAGCAGCAGCGCACCGAAAGAAGGGTGCACGATGACATGGCGGTAGCGGTGACTGTTGAGCTCGCTGTGCTGGTCCAGGTACTCGGGGTTGACGTACATCTCACCAAGATCGTGCAGCAGACCGCCCAGCAGGGCCAGGCGCACGTGATAACGCTCTTGCCCCTGATGCATCGCCATCGCACCCGAGAGCACCATCGACTGCACGGCATGCTCGAACACATGGGGGCGCAGGGCCTGCACCGTGGTCAGCATCAGTTGCGCCACCGAGTGCAGAGGCAGGTGCTGGATGGCCTTGCAGACCTCGTCGGCCCAGGGCCGCAGTCCAAGTGCAAAAGGCGAGTTGCTGCCCAGAAAGCGCTGGGCCTGGGCATGTAATTCGAAGATGGTGACGCCGTCCGCTGCCACCAGGCACGATTCGATGGGGGTCTTGAGCTTGCGCTCCAGCAGGCGCTGCTGCAGCGTCGGGGTCACGCGCTGGTCGCGGGCCCACAGTTTGAAACCGCGTTCATCCAGGATGTCCTGAGATGCCATGATGGTCCGCTTCTCGCTGGCGTCGCACAGGGCCGCCAGCGCGTGCCGGTTGGGCAGCGCAAGTTCCATTTGATTCTCCCTGAATCATTTTTTTCTGCAGCATAGTCAAACCCCTCAGAAATGAAAAGGTGTTTTTGACGCAGATCAAAATGCGCTCAGGGTAGGAGGACGCGCCGGACCACCCTGAAAGCCAGGGCCCTGGATGGCCGACGGGGATGGAGGCTCGCCCGTACCGGACGATTTCCAGCCCCACCATGAAAAAGGGAACGCCTCGGCGTTCCCTGGGTGGCCGCCTGGGCCGACGATGGATCGGTGCTCAGGCCAGCGGATGGGGGCTGTGCAGCCCCATCAAACGTCAATATTGCCTGCCCGCAACGCATTGGTCTCGATGAAGTCGCGGCGTGGCTCCACTTCGTCGCCCATGAGCATGGTGAAGACGCGGTCGGCCTCGATGGCGTCGTCGATCTGCACGCGCAGCAGGCGGCGCACGTTGGGGTCCATGGTGGTTTCCCAGAGCTGCTCGGGGTTCATCTCGCCCAGGCCCTTGTAGCGTTGGCGGCTGGTGGTGCGTTCGGCTTCGGCGATGAGCCACTTCATGGCCTGACGGAAGTCGCTGACCTTCTCCTCTTTCTGGCGTTCGCCTTCGCCACGGGTGGCCTTGGCACCTTCGGAGAGCAGGCCCTTGAAGGTTTCGGCGGCTTCGGCCAGGGCGGCGTAGTCGGCGCCGCGCACGAAGTCCTGGGTGAGCACGCTGCTCTTGATGTTGCCGTGGTGGCGGCGGCTGATGCGCAGCACGGGCTTGTCGGTGCGGGCGTCGAATTCGCCGGCCACTTCGGCGGGCACGCCGGTGGTGGTCAGTTCGCGCAGCTTGGCCTGCAGGGCCACGGCGCTGGCTTCGGCATCGGCCACGCTGTCGAGGTTCAGGGCCACGCCGTCGGCGATGGCGCGCAGGGCCTCGGCGTCCATGAAGTTGCTCAGGCGGGCGATCACGCTTTCGGCGATCTGATGCTTGCGCGCCAGTTCGGCCAGGGTCTCGCCGCTGAGCACTTGCGGGTTGGCACCGCCGGTGCTGATGCTGGCGTCTTTGAGGGCGATGCGCAGCAGGAAGCCGTCGAGCGCGGGGCCGTCTTTCAGGTACAGCTCTTCCTTGCCGGCCTTGACCTTGTAGAGCGGCGGCTGGGCGATGTAGATGTGGCCACGTTCGACCAGCTCAGGCATCTGGCGGTAGAAGAAGGTGAGCAGCAGGGTGCGGATGTGGGCGCCGTCGACGTCGGCGTCGGTCATGATGATGATGCGGTGGTAGCGCAGCTTGGCGACGTTGAAGTCGTCACCGCCTGCGTTGCCGCCGGCCTTGCCGATGCCTGTGCCCAGGGCGGTGATCAGCGTGAGGATTTCGTTGCTGGTGAGCAGCTTCTCGTAGCGGGCTTTCTCAACGTTCAGGATCTTGCCGCGCAGGGGCAGGATGGCCTGGAATTTGCGGTCGCGGCCCTGCTTGGCCGAGCCGCCGGCGGAGTCACCCTCGACGATGTAGATTTCGCACATCGCAGGGTCTTTTTCCTGGCAGTCGGCCAGCTTGCCGGGCAGGCCCATGCCGTCGAGCACGCCCTTGCGGCGGGTCATCTCGCGGGCCTTGCGGGCGGCTTCACGGGCGCGGGCAGCTTCGATGATCTTGCCGCAGATGATCTTGGCGTCGTTGGGGCGCTCTTGCAGGTAGTCTGTGAGCAGCTTGCTGACGATGTCTTCGACCGGGGCGCGCACTTCGCTGGAAACCAGCTTGTCCTTGGTCTGGCTGCTGAACTTGGGCTCGGGCACCTTGACGCTGAGCACGCAGCACAGGCCTTCGCGCATGTCGTCACCGCTGACCTCGACCTTGGCTTTCTTGGCCAGTTCTTGCTCTTCGATGTACTTGTTGATGACCCGGGTCATGGCGGCGCGCAGGCCGGTCAGGTGGGTGCCGCCGTCACGCTGCGGGATGTTGTTGGTGAAGCACAGTACGTTCTCATGATAGCTGTCGTTCCACCACAGCGCCGCCTCGACGGTGATGCCGTTGACCTCCGAGCGGACCATGATCGGGGACGGCACGATCGCCTTCTTGTTGCGGTCGAGATATCTGACGAACTCCTCGACGCCGCCGGAATAGAACATCTCCTCGCGCTTCTCGACCGCGTGGCGCATGTCGGAGAGCACGATGTGGACGCCGGAGTTGAGGAA
>RXJO01000191.1 GCA_003987795.1 Curvibacter sp.
CCGATGATAGTGCGGGTTCCCGTGTGAAAGTAGGTCATCGTCAGGCTCTTACAGCCCTCAAAACCCCCTCCAGGCAACTGGCGGGGGTTTTGTTTTTGGGGGTTCGAAAACCTCACTTCTGCACCAAGCCTGCCGCATGGCCTTCACCAGTTGAGGGTGTATGAACTCATCGATGTGCGAATTTTGGGGTGCCGACAGACGGACCCTTAAGTAAATTGCAGGACAGGCAAATTCCGGAATGTGGCCATAATTGAGCGCATGAGCTTCCTTGCTATAGATGTCGGAAACACACGCCTGAAATGGGCGTTGTATGAGGCCCCGCACCGTGGTGCGACGGTGTTGGCGCAAGGCGCAGAGTTCTTGGAGAACGTTGACAAACTGGCAGACCACGCTTGGTCGTCCCTGGTGCCACCGGATCAGATGTTGGGATGTATCGTCGCCGGCGAAGCCGTCAAGCGTCGTGTTGAAGAACAGATGGAGATCTGGGATGTTGCCCCCAAATGGGTGGTCTCGACGCAGAGTGAGGCCGGCCTTCGAAACGGCTATGACCATCCAACACGACTGGGGGCTGATCGCTGGGTCGCCATGATTGGCGCAAGACATCGAATGCTGAGTCGGGGAGAACGGTCGCCGTTGATTGTTGTCATGGTCGGCACTGCTGTGACGGTGGAAGCCATAGATCCGGATGGTATGTTTTTGGGAGGGTTGATCTTGCCGGGTCATGGGATCATGTTGAGAGCTCTCGAATCGGGCACCGCGGGTCTTCATGTTCCGACCGGCGAAGTGAAGACCTTCCCAACCAATACCAGCGATGCACTGACCAGCGGCGGTACTTACGCCATTGCAGGGGCTGTCGCTCGAATGGTGGATCACCTAAGAACACATTGTGGACAGGAGCCTCAATGCGTCATGACAGGAGGCGCGGGTTGGAAGATGGCGCCGAGCATGTCAGTGCAATGCGAATTGGTCGATAACCTCATTTTTGACGGTCTGTTGGAGATTGCAGCCCGGCGCTTTCCAACCGCGGGCCTGGACTGATCTCGCAACTTGGTCCGCTCAGTGGGCTGCTAACTCGGTTTTAGCCAACTCGCAGTAAAGCAGTTCCGTGGCGTCAATGGGCACGCACTGAGCTGCGCGTTCGTAAAGCTGAGTCGCTTGCTCATGGCTGGACTCTCCATTCAGCATGACGAGCGCGTTGGCATACTCAACCAGCCCGGCTGCAGATCTCGGGTTTTGCTGAAGGGCCTCCGAAAGAAGCTGCAAGCCAAGATCCATTCGAGCACCATAGGTCATGCCGCCAATCAGGGCACCGACCTTGTCAATGACTTCGGCATGAAATGCGCCCAAAGCAATGCGCGCTTCGACATGATGGGGGCAGAGTTGTAACGTCCTCTCCAGTGAGTCCTTGACCTTGCTTCCCAAGCCTTGAGCCAAAGCTTTGGCAACGCTGATGGCTTGGCTGTATCGTCCCAGGGCATAAGCTTGTAGAAACCAGGCATTCTGGTTTTGGGGCGCTTGAGCTGCGTGGCTGCCGGCACGCTGTGCAACATCCATGAACAGGTCGAGCCTTGCTTGCTCTCCTTTCTCAAGATAACAGGCATAGACGCAGGTCGCCTTATTGGCGACGGTCATTCCTCCGAGTTCTCCAGCCGCTGCCGCATCGAGGCCCAGTGTTCTGGCTTTCGAAAAGTCGCCGTTATGGAAATGCACCCAGGCGAGTTCTACGAGCGGGTGCTGAGGGTAAGGTTCGGCATCATTCCTGTGCAGATCGCTCCAGGATCGCTTGAGAGACTCAAGCGTGAAATTGAAGAGGCCCGAATGCGGAAAGGGTGACCAAGTTGCCATCGGTATCTCCTCAGGGGGTTGTCGCTTGAAGGGGGCTTGGAAGCTTGCTCGATGACATGTCTTGTAAAAAGCGGCGATCTTCCGCCTTGAGCCAAGGTGAAAGAAGGCCCAATGCTTGTTGTGCACCACGTGCTGAGCTGAGCTGCCCGCGTTCAGGGTTTGCCGCCAAACGTGGTGCCTGAACGTACTCGTAACTGAACCAGTAGTTGAGGATCACCATCAGATTGGCAGCAGTGCATGCAATCTGTCCACCATCCATGATCAGGATTCCTGCACTCTGAAGACGTTGAAGCAGGTGCACGAGGGTGCTCAAGGATTCGATCTGGATCTGCTGGAAGTGGGTTTCCAGATGGCGGTTCTTACTCAGCAGGTCGTTCAGATCTCGAAAAAGAAAGCGATGCGCCCAGCCCAATTCAAATAGTTGCTGCAGCAACTGCCAGGCACCGTTCAGGTCTTTGATCCCGTTCGCTTCTGACAGCATGGGGCGCAGTTCATTTTCGTAGCGATCGAACAGCGCGTTGACCAGTTCATCCTTTGCCGGATAGTGGTAATACAAATTCCCTGGGCTGATGCCCAATGCGCTAGAGATGAGCGTTGTGGACACATTGGGCTCGCCGAACCGGTTGAACAGGTCAAGCGAGACTTCGAGGATTCGCTCGGCTGTTCTGCGAGGCGCCTTTTTCACCATGAAGTCGTCTCCCGGAGTGTTTTTTGCAATCTGAATCCACTCTAGCCCAGCGATTGGAGACCAGCTACTAGGGATCCTGCTAGCCCGTACCCAGGTGGTGAGTCCCCCCCTCTGCGAGGCGCTGGGGCGGTTGGGCTGCATGGAGTCGTCAGGAGCGAATGAGATAATCCCAGGCTTTGGCTCCGGCTGAGCCGACTCTTTCCAGGGCAGACAGATGATTCTCGTAACCGGCGGCGCAGGTTTCATTGGCGCCAATTTCGTGCTCGATTGGCTGGCTCAGAGCGATGAGCCTGTGGTCAACCTCGACAAGCTGACCTATGCGGGCAACCGTGAGAACCTGGCCTCGTTGCACGGCGATGCGCGCCACCACTTCGTGCATGGCGACATCGGAGACAGTGCCCTGGTGGTTCAACTGCTGCGCCAGCATCAGCCCCGTGCTGTGATCAATTTCGCGGCCGAATCGCATGTGGACCGATCCATCCATGGCCCAGAGGATTTCATCCAGACCAATGTGGTCGGGACGCTGCGTCTGCTCGAATCGGTGCGTGGCTACTGGGGGGGGCTGGACGCTGAGCAAAAAGCCGGTTTCCGATTTCTGCACGTCTCCACCGACGAGGTCTACGGCTCTCTGTCGCCCACCGACCCCGCTTTCACCGAAGACAACCCCTTCGAACCCAACAGCCCCTATTCGGCCAGCAAGGCTGCCAGTGACCACCTGGTGCGGGCCTGGCACCACACCTATGGCCTGCCGGTGCTGACCACCAACTGCTCCAACAACTACGGCCCCTACCATTTCCCAGAAAAGCTCATCCCGCTGATGATCGTCAACGCCCTGGCGGGCAAGGCCTTGCCCATCTATGGTGACGGCCAGCAGGTGCGCGACTGGCTGTACGTGAAAGACCACTGCAGCGCGATCCGCCGGGTGCTCGAAGGCGGGCGGGTGGGCGAGACCTACAACGTGGGCGGCTGGAACGAAAAGCCCAACCTCGAGATCGTGCACACCGTGTGCGCACTGCTCGATGAGCTGTGCCCACGCAGCGACGGCAAGCCCTACCGCGAGCAGATCACCTACGTCAAAGACCGGCCCGGCCACGACCGGCGCTACGCCATCGATGCCCGCAAGCTCGAGCGCGAACTGGGCTGGAGGCCTGCAGAGACCTTTGAGTCCGGCATCCGCAAGACCGTGCAGTGGTACCTCAGCCATGAAGACTGGGTGAGCCACGTGCAAAGCGGTGCCTACCGCGACTGGGTGCAAAAACAATACGCCAGCGAGAGCGCCGCATGAGCCTGCACATCCTGCTGCTTGGCAAAAACGGCCAACTGGGCTGGGAGCTGCAACGCAGCCTGGCCCCTCTGGGCCGCCTCACGGCCCTGGATCGCCACAGCACAGAACACTGCGGTGATCTGAGTCGCCTCGATGATCTGGCCGCGGCCGTGCGCGCCTTGCGCCCCGACGTGATCGTCAACGCCGCTGCCCACACCGCAGTCGACCGTGCCGAAAGCGAGCCCGAACTGGCCCGAACCCTGAATGCACTGGCCCCCGGCGTGCTGGCCCGCGAGGCCGCCGAAATCGGCGCATGGCTGGTTCACTACAGCACCGACTACGTCTTTGATGGCAGCGGGGACATCCCCTGGCAAGAAGGCGACGCCACCGGCCCCCTCAGCGTCTATGGCCGCACCAAGCTCGAAGGCGAGCAACTGATCCAGCAAAGCGGCGCCCGCCACCTGATCTTCCGTACCAGCTGGGTGTACGCCGCACGCGGCGGCAACTTTGCCAAGACCATGCTTCGCCTGGCGGCGGAACGCGAACGCCTGACCGTCATTGACGACCAGTTCGGCGCGCCCACCGGTGCCGATCTGCTGGCCGACCTCAGTGCCCATGCCATCCGCGCCGTGCGCCAACGCCCGGAGCTGTCAGGCCTGTACCACGCTGTGGCTTCGGGCCAGACCAGCTGGCATGGCTACGCCTGCTACGTGTTCGAACACGCACGCCGTGCCGGCGTGCCACTGAAGGTGGCTGCCGACGCGATCGCCCCCGTCGCCACCAGCGCCTTTCCCACACCGGCGCGACGCCCGAACAACTCGCGCCTCAACACTGCCAAGCTGCAGCAGGCGTTCGACCTCGCCTTGCCCGATTGGCAGCAGGGCGTGGCCCGCATGCTCGATGAGATCCTGCCGGCTTCGCCCAAGGTCTGAGCGAATCACCAAGAACACCAGGGAGAACCACACCTCATGACCACGCAACGCAAAGGCATCATCCTCGCCGGCGGCTCGGGCACCCGGCTGCACCCGGCCACCCTGGCCATCAGCAAACAGCTGCTGCCGGTGTACGACAAGCCCATGGTCTACTACCCGCTGAGCACCCTGATGCTGGCGGGCATGCGCGACATCCTGCTCATCAGCACCCCTCAGGACACCCCGCGCTTCCAGCAACTGCTGGGCGATGGCAGCCAATGGGGTCTGAACCTGCAGTACGCGGTGCAACCCAGCCCGGACGGCCTGGCCCAGGCCTTCATCATCGGCGAACAGTTTGTGGGTCAGAACCCCAGCGCGCTGGTGCTGGGTGACAACATCTTCTATGGTCACGACTTTGGTCCGCTGCTGGCCAATGCGGATGCACAGACGAGCGGTGCCACCGTGTTCGCCTACCACGTCACTGATCCTGAGCGATACGGCGTGGTGGCTTTCGACAAGGCTGGCAAGGCCAGCAGCATCGAAGAAAAGCCAAAGGTCCCCAAGAGCAACTACGCGGTGACCGGCCTCTATTTTTACGACTCGCAAGTGGTGGACATCGCCAAGAGCATCCGCCCGAGCGCGCGCGGAGAGCTTGAGATCACCACCGTCAACGAAACCTATCTGCAGCGTGGCCAGCTCAATGTGCAGATCATGAAGCGCGGCTACGCCTGGCTGGACACCGGCACGCACGACAGCCTGCTGGAGGCGGGCCAGTTCATTGCGACCCTGGAGCGTCGCCAGGGCCTCAAGGTGGCCTGCCCCGAAGAGATTGCCTGGCGCAATGGCTTCATCACCAGTGAACAGCTTGAACGACTGGCCCAACCTCTGGCCAAGAACGGCTATGGCCAATACCTGCTGCGCCTGCTCAAGGACGAAACCCAATCATGAACGTCATCACCACCGCCATTCCTGAAGTCCTGATCCTGGAGCCCAAAGTCTTTGGCGACGCCCGGGGCTTCTTCTTCGAGAGCTTCAACCAGAAAGTCTTCAACGAGGCCACGGGCCGCTCAATCGAGTTCGTGCAGGACAACCACAGCCGCTCGACCAAAGGTGTGCTGCGCGGCCTGCATTACCAGTTGCAGCAGGCCCAGGGCAAGCTCGTGCGCGTGGTGCGCGGCTCGGTGTTCGATGTGGCGGTGGACATCCGCAAAAGCTCGCCCACCTTCGGCCAGTGGGTGGGCGTTGAACTGAGCGAGGACAACCAACGCCAAATGTGGGTGCCGCCTGGCTTCGCGCATGGCTTTGTCGTGACCAGTGACAGTGCCGACTTTCTGTACAAGACCACCGATTACTATGCGCCCCAGTACGAGCGCTGCATCGCCTGGAATGATCCTGCGCTGGCCATCCAGTGGCCCGATGTGGGTGAGGCGCCACGCCTGTCGGCCAAGGATGCCCTGGGGCTGCCCTTGGCACAAGCAGACGTGTTTGCCTGAGTCAGCTCATCGTTCAAGTACGCAGGAGCTTCAAGTCGCGGCCGCACTGAACCGGTAGACCCCGTCTGGGTCCAGGTGGCGACGCACCAGGCCCTGAAACCAGAGTGCGTGCAGGTGGGCCACAGCCTCACCCATGGCGAACGTGGTCTGGTGCAGATCCAGTGGTCGCTTGAACATCACGGGCAGGATGTCTGCGCCGCTGCGGGCTTGCTCCTGGCAGGCCTGAAAGACCTCCGCCAGCCGATCTCGATGGTGCTCATGCAGTTGCCTGATGCGCTGATGCAGACCGCGAAACGGTTTGCCGTGCGATGGCAAGGTGAGGGTGTCTGCCGGCAAGGGCGCGAAACGATCCACCGAATCCAGAAACAGCTGCAAGGGGTTGGATTCCGGCTCGATGTCGAAGACGCTCACGTTGGTCGAAATCCGTGGCAGCATCATGTCGCCACCCAGCAGCAGGCCCAGTGCGGGGCAGTGCAGGGCGATGTGCTCTGGCGCATGGCCATGGCCACTGATGCAGCGCCAGTCATGGCCACCCACGCGCACGGTGGCCCCGTCCATGAGCCGGTGAAAGCGGCTGGGCATGGCCGGCACCATGCTGGGGTAATACCGCGTGCG
>RXJO01000507.1 GCA_003987795.1 Curvibacter sp.
CCAGCGCCGCCTGGCACGTTCCACCGACCTGAGCCGCGACGGCGCGGCCTCACAACAGGAGCTGGACGACGACCGCGCACGCGCACGCAGCGCCACCGCCGCCGTGGCCGCCGCGCGAGCCCAGTTGGCCGCGGCCCAGAGCGCGATCGCCGCCGCCCGCTCGCAGGTGGGCAGTGCCCGCGCCGCCGTCGTGGCTGGTGATGCCACCGTGGCCCGCATCCAGACCGAGATCGACGACGGCACCTTGGTCGCTCCGCGCGCTGGCCGTGTGCAGTACCGCGTGGCCCAGCCCGGCGAGGTGCTGGGGGCCGGCGGCAAGGTGCTGAACCTGGTCGACCTGTCCGAGGTGAACATGGGCTTTTTCGTGCCCGAGACCGTGGCCGGCCGCCTGGCCGTGGGCAGCGAGGTGCATCTGGTGCTGGACGCCGCGCCCCAATACGTGATCCCGGCCAAGGTGTCGTATGTGGCGGCCACCGCCCAGTTCACCCCCAAGACGGTGGAGACCGCCAGCGAACGCCAGAAACTGATGTTCAAGGTGAAAGCCCAGATCGACCGCGATCTGCTGCGCCGCCATCTGCAGCAGGTCAAGACCGGTCTGCCCGGGGTGGCCTGGCTCAAGCTCGACCCGCAGGCCGAATGGCCGGCTGAACTGGCCGTGAAGGTGCCCCAGTGAGTGAGGCCTGCGCCAGCCTGCACGCGGTGAGCCTGCGCCACGGAGCCACCCTGGCCCTGGACGACATCACGCTGAGCCTGCCTGCGGGCTGCCGCGTGGGCCTGATCGGCCCCGACGGCGTGGGCAAGTCCAGCCTGCTGTCGCTGCTGGCCGGGGCCCGCGCGGTGCAGCAAGGCCGGGTAGAGACCCTGGGCGGCGACATGGCCAGCAGCGCCCACCGCGATGCGGTCTGCCCGCGCATCGCCTACATGCCCCAGGGTCTGGGCAAGAACCTCTACCCCACCTTGTCGGTGGAGGAGAACCTGCAGTTCTTCGGCCGCCTGTTCGGCCACAGCCCGGCCGAACGCCGCCGCCGCATCGATCGCCTCACCGCCAGCACCGGGTTGTCACCCTTTCTGAGCCGGCCTGCCGGCAAGCTCTCGGGCGGCATGAAGCAGAAGCTGGGCCTGTGCTGCGCGCTGATCCACGACCCCGACCTGCTGATCCTCGATGAACCCACGACCGGCGTGGACCCGCTGTCGCGCAGCCAGTTCTGGGACCTGATCGACCGCATCCGCACCGAACGCCCGGCCATGAGCGTGATCGTGGCCACCGCCTACATGGAAGAGGCCGAGCGCTTCGATTGGTTGGTGGCCATGGATGCCGGCCGCGTGCTGGCCACCGGCAGCGCCCCCGAATTGCGCCGCCAGGCCGGCGCCGACACCCTGGAGGCCGCCTTCATCGCCCTGCTGCCCGAAGAACGCCGCCGCGGTCATCAGGCGGTGCAAGTGCCCCCACTGGACGCCGCCGCCGATCACGACATCGCCATCGAAGCCAAGGGCCTGACCATGCGCTTCGGCGACTTCATGGCGGTGGACCATGTGGACTTCCGCATCCGGCGCGGCGAGATCTTCGGCTTTCTGGGCTCCAACGGCTGCGGCAAATCGACCACGATGAAGATGCTGACCGGGCTGCTCAGCGCCACCGAGGGGCAGGCCCTGCTGTTCGGCCAGACCGTCGACCCGAATGACCTCGCGATCCGCCGGCGCGTGGGCTACATGTCGCAGGCCTTCTCGCTGTACAGCGAGCTGACGGTCGAGCAGAACCTGGTGCTGCATGCCCGCCTTTTCGGCGTGCCCGAGGGCGAAGTCTCGGCTCGCGTGCAACACATGGTGCAGCGTTTCAGCCTCAGCGAAGTGGTGGCGAGCCTGCCCGAGAACCTGCCCCTGGGCATGCGCCAGCGCCTGTCGCTGGCGGTGGCCATGGTGCACCAGCCCGAGCTGCTGATCCTGGACGAGCCCACCTCGGGCGTGGACCCGGTGGCGCGCGACCTGTTCTGGCAGCTGATGGTCGACCTGGCCCGCCAAGACGGCGTGACCATCTTCATCTCGACCCATTTCATGAACGAGGCCGAGCGCTGCGACCGCATCTCGCTGATGCATGCGGGCCGGGTACTGGTCAGCGACACACCGGCGGCCATCGTGCGCCAGCGCGCTGCGCCCACGCTGGAGGCGGCCTTCATCAGCTACCTGCGCGAGGCCACCGGCGACGAGGCCGATGCGCCAGCACCCGCCCCCGCAGCGCAGCCCCCTGAAACAGCGGCGCCCTCCCAGCACGGCACACCCGCGCGACGCCAGCGCTTCAGCCTGGCCCGGGCCCTGAGCTATTCGCTGCGCGAGGCCCTGGAACTGCAGCGCGACCCGGTGCGCGCCACCCTGGCCCTGCTGGGCACGGCCATTCTGATGTTCATCATCGGCTATGGCATCAGCCTGGACGTGGAAGACCTGTCCTACGCCGTGCTGGACCGCGACCAGACGGTGCTGAGCCAGAACTACGCCCTCAACCTGTCGGGATCACGCTACTTCGTCGAACGCCCGCCCATCACCAGCGATGCCGAACTGGACCGCCGCCTGCGCAGCGGCGAGCTGGCCGTGGCCATCGAGATCCCACCCGGCTTTGCCCGCGACCTGGAGCGCGGCCAGACCGTGAGCGTGGGGGCCTGGGTCGATGGCGCCATGCCCACCCGTGCTGAGACCGTGCGCGGCTATGTGCAGGCCCTGCACATGGGCTGGATCGCCGAGCAGGCCGAGCAGCGCCTGGGCGTGCGCCTGGCCGCCGCCAGCCAGATCGAGACCCGCTACCGCTACAACCCCGACGTGAAAAGCCTGCCGGCCATGGTGCCGGCAGTGATCCCGATGCTGCTGATGATGATCCCGGCCATGCTGACGGCGCTGTCGGTGGTGCGCGAGAAAGAGCTGGGCTCGATCATCAACCTGTATGTCACGCCGGTCACCCGTGCCGAGTTTCTGCTGGGCAAGCAACTGCCCTATGTGGTGCTGGCGATGTTCAACTTCGCCCTCATGACGGTGCTGGCCGTGACCGTGTTCGGGGTGCCGGTGAAGGGCAGTGTGGGCACCCTCGCACTGGCTGCGCTGCTGTTCGTGATCAGCGCCACCGGCTTCGGCCTGCTGGCCTCGACCTTCACGCGCAGCCAGATCGCGGCCATGTTCGTGACCATGATCGGCACCTTGATCCCCTGCGTGCAGTTCGCCGGCCTACTCAACCCGGTGTCCTCGCTGGAGGGCACGGGCGCGCTGATCGGGGCGGTCTACCCTGCCACCCACTTCCTGACCATCAGCCGCGGCGTGTTCAGCAAGGCACTCGACCTGGGGGCGCTGGCCGGCTCGTTCTGGCCGCTGGCGGCCTCGATCCCGGTGATCCTCGGCCTGGCGGTGGCGCTGCTGAGAAAGCAGGAGAACTGAGCCATGGGCCGACTCAAGAACATCTACCGACTGGGCGTGAAAGAGTTGTGGAGCCTGATCCGCGAACCGATGATGCTGGTGCTGATCGCCTACACCTTCACCCTGTCGATCTATGTGGCGGCCACCGCCATGCCCGAGACGCTGCACAACGCCGCCATCGCCATCGTCGACGAAGACGGCTCACCCTTGTCGGCGCGCATCGCCCAGGCCTTCTACCCGCCGCACTTCAACACGCCGCGCCTGCTGACCCTGACCGAAATGGACGCTGGCATGGACAGCGGCGCCTACACCTTCGTGCTCGACATCCCGCCCGACTTCCAGGCCGATGTGCTGGCCGGCAAGTCGCCCCGGGTGCAGCTCAATGTGGATGCCACGCGCATGAGCCAGGCTTTCACGGGCAGCAGCTACATCCAGCAGATGGTGTCCGACGAGGTGACTGAGTTCGTCCGCCGCTACCGCGCCCCGACCCGGCTGCCGGTGGAGCTGAACGTGCACACCCGCTTCAACCCCAACCTGGAACAGTCATGGTTCGGCTCGTTGATGGAGATCATCAACAACGTCACCATGCTGTCCATCATCCTGACCGGGGCGGCGCTGATCCGTGAACGCGAGCACGGCACCATCGAGCACTTGCTGGTGATGCCGGTGCGCCCACTGGAGATCATGCTGGCCAAGGTCTGGGCCATGGGCCTGGTGGTGTGGAGCGCGGCGCTGATCGCGCTGATCTTCGTGGTGCAGGGGGCGCTGCATGTGCCCATCCAGGGCTCGCTCGCACTGTTCATGCTGGCGGTGGCCCTGCACCTGTTCGCCACCACCTCGATGGGCATCTTCCTGGCCACCGTGGCCCGCTCGATGCCCCAGTTCGGCATGTTGCTGGTGCTGGTGCTGCTGCCACTGGAGCTGCTCTCGGGCGGCATGACGCCACGCGAAAGCATGCCCCGCCTGGTGCAGGACCTGATGCAGGCCGCGCCCACCACCCACTTCGTGACCGTCGCCCAGGCCATCCTGTACCGGGGCGCGGGCCTGGAGGTGGTGTGGCCGGCGCTGCTGGCGATTGCCGTGATCGGCAGCGTGCTGTTCAGCGCTGCGCTGGCGCGCTTTCGCAACACCATCACTCAGATGGCCTGAGCTGGCCGCATGCCCTGTCACTCCCCGGTCATGTGGCCCGCCGATACACGATGAGCCCCATCCGCCAAAGCCGAGCCAACCTGCCCAAACGCCTTCAAGGAGCCACCATCCATGCCGCTTGAGACCCTTACCCCTGCGCCCTCGGAGGCGCTGCAGACCGTGCGCAACCGCACCTTCGACGAGATCGCCGTGGGCGACTCCGAATCGATCCGTCGCCAGCTCACCGCCGAGGACATCCAGCTCTTCGCCATCCTGTCGGGCGACGTGAACCCCCAACACCTCGACGCCGACTACGCCGCCACCTCGCGCTTTCACGGCGTGATTGCGCATGGCATGCTGGGCGGTGCGTTGATCTCGGCGGTGCTGGGCACCCGGCTGCCCGGGCCCGGCACCATCTACCTGGGCCAGACCCTGCAATTCATGGCCCCGGTGCGCATCGGCGACACGCTGGATGTGCAGGTCACGGTGATCGAACGCGAGGAGACCAAACGCCGCCTCAAGCTGGCCTGCACCTGCGTGAACCAGGACGGCGTGACCGTGATCCGTGGCGAGGCCCAGGTGATCGCCCCCACCGAATCGGTGTCACGCCCGCGCAGCACCCTGCCCGAGGTGCACCTGAGTGCCGGTAACGACGGCCCGCGCCGCCTGCTGGCCGAAGCCCGCCCGTTGGGGCCGATCCGCATCGCGGTGGTGCACCCCTGCGACGCCCTGAGCCTGTCCGCGGCGCTCGACGCCCAGGCGGCCGGCCTGATCACGCCCATCCTGGTGGCGCCGCGCGCGCGCCTGCAGGCGGTGGCCGTCGAAGCTGGCCTGAGCCTGGAGGGGCAGCTCATCGAGGACGTGGCCCACAGCCACGCGGCAGCCGACCGCGCCGTCGAGTTGGTGCGCCAAGGCCAGGCCGAAGCCCTGATGAAGGGCAGCCTGCACACGGACGAACTGATGGCGGCCGTGGTCTCCGCCGAGCACGGCCTGCGCACCAAGCGGCGCATCAGCCACTGCTTCCTGATGCAGACCCCGGCCTACCCGCGGCCCTTCATCATCACCGACGCCGCCATCAACATCGCCCCGGGCCTGGACGCCAAGGCCGACATCATCCGCAACGCCATCGAGCTGGCGCATGCCATCGGCGTGGCCCAGCCGCGCGTGGCCATCCTGGCCGCGGTGGAGACCGTCAACCCCGCCATGCCGGCCACGCTCGATGCCGCAGCCCTGTGCAAGATGGCCGACAGAGGCCAGATCAGCGGGGCCCTGCTGGACGGCCCCCTGGCCTTCGACAACGCGGTCTCGGCCGCCGCGGCCCACATCAAGGGCATCCAGTCCGAGGTGGCCGGACGTGCCGACGTGCTGGTGGTGCCCGATCTCGAAAGCGGCAACATGCTGGCCAAGCAGCTCGAGTACCTGGGCGGCGCCGCCAGTGCCGGCATCGTGCTGGGGGCCCGCGTGCCCATCGTGCTGACCAGCCGCGCCGACTCGCGCGAGAGCCGCATCAGCTCCTGCGCCATCGCCGTCCTGCTGGCCCACCGCTACCGGTCCACCCCCCCCTGAGAGACGCCATGAACACCCACATCCTGGTCCTGAACTGCGGCTCGTCCAGCATCAAGTTCGCCCTGTTTGAGGCTGACGGGCCCGCCCTGCCGCGCCAGCCCGTGTGGGGCGGCAAGGTCGAGGGCATCGGCAGCCCCCAGGCCACTCACACCGAGACCGGCCAGCCGCCGGTGGGCCTGAAGCTGGACCCGGCCAACCCTTACCACGACGCCCTGGAGCACATCGAACGCCGCGTGCTGGCCCAGCCCGGCGCGCGCCACCTGAGCGCCGTCGCGCACCGGGTGGTGCATGGTGGCGCCAAGTACTTCGAGCCGGTGGCCGTGGATGCCCAGGTGCTGACGGACCTGCGCAGCTACATCCCGCTGGCCCCGCTGCACCAGCCCTTCGCCCTCGAGGCCATCGAGGCCCTGCTGCAACGCCAGCCCCATCTGCTGCAGATGGCCTGCTTCGACACCGCCTTCCACCACACCGTGCCGCAGGTCGAGCAGATGCTGCCCCTGCCTTACGCCGCCTGGGAGCGGGGGCTGCGGCGCTATGGTTTCCATGGCCTGTCTTATGCCTACCAGGCCCTGGTGCTGCCCGAGCGCCATGGTGAACTGGCGC
>RXJO01000385.1 GCA_003987795.1 Curvibacter sp.
CCAACCAAGGAGACAACATGAAACGCGTAGAAAACAAAGTGATTTTGGTGACCGGCGGTGCCATGGGCATGGGCCGCTCGCACAGCGAGCTGCTGGCAGCGCAAGGCGCCTGGGTGTTCGTGGCCGACGTGAACGCAGCCGAAGGGCAAGCCACCGTGGACAGCATCCGCAAAAACGGTGGCAAGGCCGACTTTTTGCAGCTGGATGTGACACAAGAAGCCCAATGGAACGCCGCGCTGGCGCAAATCACAGAGCGTGCAGGCCGTCTGGATGTGCTGGTGAACAACGCCGGCATTCTGATCCTCAAGCCCATGCAAGACACGACCAACGACGAGTGGGATCGCGTCTTCGATGTGAACGTGCGCGGCCTGTTCATCGGCACCCGTGCGGCGGTGCCGCTGATGCAAAAGGCCGGCGGCGGCACCATCGTCAACGTGTCGTCGATTTACGGCCTGGTCGGTGCCCCCGGTGCCAGCGCCTATGAAGCCTCCAAGGGCGCGGTCCGCCTGTTCACCAAGTCTTGCGCCGTGGATCTGGCACCGTTCAATATCCGCGTCAACTCGGTGCACCCCGGCGTGATTGAGACCCAGATGACCAAGGCCATGCTGGACGACCCGGTCATCCGCCCGGCACTGCTCGGCCCCACGCTGCTCAAGCGCCCCGCGCAACCGATCGAGGTGTCACAGGCCGTGCTGTTCCTGGCCTCGGACGAATCATCGTTCGTGCATGGCGCAGAACTGGTCGTTGACGGCGGCTACACGGCCAATTGATCGTCAACCGCAACGCGCCGGACTCAAGCCGCGAGCGGGTAGTCCGGGGCGTCGCTGCAAGCACAAGACCCCCATCAGGAGACAAACCAATGAAGCAATTTTTCAAGCGACTGGCACCCCTGGCCACCGCACTGGCTGCCCTCGCGCAGGCCGGCACGGCCAGCGCCATCGAACTTGACGCCGGTGACTACACACCGCTGCCGGCCGGCACCACCGCGCTGGTGGTCTATGGCCAGCACACCACGCGCGACAAGCTGTACAGCCAGGGCAACCGACAGCCGATCAACCCACAGCTCGACTCCACCGTGGGCATCTTGCGCGCTGTGCGCTTCATGGAAGTGGGCGGTCTCATCATCGATCCGCAGTTTCTGCTGCCCTTTGGCCGCCTCAGCGCCAAGGACGACATCGCGGGCCTGGGCTCGAAGAGCAGCGTGGGCGACCTGATCCTCGCGTCTGCCATCTGGTTCACCAAACCCGGCGACAAGAACCACTTTGCCATCACGCCCTACCTGTACCTGCCGACCGGCTCGTACGACCGCAACCAGTCGTTGGGCCTGGGCGAAAACCGCTACAAGTTTGCGCTGCAGGCCGGCGGCATCGTGCAGCTGGCGCCCGGCATCCACTGGGACTACGCCGGTGACGTCACGCTGTTTGGCAAGAACGACGACTACAACGACGGCGCGGGCGGCCGTACAACCATGAAGCAAAAGCCGCTATACCAGCTGCAGACCCATCTGCGCTACCAGCTCAGTCCCACGGTAGATCTGCGCGCAGCCCTGTTCCACACCTTCGGCGGCGAGACCAAGGTGGGCGGCGTAGAGCAGAACAACCGCCAGTCCACCACCAAGTTCAACGTGGGCACGGCCTGGTTCGCCCAGCCCGACCTGCAGTTGATCGCGACCTATGGCCGCGACATCCATGTGCGCGAAGGCTTCAAGGCCAACAACCAGATCAATCTGCGCCTGCTGAAGCTCTATTGATCACGCAGGCGGCCGTAGGTGCCCGGCGGCCGCCTGAAACTGGATCGCGCAGTTATGGCAGGCTGTCATCAGGCAATGGCCGTTTCGATTCGAGCCTGACATTTTTGAAATCCAAATACTCAAGGAAAGACACACCATGCGCTGTTATTGCGTGATGCACCATTCAAAGCCGCTTGAACTTGTCGAGCGGGAGACACCGCAGCCCGAGGGAACCGAAGTGCTCGTGCGGGTGAAGGCTGCGGGCCTTTGCCACACGGATCTGCACATCTGGGAAGGCTTTTACGACCTGGGCGGCGGCAAGCGCATGAACCTGGCAGACCGTGGCATCAAGCCACCCATCATCCTCAGCCACGAAATCTGTGGCGAGGTGGTGGCGGCCGGGCCGGACGCAGGCGAAGTCCCGACCGGCTCCCGCTTCGTGATCCACCCCTGGATTGGCTGCGGTGAATGCCCCACCTGCCTGCGCGGCGATGAGAACCTTTGCCTGAAGGGCCGCGCCCTTGGCGTGGTCAAGCCCGGCGGCTTTGCGGATTACGTGATCGTTCCCCACCCACGCTACCTGGTCAACATCGACGGCCTGGACGACGCCGAGGCAGCGCCCCTGGCCTGCGCGGGCGTGACCACCTACAGCGCCATCAAGAAACTGGGCGAAGGCATCCACCGCGAACCCGTCGTGATGATTGGTGCCGGAGGCCTGGGCCTGATGGCCATCGAGGTGCTGAAGGCCCTTGGCGGCAAAGGCGCGATCGTGGTGGACATCGACCCTGCCAAGCGCGAAGCCGCGCTGGCAGCCGGCGCGCTGGCGGTGATTGACGGTAAGGCAGCCGATGCGACCAGCCAGATCATCGCGGCGACTGAAGGCGGTGCCGGCCAGATTCTGGACCTGGTGGGCTCGTCTGCAACCGTGTCGCTGGCCATGCAGAGCGCCCGGCGCGGCGGCCACATCGTCATCTGCGGGCTGATGGGCGGCGACCTGACCATCTCCCTGGCGACCATCCCGCTGCGCCCGCTGTGCATCGAGGGCAGCTACGTCGGCACCCTGGCCGAACTGCGAGAGCTGGTGGAGCTGGTCAAGCGCACCGGCATGAAGTCGATTCCGGTGTCGCGCCGCCCCATGGCCCAGGTGAACCAGGCCATCAACGACCTGCACCACGGCAAGGTGATCGGGCGCGCAGTCCTGATCCCATGAGCTTCTGAAAGAACACCCCACCATGTACCCCCAACTCAGCCTCTACATCGACGGACAAATGCTGCGCGGCGAAGGCCGCCGCGAGCAGGATGTCCTGAACCCCGCCAACAACCAGGTGATCGGCCAGTTGCCGCATGCCACCCAGGCCGACCTTGACATGGCACTGGCAGCGGCCCAGCGCGCGTTCGCGTCGTGGCGCAACAGCACGGCGATGCAGCGCGCGCAAGTGCTGAAAGCCGTCGCAGCATTGATCCGCGAACGTGCGCCGCAGATCGGCCGCAATCTCACCCTGGAGCAAGGCAAGCCCCTGGCCGAAGGCGTGGGCGAAGTGGCGGTCTGCGCCGAGCACGCCGAGTGGCATGCGGAGGAATGCCGGCGCATCTACGGTCGCCTTATTCCACCGCGCGATGCCAGCGTCCAGCAGACCGTGCTGCGTGAACCCATTGGCGTGTGCGTGGCGTTCTCACCCTGGAACTTCCCCTTCAGCCAGGCCTTTCGCAAGGTGGTCGCGGCCATTGGCGCCGGGTGTACGGTTATCCTCAAGGGCTCCAGCGACACACCGGCCTCGGTGCAGGCGATCGCCCAACTGTTTCACGACGCCGGCTTGCCCCCGGGCGTGCTGAACGTGGTGTCCGGTGACTCCGGGATGATCTCGGACTACCTGATTCGCTCGCCCATCGTGCGCAAGATTTCCTTCACCGGCTCCACGCCCGTCGGTCAGCAGTTGGCGGCGCTCGCCGGGCAGATGATGAAGCGCACCACCATGGAGTTGGGCGGCCACGCGCCCGTCATCGTGTGTGACGATGCGGACATCGACCGGGCAGCAGACGTGCTGTCTGGCTTCAAATTCCGCAACGCGGGCCAGGTGTGCATCTCCCCCACGCGCTTTTATGTGCAGGACGGTGTGTACGATCGTTTCGTCGAACGATTCGCGCAGCGGGCGCAGGCCCTGGCGGTCGGTGACGGGCTGGTTGAAACCAACCGCATGGGGCCGCTGGCGCAACCGCGCCGCGTTGCCGCCATGGAGGACTTCGTGGAAGACGCCCGCCAGCGCGGCGCCAAGATCGTGGCGGGCGGCCATCGGCTGCAAGGCGACGGCAACTTCTTCGCCCCCACGGTGCTGGCTGACTTGCCCGACGACTCGCGCTTCATGACCGAGGAGCCCTTCGGCCCGATGGCCGGCATGGTGCGATTCAAGACGGTGGAAGAAGTGCTCGCGCGCGCCAACAGCCTGCCCTTCGGCCTGGCGTCGTATGCCTTCACCACATCGCTGAAAAACGCGCACCAGATCTCGCGCGGGCTGGAAGCGGGCATGGTGTCCATCAACCACATCGGGTTGGCGCTGGCCGAGACACCGTTCGGCGGCATCAAGGAAAGCGGCTATGGCAGCGAGGGCGGCAGCGAAACCTTCGACGGCTATCTGACCACCAAGTTTGTGTCGCAACTCAATTGAGGCGCAAAGGCTGCCAATCCGCAAAGATGGGCAGCCTCTAAAAAATTACCGGCCACCGCTGCCTACCCCCCATCGTGGGCGCAGGCAGTGACGCCGACCAGCGGCATCGCCTGACCGATTCGCCAGTCAGGACAGGCTGTCGGTCTCGCGTGGTGCTGCCACGATCACAGCGCTTCGGAATTCCATAGGTGTCTGCTGGAACGCCCGCTTGAAGTGCCGCACCAGATGGCTCTGGTCAGAGAATCCACAGTCCATGGCAATGCACTTCAGCGGCGTCGCCACAGGACGACTGAGCAGTCGCCGGGCGCGCTCTAGGCGCTGGCGCAAAACATAGGCGTGTGGCGCACAGCCAAACTCCGCATGAAACTTGCGGATCAGCCCGGACACACTGACGCCCGCCTCGCGTGCCATCTCATCGAGCTTGAGGTTGCGATCCAGGTTGTCCTCGACATACTGGGCCAAACGCCGCCGCTGCCAATCGGCCATGCGGCCGGCCAGCGGCACCTCGCGCACGCCGGCCTTGGCGTAACGGCGCAGCAGATGAACGCACAGCTGGTTCACCAACGCCGACCGGTACAGCCCACCGCCCAGCCCGCCGCTTTGCAGTTCGGACTCGAAAGCGGACACAAGGACGGGCAGAACATCGTCTTTGGCACGCACGCAGTCTTCCATGCCCACATCACTCACGCTTCGCTCAAAAACCTCTTCGGCGACACGGCACAGCTCGGTGTGGGCCAGATAGATGTGCGTGACTTCGATCGGACGGTCCCACTTCCACTGCGACGACTCGCCGCGGGTCAGCAGCGAGCACACGCCCTGCCCCACCCGCTCGCTGGTCCAGGCGCCACCTGCGCGCCGACTCATGACCGCATCGTCGCCCTTGTAACGCACGAGCATGTAGTCGCGCATGGAGGGTATTTCAACGTCAAGGGACGTGTACTGATAGCCCTTGAGCGTTACCTGCTCCCAACCGACTGGCACGCTGTCCAGCGTCAGCTGGCCGGGTATCCAGCGAGGAACTTCATCAGGCGCAACAAGTTGACTCACAAAGAGCATCTCCGAAACATCACGGACCCAAAACGTGGGCGGTCTATGATTTTCATCAATGCAACTGCGACCTCCATGGGGGTAAGTACTAATAGCTCATGGTATTGAGTCCGCGCGGAAAAGCACCCGCCTTGGCGCCCCGTCCTACCCATGTCGAATGGGGAGGACGGGGCAGATTCCAATCAAATGGAGATCATCCAGGCGATCCGCGCCGAGGGCGTCACCGTGTTTTTGGTGGAACAAAACGCCAACCGCGCCCTGCAAATCGCCGACCGCGGCTACGTGCTGGAAAACGGCCACGTAGTGCTGCAAGACACCGGCGCCGCGCTGCTCACCAATGCAGACGTGCGCAAGGCGTATCTGGGGGCTTGATGCGAGCACTGACGGCTTACGGTTCGTTGGAATCGTTTTGCTTCTTCTTGCCTTGGTCGTAATGCCACTTGATGGCAAAGAACATGCACGTGCCAAACACCAGCACCTTGAACGCAATAAAGACTATTGGGATCCAATCCATCTCGGTAACCTGACCCTGTTGATTGTGAGGAGCAGCCCCTCAAAACGCTGCTCGCGCAGCCTCTGACAACGCGGCACATCAATCCCCCAGGCACACCCCGATATCGCGCGCTGTGGTGATCAGCTCGTGGCCTGGCGGCACCGTGCGCTGGGTGTTGGCAACGTCGGCGATCGGCACGCTGCCGATGCGGCCGTCTTGCAGCGTGACCATGCGGCCAAATTTCCCGGCGATCACCAGTTGCGCCGCGTGGTGGCCAAAGCGCGTGGCCAGCACGCGGTCGAAAGGGGTGGGGTCGCCGCCGCGCTGCACATGGCCCAGCACGGTGGTGCGCACTTCGCTTTTCAGGTGCGGCTGCAGTTGCTGGCGCAGCACATGGCCCACGCCGCCCAGGCGCACCGGGTCGGGGCTATGCGCCACGCGTTCGCGTTCGGTGAGGCTGCCGCCGCGCTGCTTGGCGCCCTCGCCGATGCAGATGATGGTGTAGCGCTGGCGCTTTTCGCGCTCCTGGCAGCGTGCCGCCACGGCTTGCAGGTCGTAGTCGATCTCGGGCAGCAGGATCACGTCGGCCGCGCCGGCAATGCCGGCCTCCAGGGCCAGCCAGCCCGCGTGGCGGCCCATGGTCTCGACGATCATCACCCGGTGGTGGCTGTTGCCAGTGCTTTCCACCCGGTGTAGCGCATCGGCGACCGTGGCCACCGCCGTGTCAAAACCAAAGCTGCGCTCGCACAGGGGTCTCCTCGTTTTCAGTGCAATAAGTGACGGTACGAAAAGCTAGCACTGGCGCGGAGGTGGTGTTGGTAGATCGTTGATTTCATTGACTTTC
>RXJO01000158.1 GCA_003987795.1 Curvibacter sp.
TGCGGCCGACCGGTCGACGCCACCGCACGGTAACCCAGCCGGGCCAGCAGGGCCAAGGCCACACTGCCCACGCCGCCATTCGCGCCGGTGACCAGGATGTCGCCATCACCGGGCCGGATGCCGTGGCGCTCGAGTGCCATCACACACAGCATCGCGGTGTAGCCCGCCGTACCGATGGCCATGGCCTGGCGTGCATTGAAGGCTTCAGGCAGGCGCACCAGCCAATCGCCCTTGACCCGGGCCACGCCGGCCAGACCGCCCCAGTGGGTTTCGCCCACACCCCAGCCATTGAGCACCACCTGATCGCCCACCTGCCAGGCCGGATGGCTGCTGGCGGTCACCGTGCCCGCGAAATCGATGCCCGGAACCATGGGAAAGCGCCGCACCACGGGCGATTGGCCGGTGATGGCCAGACCGTCCTTGTAATTGAGGGTCGACCAAGCCACCTGGACGGTCACGTCCCCTTCAGGCAGTTGCGCCTCGTCGATGGATTGCAACTGGGCTCGGTAACCGGCGTCGTCCTTGGTGATCAAAATGCCTTCGAACATGGGGTCTCCTGGGTTGTAACAATCACCGAAGATCATGCCTCAGCCCGAACAGCCCCATCAATCACCTGGGCGTCCCCAGAGCCCGGGCTCAGCGCGTCTCGGCAAAGGCCAGCATGGCCTCGATCAACTGCCGCACCGTGGGTTCGATGCGGCCCGCCACCTCGGGCAGGTAGTCAAAAGGCAAGGCCTCCTGCATGTAGCTGCACTGGGTCATCTCCAGTTGCACCGCATGGATGTGCTGGGCCGGCTGCCCATAGTGGCGAGTGATGTGCCCGCCCTTGAATCGTCCGTTGAGCACCGCGGTGTGTCCGGGGGCTGTCTGGGCGATGGCCAACAGGCGTTGGGCCAATACCGGGTCGCAACTGGCGCCATCGGCCGTGCCCAGGTTCAGGTCGGGCAACTTGCCCTCGAAAAAGCGCGGCAGTACGGAGCGGATCGAGTGCGCGTCCCACAACATGGCCACGCCATGCTCGGCACGCAGGCGCTGCAACTCGGCCTGCAGACACGCGTGGTAGGGCGTCCAGACCGCCTCGCGCCGCTGCGCGATCTCAGCCTCGTCCGGACCTGAGCCGTCGGCATACAAGGGGGTGTCGTCAAAGGTGTCGACCGGGCACAGGCCCGTGACGCTCTGCCCGGGGTACAGGCTGGCCCCGTCTGGCGGCCGGTTCAGGTCGATCACATAACGCGAATGGGTGGCCACCAGGATCGACGCGCCCAGATCGCGGGCGAAGGCGTAGAGGCGCTCCAGATGCCAGTCGGTGTCGGGCACCTGGCGGGCCTCCTCGGTCAGGCGATCAGCCAGCGCGGGTGGCACATAGGTGCCCACATGGGGCATCGAGATCAGCAGCGGGCGGTGCCCCTGGTGAAAGCGGAAGGCGGGTTGGTCAGTGGTGAATGAGGTCATGGCAATGCCTGGAAGAGAGAGGTTCAGGTGCTTTCCAGCAGTTCGCGGCGAGCCTGCACAAAAGCCCGGGCCGCCTCGTCATGCAGGGCGTGGCGGCCCGCTTGCACACGGGGTACGCCGCCCACCCGCACCTCAGCCACGGCCGAGCTGCGATGGCTGCCGAACACATGGGCCGACAGCATGTCTGGCGCGGGCAGGCCCGCCAGCGCCAGGTGATGCGGATCCAGCGCCACCCAGTCGGCCCGCTGGCCGACCCTCAGGCCGCCCACCTGGCGAGCGCAGGCCTGGGCGCCACCGGCCACGGCCTGCAAGGTCATGGCTGTCGCCACGCCGGGCTGATGGGCGCTGGCCAGCACATTGCGCTCATGCCGCTGCAGGCGCTGCCCATACTCGAGCAGCATCAATTCTTCAGCCGCATTCACACAGGCGTGGCTGTCCGATCCGACCCCCCAGGCACCCCCGCTGTCGCGCCACAGAGGCAGGTCGAACAGGCCGTCACCGAGGTTGGCCTCGGTGCTGGGGCAAAGCCCGGCCACCGCACCACTGGCTGCGGCGGCCTTGTACTCGGCCTCGGTCATGTGGGTGGCGTGCACCAGGCACCAGCGCCGGTCCACCGGTGCGTGCTCGAGCAGCCATTCGACCGGGCGCCGCGCGCTCCAGGCCAGGCAATCGTCTACCTCGCGGGTCTGCTCGGCGATGTGGATGTGGATGGGGGCCTGTGCATCCAGGGCCGTCAGTCCGGCCACGGCGGCGCGCAGGCTGTCGGGGGGCACGGCACGCAGCGAATGCGGCGCCAATCCCAGTCGGGTGCTCTGCCCATGCAGACCCGCCCTCATCTCGCTGTGCAGCGTGTCCAGCAGCCGCAACAGGTTGTCGGTGCCGCGCAGGAAACGCCGCTGGCCGGCATGCGGCGCCTGCCCACCAAAACCACCGGTCTGGTAGAGCACCGGCAACAAGGTCATGCCGATGCCCGCGCGCTGGGCAGCCCGCAGCAGGCAGCGCGCCAGAGTCGCGTCGTCGGCATAGGGTTGACCATCGGGCTGGTGGTGCACGTAATGGAACTCGCACACCGAGGTATAGCCGGCCTCGAGCATCTCCAGGTACAGCCAGGTGGCAATGGCCTCCAGGCGCTCGGGTGTCAGGCTGCCGGCAAAGCGGTACATCAGAGTGCGCCAACTCCAGAAACTGTCGGCCTCACCGCCCTGCCCCGGGCTGCTGCGCTGCTCAGTGAGCCCGGCAAAGCCGCGCTGGAAAGCGTGGGAATGCAGATTGGGCAGACCCGGAATCACGGGCCCGACCGACCGGGCCACGCCTGCAGGCGCAGCCACGCCAGCCTGGACCTGCTGCAGGACACCGGCCGCATCCCACTGCAGCAGCACATCGTGCGCCCAGCCATCGGGCAACAGGGCATGGGGGGCAAACAAGGTGGAGGCACTCATGCGGGCTTTCTCATCTCTCATCAAGGGGACTGGGTGATGCGCCCCTGGCGCACCACGGTGGGCTGCGGCCGCTGACCCAACCAATAGGCCAGCTCAGCCACCTCGCCCACCGGCCAAAGCACCCAGTTGGCGGGGCGCCCCGGCCCGAGCACGCCATGGGTGTCCTGCAGGCCCAGTGCCTGGGCGGCGTGGCGGGTGACGCCCGCCAGGGCCTCGGGCACGGTCAGGCGAAACAGCGTGCAGGCCATGTTGACCATCAACAGCAGGCTCAGGGCAGGCGAAGTGCCCGGGTTGTGATCGGTCGAAACGGCCATCGGCACCCCCGCCTCACGCAGCGCCTGAATCGGCGGCACCTGGGTGTCGCGCAGGGTGTAGAAGGCGCCGGGCAGCAGCACCGCCACCGTGCCTGCACGGCGCATGGCCGCGATGCCTTCGGCCGACAGGTGCTCGATGTGGTCGCAAGACAGCGCGCCATAGCGCGCCGCCAGCGCCGCCCCGCCCATGTCGGACAGTTGCTCGGCATGCAGCTTCACCGGCAGGCCAAGGGCCTGCGCGGCCTGGAACACCTGCTCGGTTTCGGCCAGCGAGAACGCGATGCGCTCGCAAAACACATCGACCGCATCCACCAGGCCCTCGGCCGCCAGGGCGGGCAGCATCTCGCGGCACACCAGTTCGATGTAATCGGAGCTGCGCCCCGCGTACTCAGGCGGTAGCGCGTGGGCGCCCAAAAAGGTGGTGCGCACCGTCAGGCCATGCAACTCGCCCAGGCGCCGCGCCACCCGCAACTGCTTGCGCTCGTGCGCCAGGTTCAGGCCGTAGCCCGATTTGATCTCGATGGCGCAGACACCTTCAGCCAGCAAGCTTTGCAGGCGGGCTCCGGCGCTTTCCAGCAACTCGTCTTCGCTGGCCTCGCGGGTCGCCCGCACGCTGGAGACGATCCCACCGCCGGCACGAGCGACCTCCTCGTAACTGGCCCCGGCCAGGCGCAGCGCGAACTCATTCGCCCGCTGGCCGCCATACACCAGGTGGGTATGGCAGTCGATCAAACCCGGCGTGAGACAGCGGCCCCCGACATCGTGCCGAGGCGTGGCGGGCGGCAGCACCGCATCGGCCAGGCGCCCCACCCAGGCGATCTGCCCGCCCTGCACCAGCAAGGCATCGCTGTCTGGAGGGCAATCGGCGGTCAATGCACCGGGCGCCACCCGCAGGTTGAACCACAGACCATCGGCACTCGGGTACTTGAAACCCAGCATGTTCAGACCTCCTCGATCAACACCGCGATCAGCGCAGCCTGTGGCCCATCGGCCGTCAGCCGCCAGGGGCCGAAGCGCCCGGCCCCGGCCTGCCACCACAGGCCCTGGTCGGGCGCCAGCGACACGGTTTCAGCGCCACACAATTGCCAGGCGCCCTGAAGACTCATCAGCAAACCGGCCGACGCCGAAGGCAGGGCCTGCCCCACATCACCGCGCAGCACCGTGACCGAGGCCCGACAACGCTCGCGCCGGGTCATCACGTTGAAGTCATCGCAAGGGCCATCGAGCAGACGGCTGTCGATGGCCGCCTCGCCCGCAAACGCGAAGGGCTGCCACGGTGTAGACAGCCGATGCGACACCGCACCATCGCCAGAGGCCAGGGAGACCCCCGCGCCTTCGAGCAGCGTGATCACACGGTCCACCCCGGCGAAGCGGGAAAACGGGCCGTCGCTGGCAATTTGGGCAATGCTCACCCGCCAGTCAAAATCGTCCAGACCCGCACCGGGCGGCTGGCAGACGATCTCGCGCGTCACGCCGCCACCATTCTTCCAGGGCATGGCGGTGAGGGAGCGACGGTCAAAGTGGTGCAGCGCTGTCATGTCGGCTTGGGATGTCGGCTTCATGCGCGGCTCAGCACAGCCTGCAGAAACTGCCGGGTGCGTTCCTGTCGTGGGGCGCCGAACACGGTGGCCGGGTCGCCGGCCTCAACGATGCCGCCGCCATCCATCACCACCACCACATCGGCCACCTCGCGCGCAAAGCCCATCTCGTGCGTGACCACCATCATGGTCATGCCTTCGCTGGCCAGCAACTTCATGACCTGCAACACCTCGCCCACCAGTTCCGGATCCAGGGCCGAGGTGGGCTCGTCGAACAGCATCACCTTGGGTCGCATCGCCAGGGCCCGGGCAATCGCCACGCGCTGCTTCTGGCCGCCCGAGAGGCTGGCGGGCATGGCATCGGCCTTGGCCGCCAGGCCCACCTTCTGCAACAGTTCACGCGCCTCGGCCTCGGCCTGGGTGGCGCTCAGGCCGCGCAGCATGCGGGGGCCGAGCGTGATGTTGCCCAGCACCGACAGGTGCGGGAACAGGTTGAAGGACTGGAACACCATGCCCACCTCGGTGCGCAAGGCGTTGAGCTCACGCTCGCCCAGCATCTGGCCGTCACGCACCAGGGTGTGACCAACGATCTCGACGCTGCCCTGCTCGGGCTGCTCCAGGCCATTGCAGCAGCGCAGGAAGGTGCTTTTGCCCGAGCCGCTGGGCCCGATCACCACCACCACCTGCGAGGGCTGCACCTCGAAGTCGATGTCCTTGAGCACCACATGGTCGCCATAGCGCTTGCCCAGGCCGCGGATGCGGACGATGGGCTGTTGGCCCTGGGGCTGATTCAGGGTCAGGCTCATTGCACCATGCCTCCGGCGCGCAGGCGCTGTTCGATGTGCCGCAGGGCCAGGGTCGTCAGGCCGGTGAGCACGAAATACACCGCTGCGATCGCCAGGTAGACCTCCAGCGAGCGGTACGAGATGCTGATGATCTTCTGGCCCTCGTGCATCACGTCGTGAATGGTCAGCAGCGATACCAGGGCCGAGTTCTTGATCAGGGCGATGAACTCATTGCCCATTGGCGGGATCATGCGCACCACGGCCTGCGGCAGGATCACGCTGCGCATGGCCTGGCCATAGGACATGCCCATGGATCGAGCAGCCTCCATCTGCCCCCGGTCCACCGACTGGATGGCCCCGCGCACGATCTCCGACACATAGGCACCCGAGTAGATGCCCATGCCCAGCACACCGCACACAAAGGCGGGCAACAGCAGCCCGAAATGCGGCAGGCCGAAGAACAGAATGAAGAGCTGCACCAGCAGCGGCGTGCCGCGGATCAGCGCCACATAGGCCGTGCACAGGCCATAGATCGCCGGGTTGCCACGCCGCAGGCGGCCCATGCCGACCAGCAGGCCCAGTGCACAGCCCAGCAGCAGGGCACAAGCGGTGATCTGCACCGTGACGGCAGCGCCGTTGAGCAGGTCGCGCCAGCCCGCCCAGACGGGGGAGAAATCGAAGTCCATGGGTTCGGATGCCTTCAGTCAGCGTGCGCCGCAGCGATCACTTGCCCGCCGGGAACCACTTGGCCACCAGGCGCGCGTGGGTGCCATCGGCCTTGAGCTTCGACAGTGCGGCATTGACGGCACGGGTCAGCTCGGGCGTGTCCTTGCGCAGCGCCATGCCGTACTCCTCGGTGGTCAGCTGGGGCTCGAGCACCTGCAGGCCGGGGCGGGTGCGCATGTACTGGAAGGCGGCGGGCTTGCCGGTGACCAGCGCATCGGCGCGACCGATGTCCACCAGATTGAACATCTCCTGGTTCTTTTCGACTTCGACAAGTTGCACCTGCGGGAACGCCTGTTTGACGAAAGCCACCGACTTGGTGCCCACCTGCACCGACACCTTCTTGCCGTTGAGGTCGATCGGGGCCTTCATGGCGCTGCCGGCCTTGACCATGGTGACCAGGCCACCGGCAAAGTAGGGCTCGGTGAAATCGACCACCTTCTTGCGCTCATCGGTGATGTAGATGGCCGACACCGCCATGTCG
>RXJO01000113.1 GCA_003987795.1 Curvibacter sp.
CCTGGCCCCCGTGGCCAAGGTGCTGAACGACAAGTGGGGCATCAAGCGCGGCCTGATGACCACCGTGCACGCCGCCACCGCCACGCAAAAGACCGTGGACGGCCCGTCCAACAAGGACTGGCGCGGCGGCCGTGGCATCCTGGAAAACATCATCCCCAGCAGCACCGGTGCTGCCAAGGCCGTGGGCGTGGTGATTCCTGAGCTCAACAAGAAGCTGACCGGCATGTCCTTCCGCGTGCCCACCTCCGATGTGTCGGTGGTCGACCTGACGGTGGAACTCAACAGTGCCGCCTCCTACGCCGAAATCTGCGCCGAGATGAAGGCCCAGTCGCAAGGCGCCCTGAAGGGCGTGCTGGGTTACACCGAAGACAAGGTGGTGGCCACCGACTTCCGCGGTGAATCGTGCACCTCGGTGTTCGACGCCGAAGCCGGCATCGCCCTGGACAGCACCTTCGTCAAGGTGGTGAGCTGGTACGACAACGAATGGGGCTACTCGAACAAGTGCCTCGAAATGGTGCGTGTCGTCGCCAAGTAAGTCTCGTTGACTCTGCAGAACGCGCCTTTGGGCGCGTTTTGTTTTTGGAATCCGCCCCGGCGCGGCGCCTTGCACGGACCCTGTGCAGCGCCACGTCCGCGGGTGGCCGGGATCGGAGGTGGCTGCTCCGGTCCACGGCCTGAAGTCTGCAGCCGCTCAAGGGAAATCTCCAATGACAACTCAAGCGCGATTCATCCGCTCCACCCTGGCCGGCGCCGCCGTGCTGGCCCTGTCCGCATGGGCCTCGGCCCAGGACGTGCAACTTGTCCGCATCGGCCACGCCGGCCCCGTCTCGGGCGGCATCGCCCACATCGGCAAGGACACCGAGAACGGTGTGCGCCTGGCCATCGAAGAGGCCAATGCCCAGAACCCCGTGATCGGTGGCAAGAAGGTGCGCTTCGAGATCGCCGCCGAAGACGATGCCGGCGACCCGCGCCAGGCCACGGCTGTGGCCCAGAAGATGTGCGATGCCAAGGTGGCCGGCCTGGTCGGCCACCTGCAGTCGGGCACCTCGATCCCGGCGGCCGCCATCTATGCCAAGTGCGATCTGCCCAACATCACGGCCTCGGCCTCCAACCCCGATCTGACCAAGCCCGGCTACAAGACCACCTTCCGTCTGATCGCCAACGACAATGCCCTGGGCGCCGCGCTGGCCTATTACGCCGCGGATGCGCTCAAGGTCAAGCGCGTGGCCATCATCGACGACCGCACCGCCTACGGGCAGGGGGTGGCCGGCGTGTTCAAGGCCACGGCGCTGCAGAAAGGCTTGACGGTGGTGGGCGAGGAGTTCACCAACGACAAGGCCACCGATTTCATGGCCATCCTCACGGCGATCAAGTCCAAGAAGCCCGATGCCATCTTCTATGGTGGCCTGGATGCCCAGGCCGGTCCCATGCTGCGCCAGATGGAGCAGTTGGGTCTGGCGGACGTGAAGCTGTTCGGTGGCGACGCGCTGTGCACCGAGAAGCTGGCCGAGCTGTCGGCCAAGGCGGCGCCGCTGGCGGGCGTGACCTGCGCCACCGGCGGCGCTTCGGTCGCCAAGATGCAGGGCGGCCCTGAATGGAAGAAGCGCTACGACGCCCGCTTCCCCGGCCAGTTCCAGATCTACAGCCCCTATGCCTATGACGCCACCCTGGTGCTGATCGACGCCATGAAGGCCGCCAGCTCGACCGATCCCAAGGTCTACCTGCCGGCCCTGGCCAAGACCAACCGCCATGGCGTGACCGGTCAGATCGCCTTCACCGCCAAGGGCGAGCTGACCCAGCCGGCCGTCACCTTGTACGGCTTCCGTGACGGTGTGCGCACACCGCTGAACTGAGCATGGCCCAGGCCCCTGCCGACCTGAGCCTGCATTTCGCCGACTCCGAGCTGGCCGGCGTGCAGCTGTTGCCCGGCCCCGATGGGGCCCGGCTGCGGCTGCGTTGGTCGGCGGCGGCGGTGCTTGCCTGCGCAGAGCGTCCCGGCGAGCCCGCACGCCAGGGCCATGTGCGCGGGCTTCAGCTCGATTTGTGGCCCGCACCGCAAGGCGTTGCCGAGGGCGCGCTGCCGCTGGGCGCCTTGCTGGAAGGGGAGCTGCAATGGCAGGGACAACGTCTGCGTCAGTTGCCCCTGCCGGCGCGCCTGGAAGGCCCGATGCGGCTGCAACTCTGGGGCCGCCGGGGCGAGCTCTGGACCTGGCAGGGCCAGGGCCTGGAGTGCGATCCGGGGGGACTGTCTTTCTTCGAATCCCTGGCCTGCTGAGCGGCCGGCGAACTGGGTGGTGGTCTTGATCGAAATCAAGCCATCGCGGCGGCAGCGATCGACAATGGACCCTGGAAGCCCGGGTTGTGGAACCCGGGCTGATGGGGCCCAGAGCACCCCGGAAAGCGCAATCTCAGATGCGATGGATGTTGGACCGCGAGACCTTGTCGGTGGTCGTTTCGATGGTGGCCCAGGTGACCCTGCTGGTCATGTACACCGTCTGGCGCATCAATCGGCAGGTGCCCGGCCTGCGCTGGTGGATGGCTTCGTCGGCCACGATGTCGCTGGGCTTCCTGGCCATCCCGGCGGCGCTGGGCATGGGCTGGTCGTTTTCGCAGGCGCTGATCATCAACCACGCGGCGGGCCTGAGCACGCTGATGCTGCTCTTGCAAGGCTGCCTGCGTTTCAGAGACCACCCTGCGGCCGACCGTTGGCCCCGTGTCATGTTGGTTTTGGTGCCGGCGGCCATGGTGTCTTCGGTGCTCCTTCATGCGCATGCGGTGCTGCGCTACCAGATCCACGATGCCTTCAGCGTGCTGATGCTGCTTCTGTCGGCCTGGGTGATGTGCCGCCACAGCCGGCCCGAAGAACGCCTGGTGCACCGGGTGTCCGGCTTCTTCCTGCTGTTGATGGCGGCGGCCATGGCCACGCGCTGGGGTCTGGCCTGTCTGGCCCCTGACGACCGGAGCATCCAGGACCATCCTTTCCAGGGCGTGCTCTACCTGAGCCTGGTGCTGTTCATCGTGGGCTGGACCTACAGCATCAGCCTGGCCTGCTACCAGCAGGCCCAGAGCCGGGTGCTGGCGCTGGCCCGTGAGGACGCACTGACCGATCTGCCCAACCGACGCTATTTCGACGAGACCCTGGACCGCGAGGTGGCTCGCTGGGAACGCAGCCAGCAAGCCTTCGGTCTGGTGATGGCGGATCTCAACGGCTTCAAGCAGGTCAATGACCGCCTGGGCCACGATGCCGGCGATGCGGTGCTGATCGAGGTGGCGCGGCGCCTGCGCGAGTTCGCCCGCGGGGGCGATTTCGTGGCCCGCCTCGGGGGGGATGAGTTCGTGATCCTGATCCACGACCTGTCTTCCCTCAGCACCGGCGAGCAGGCGGTGCAACGCCTGCGCAAGACGGTCAATGGCCCCATGCGCCTGGCCAGCGGGGCCGGTGTCGACATTGAAGTCAGCCTGGGCCTGGCCTGCTGGCCTCAGGATGCCACCCAGCCCGGTGACTTGGTCAAGGTGGCCGATCTGCGCATGTATGCGGAAAAGGCCTTGCTCAAGGCCCAGCGGGGCCTGGCACGCAGCCCGCATCCGGGGGGCTGAGCACTTCAGCGCGGGGGCGGGCCGGCCCGCAACGGGCTCAGCAGCTCCGCCAGGCCGTTGTGGTCGATCTCGTGCATCAGGGCCAGCAAGCGGCCGATGTCGCCCTTGGGGAAGCCCTCGCGGGCAAACCAGTTCAGGTAGTTGCCAGGCAGGTCGGCCAGCAGCGTGCCCTTATGCTTACCAAAGGGCATCTCCGTGCTCACGAGACGCTGCAGGTCTTCAGGCTTCATGGGCTTCAGCCGCCGGCCCGCTTGGCCGCATAGCCTTGCTTGAGCAGGGCGGCCAGCACGGTGTCGCGGTGGTCGCCCTGGATCTCGATGTCGCCGTCCTTGGCCGTGCCGCCGGAGCCACAGGCGGCCTTGAGTTGCTTGGCCAAGCCTTCCAAGGCAGTGGCGTCGAGTGGCAGGCCTTTCACCACCGTCACACCCTTGCCGCGCCGGCCCTTGGTCTCCAGCCAGACCCGCACGGCCGCGCCCTTCTGGGACGCCTTCAGGGCGCGTTCCTGGGCCAGGGCTTCGCATTGGCAGCGATCGAGCGGCTGGCCGCAGCCAGGGCAGTCGCGCTCGGCGGCGGGGGTGGTCACCAGGCCGCCCAGGCTGGCCAACTGGGCCAGGTCGGCCAGTCCGTTCTTCTTCATGGCAGCGAGGCCTCAGTGGTGGTGGCCGTGCTCGCCGTGCACGTGGCGGTGGGCGATCTCTTCCTCGCTGGCGGCGCGCACGTCGGTCACGTGCAGGGTGAATTGCAGGGCCTGACCCGCCAGCGGGTGGTTGCCATCCAGGTGCACCTGCGGGCCCTTGATCTTCACCACGTGGTAGATCTGCGGCTGGCCTTGGTCGTTGCGGCCTTCGAGTTGGCCACCGACCTTCACGCCCGGCGGGAACTCGCTCTTGGGGATCACGCGCACCAGGCTTTCATCGCGCAGGCCGAAGGCGTCTTCGGGCTGAAGTTTCAGCAGCACCTTGTAGCCGGCCTCCTGGCCTTGCAGGGCCTCTTCGATCTTGGGCAGGGTGTTGTCGTAGCCGCCGTGCAGGTAGACCATGGGGGTCTTGCTCTGCTCGATCAGCAGCCCTTGGGCGTTGGCCACCTTGAATTGCAGGGTGACGACGGTGTCTTTATCGATCTTCATGGGTGGCCTTCATGGGCTGGAAAAACAAGGCCCGCATTGTCGCGCACTGTGGGGGCGACTGCCGGCCAGGGGGCGTTCAGGGTGCGCTGGGCGTGCCGGACGTGCGTTTGGGCATGCGCCGGGTCTCACCCAGGGCCATGACGCTGAAGTCGGCCTCGTTCAGGCCACGGGCTTCGCGCGCGCGGGTCAGGTCCAGCGGGGGCTGGTCCAGGGCCTCGTCGCTGAGCAGGAAAGTGCCCCAATGCACACCGATGCTGCGCTTGGCCCCCAGGTCCAGGTGCACCTGCACCGCTTCGCCGGGGTCGACGTGCTGCTCCTTCATGAACCAGCGCGGCGCGTAGGCCCCGATCGCGATCAGGGCCAGGTCGAAGCCGCCGCCCAGGGCCGGGGCCTGGCGGGCGGCCAGGTGTTGGCGGGTGGCCACGAAGTCGGCGCTGTAGCCGGTGTCGCCGCTGAAGTACCAATGGAAATCCGGCCCCAGCACGGCCCAGCCGCCCCACAGCGAATGGTTGTGATCGCTCAGGCCGCGTGCCGACCAGTGCTGCACCGGGGTGAGGGTGAAGTCCACCCCGGCCACGCGGCGCTCCTGCCACCAGTCCAGTTCTTCGACGCGGGTGATGCCTTGCTCCAGCATCCAGGCCTTCAAGCCCAGCGGCACCAGGAAGAGCGGCGAGCCGCCGGCCTGCGCGGCCAGCGCCTGCACGCTGGCGCGGTCCAGATGGTCGTAGTGGTTGTGCGAGATCAGCACCACATCGATGCGGGGTAGCTGGGCCAGCGTCAGCCCCGGGGGCTGCTGGCGCTGGGGCCCGAGCCATTGCACCATGAAGGCCCGTTGCGAGAACATGGGGTCGGTCAGCACGTTCAGGCCGCTGGCCTGCACCAGCGTGCTGGCGTGGCCGATCCAGGTCAGCGCGGGCTGCATTTGGGCACCGGCACGCGCATTGGCCTGTAAAAAGGCCAGGTCCGGCGCCTGCTGCGGCGTGGGCTGCCGGGCGGCCTTGGGCAGACCGTCGCGCCATTTCTCCCACTGCCAGCGCAGCAGATCGCCCAGCGGCTTCTCGACCTGGACGCCGCTGGGGTTGCGAAAGCCCTGGGCGTTGCGGTGCGGGCTTTCGGGAGCGTCACTGGCGGGTGGGCTGCTACAGCCCACCGAAAGCCCGGCCAGCGCCACGGCAAAGGCCAGCAACAGGGTCTTTCGGGCAGAAGTGGGGCGCACGGCGCCACACAAAGAAAGGAACTTGGGCATGCCCGGGATTTTGACCCCTTCACGCCATCGGCATGCGTCGGTCAAGCCTACGGTCCATCGGAGGCGACGGCCCCCCGGGAGGCAGGGAGCGGAATGCAGCGCGTGAGTGCGAGTTCGGCATCCTAAGGTCTGTGTGCAGCGGACCTGAAACGAAGTGAACAGGCCGGCGCCGGGCCGCCCCAAGGCGGCCTGCGGCCCCCTTGGGGGGCAGCGACCACACGAAGTGAGGGAGCGTGGGGGCCACATTCAGCCCGCCGCCCGGCCGCCCGAAGGCGGGCTGGGCCCCCTCGGGGGGCAGCGACCACACGAAGTGAGGGAGCGTGGGGGCCACATTCATTCAGCGCTGGCGCCCGAGCTTTTGACCACGGCGCCCCATTTCACGATCTCGCTCGCGATGAAGCGGTCGAACTCGGCGCCCGTGCCCGGGCTGGGCTCCGAGCCCCGCTCCCGGATGAAGGTGGCCAGCTTCTCCGATTTGAGCAGCGCCACCACCTCGGTGTTCAGGCGTTGCAGGATGTCGGGTGGCGTGCCGCGAGGCGCCATCAGGCCCAGCCAGCCCACGGCCTCGAAGTTCTTCAGCGCAGGCAGGCCACTTTCGCGCACGGCAGGCACCTCAGGCAACTGGGACGAGCGCGTGGCCGAGGTCACGGCCAGCGGTACCGCTTTGTGCGTCTGGATGTGGGGCAGTGCCGCCGTCACCGAGTCGACCAT
>RXJO01000342.1 GCA_003987795.1 Curvibacter sp.
CGCGCCGGTCGAAGGGTTTGCCGGCAAAGCGGTAGCCGTCCACCGCGACCAGCACCTTGGGTGCGATCTGGCGGAAGCGGTCGCCCACGCTCAAAGGCCCCATGTCGGGCGCACACAGCGTCCACACCGCACCCAGGCTGGCGGCCGCCAGAAAGGCCACCAGGGTCTGCGGGATGTTGGGCAGGTAGCCCGCCACCCGGTCGCCCTCGCCCACGCCCAGCGCCCGCAGGGTGGCCGCCACCGACGCCACCTGCCACCGCAACTCATGCCAGCTCAGTTCCCCCGTGCCCATGGCTTCGCTTTCGTACACCACGGCCGGGGTGGACAGCGCGGTATGGCGCAGCATCTGCTCCACCAGATTGAGCCGCGCCCCCGGAAACCACGAGGCCCCCGGCATGTGGGGCCGCTCCAGCATGCGTTGCGGCGGCGTGTCGAAGCGCAGATCGAAGAACTTCAGGATGGCTGACCAGAAGCCTTCGGCATCGTCGACCGACCAGCGCCAAAGCGCCTCGTAATGGTCGAACTGCAGGCTGTGCTCCTGCGCCAGCCAGGCCTGGAAGGCGGTGATCAAGGCCTGCGATCGACGTGCCTCGTCAGGCACCCACAGGGGGACGGCGGCGTCTTGCGGGTCTGTCATGGCGTTCAGGATTCCGAAGTGAAGCCGATCTTCTTGACGTGGCCACGCCACATCTCGGTCTCGGTGCGCAACTGGGCCGCCAGCTCGCGTGGGCCCAGGTAGCGGGCGGTCATGCCGAACTCGGCCAGGCCTCGGGCAAAGTCGGCCTGGCCGACCACGGCACGGGCCGCCTCGGCCAGGCGCTGCACCACCGGTGCGGGCGTCTTGCCCGGCAGGAACAGGCCGAACCATTCGGTCATGTCCAGTTCGTAGCCTTGCTCACGGTAGGTGGGCAAGCCCGGCATGAAGCTGCTGCGCTCGGCGCCTGACACCGCCAGCAGCCGGATCCGGCCTGATTTGAGCTGGGGCAGAAAGCTGCCCAGCACCGAGGAATAAGCGGCCAACTGGCCGCCCATCAGATCCTGCAGGCCCGGGGCATCGCCACGGTAGGCCACATGGGTCAGCTCCACCCCCGCCATCAGGCCCAGCAGACTGCCGACCAGGTGGGGCGTTGAACCTGCGGCCGGCGAGCCAAAACTGGCCTTGCCCGGATTGGCCTTGGCCCAGGCCACGAAATCGGGGATGCTGCGCACGCTATCGGGCACGGCAGGCCCCACCGCGAAGGCAAAGGGAAACGAACAGACCATGGCCACAGGCACCTGGTCTTCGGGCCCATAGGGCAGCTTGCGGTAGGTGAAGGGGTAGATGCTGAAGGGGGCTGGTGGCGACAGCAGCATCGTCAGGCCGTCGGCGGGGGCCTCCTTGAGGGCTGCCACTGCGATCTGGGTGGCGGCGCCGGGCTTGTTGTCCACCAGCACCTGGCCCGCGTAGGCGCCGCGCAAGCGGTCGGCCAGGCGACGGGCCACGTTGTCGGTGCTGCCCCCGGGTGGGAAACCCACCAGCAGACGGGCCAGCTCGGGCATCTGGGCCCAGGCCGCAGGCGGCAGGCCGCCCAGCAGGCCGGCTGCGCCCAGAACGCCCAATCGGGCAGTGAATTGACGGCGGTTGCTCATGGTGATGTCTCCTTCGGCAGGGGTCTGTTGCGGTGCCCGGGAGCCATGGCTTCTCGATGCGGAAGCCTTCGACCCGGCAGGCGCCAATGTGCCTCAGGGCCCCAGGGCCCGCTGTCGAAGGATTGCTGCGCCTGTCGAAACCCTGCGCTGCCTCGGGAAAACCCCGCCCGGCCGGATCAGGACGCGCGCCGGTAGGCCGACGGTGTCATGCCCCAGTGCTGACGGAAGGACTGCGTGAAATGAGAGGCCGAACGGTGACCTGTCTGGCGGGCGATCTCCTCCAGGCTCAGTCGGCTTGCGCGCACTGCCTGCGCGGCGGCCTCCAGGCGCTGCAGTTTCAGCCAGGCATGGGGTGCCGCGCCGAACGAAGCCCGGAAGGCACGCGAAAAATGAAAGGGGCTGAGATCTACCAGCTGGGCCATGCGCTCGACCGTCCAGTGCCCGGCCAGGTCGCTGCGCAAAGCCTCCTCCACCTGTTGCATCTGGCGCCTGGACAAACCGGCCTGCGCCCGAGAACCGCCGCGCTGCGGCGTAATGCCGCACCAGGTGCAGGGCGATGGCCTCGGCCATGTGCTGGCCGAACTGGCTGTCGAGCGAGGTGTTGGAGTCCAGCGAGGCCAGCAGCAATTGGGCAAACCCCGCCAGCAGGGGATCATCGCGCCCGAAGCAGCTCTTGAGTGCCACCGGCTCGTGCGCCACGCGCTCCAGCCAGGCAGGAGACAGATCCATGTGCAGGTTGTCGCGCGGCAAGGCACTGCGCCAGAACGAGGGCAGGCCCGCCGGGACCACCACGGCCTGCCCGGGTTGCCAACGCAACGACTCGGTCACGCCGCCCTGGCGTTGCAGCAGTTGGGTGGGATGTGCCCGCCGCACCAGGATGCTGTGACTGGCCGTGGGCGGCACATACAGATCGCCCTCGGGCTCCACCTGGTGCCAGAACACCAGGCCCGGCCAGGGCCGATCGTGGCTGGACCGTTTGACGGCATGCGGCAGCAGCTTCCAGGGGGGTGAATCAGACGGAGCCTGCTCCAGAGCCTGCCAACGGCCCAGATCGAAACCGTTGGGCACGTGTCTGGAGGCATCAAAACGCGAGTCGGATGGGTACATGGTCTGCCGCGGGCTCCGGATTGGAGAGGGGACCCGCCCATGATGCCACGCAGCCGCCCCGCCCGCTGGCCTCAGCCCCCACCCTGCTAGCTTATGCATCAAACTTCTTTGGCTATGGGGGCGGGTTTTCATAACATTTCGCCATGACGGGTGTGCGCCTTCAGGCCGCCCCGGTACGCCACTGACCCACCAACGCCCGACCCCCATTCCATGTCTTTGCTCTCTTCCGTGTCCCCGTCCCTGACCCGCCGTGCCCTGATCGCGGCCACCGGCCTGCTGCTGGCCGCCAGCGCCCCGCTGCTGCATGCCCAGGCCCCCGCAGCCCCCACCGTGATCCGCATCGGCTCGCCTGAGCTGGGCACCGGTACCAAACCATTTCCCGGCGCCAATCCACTGGCCGTGGTCAAGGCCAAGGGCTGGCTTGAGGAGGAGTTCAAGGCCGACCACATCAAGGTCGAGTGGACCACCTTTCGCGGTGCCGGCCCGGCGGTGAACGAAGCCGTGGCGGCCAAGCAGCTCGATGTGGTGTTCCTCGGCGACCTGGCCTCGGTGATCGGCAAGTCGCGCGGCCTGCCCACCCGGCTGATCGCGGTCGTGGGCCGCAACTCGAACAGCTACCTGGCCGTGGCGCCGGGGGCCGGCATCCAGAGCTTTGCCGACCTCAAAGGGCGCAAGGTGTCGGTGCTCAAGGGCACGGCCTACCAGCGCCCCTTCGATGCCTTTCTGGCCGAAGCCGGCCTCACCGAGAAGGACCTGAAGGTGGTCAACCTCGACTGGCCCGGCTCCAAGGCAGCGGTGGTCAACCGCGACATCGATGCCACCTTCGGCGGTGCCGACCTGCACCTGTTGCTGGACAAGGGCGTGACGCTGCCGGTCAGCACCAAGGGCAAGGGCCCGGCCTTCAGCATCTACGCCAGCCTGCTGGCCACCGACGATTTCATCACCCGCTACCCGGCGGTGACGACGCGCCTGGTCAAGCAGTTGGTGCGGGCCTCGCAATGGGCCAGCGATGAGGCCAACCGGGCTGCCCTGCTGCAGCTGTGGGGCGATCAGAGCGGCCAGGGCGAGGCGGTTTACAAGGCCGAGTTCGATGGCGAATCGCTCAAGTCCCGCCATTCGCCGCGCATCGACGAGGCCGCCGTGTCGGTCTACAAATCGGTGGTGGCCGATGGGCTCAAGCTGGGCCTGATCAAGCAGAACGTGGACGTGGACGCCTGGGTGGCCCCGCAGTTCGTCGAAGCCGCCCTCAAGGAATTGAAGGCCGAGAAGTTCTGGCCCGCCCTGGACCGCAACGGACGCCCCCAGCCATGAGCCAGAGCAGCCTCGCCCAGAACCTGCCCCAGCGCCCGCACGACAACCGACCCAACATCCTGTTCATCGTGGCCGATGACCTGGGTTGGGCCGACCTGGGTGTCTATGGCCAGACCGACTACCCTACCCCACATCTGGATCGGCTGGCCGACCAGGGGGTGCGGTTCACACAGGCCTACTCGAACTCGGCCGTCTGCTCGGCCACCCGCTTCGCGCTGATCACCGGCCGCTACCAGACCCGCCTGCGCGGCGGGCTGGAAGAACCGATCGCCAAGCCAACCGACTACCTGGGTCTGCCGCCCGAGCACCCCACCCTGCCCTCGCTGCTGGCCGAGGCCGGCTACCACACGGCCCTGATCGGCAAGTGGCACCTGGGCGCACTGCCGAACTTCGGGCCGCTCAAGAGCGGCTACCAGAAGTTCTTCGGCAACTACAGTGGCGTCATCGATTACTTCACCCACAAGCCCGGTGTGGGCGAGCACGTGCCGCGCGATCTGTGGGAGGACGATGTCCCGGTGGAGCGCGTGGGCTACTACACCCAGATCCTGGCCGACGAGGCCACACGCTATGTTCAACAGCAGGCCCGGGCCGACCAGCCCTTCTTCCTGTCGCTGCACTTCACCGCGCCGCATTGGCCCTGGGTCGGGCCTGAGGACGAGGCGGTGTCGCGCAGCCTGAGCGACCTGTTCCACTACGACGGCGGCAACCTGGCCACCTACAGCAAGATGGTGCAATCGCTGGACACCGCCGTGGGCCAGGTGCTCAAGGCGCTGGACGAGACCGGTCAGGCTCAGAACACGATCGTGGTCTTCACCAGCGACAACGGTGGCGAGCGCTTCTCCAAGACCTGGCCCTTCACGGGGCAGAAGACCGAATTGCTGGAGGGCGGCCTGCGCGTGCCCACCCTGCTGCGCTGGCCCCAGCGCCTGGCCCCGCATGTGAGCGAGCAGGTCACCATCACCATGGACTGGCTGCCCACCCTGCTGGCCGCCGTGGGCCTGCTGCCGCACCCCGACTACCCCAGCGACGGCGAGAACATCCTGCCCGTGCTCACCGGCGACCGCAGCCCCTGGCAGCGCACCCTGTTCTGGCGCTACAAGTCACAAGGCCAGCGTGCCGTGCGCCAGGCCGACTGGAAATACCTGAAGATCAACGACAACGAATTCCTGTTCGATGTGGTGAACGACCAGCGCGAACGTGCCAACCTGCGCCACAAGCACCCCGAGGTGTTCGAACACCTGAAGGCCTTGTGGGCGCAGTGGAACAGCACCCAACTGCCCATCACCGACGAGGTGTTCACCCACGGCGTGACGCCCGACATCCAGGCCGATCGCTACGCGCCGGACAAGGGGCAGCGGGTGCGGGTTTGAAGGTGCCTCAGACCGTCGGCCCGCCATCCTGCGGTGATGTCACTTTGACATCACCCGGACATCACCATCTGTCTTGACAGCTTGTCCGTTGTCCCAGACCACCGCGTATTGACCCAGCCTGCGCTTCTTTTCAAGGCTCTTGGCGACGGCGAGCTGCAGCGCTTTCAACATGGCCTGTGTCTGTTGGGAGGGAGGGGCTGATGTGGGCGTCATGGTGAGGCCTCTCTCAATAAAAGGCGGTAGAGGGATGCATGAACGATGTTACGTCGCTCGCCCTGTTGTTCAAACACCAATTCAGGCATGGATGTGCTGTTCATGAAGCAATGGCAACTATTCACCTCGAAGCTGAACACATTCAACAAGTTGGCCAAGCTGCGGGGGAAACGGCGCTCAATGTCCGCCGTCGGTATGTGATGCCCACCGTGCGCCACACGCTCAGCGACTCGAAGTCGGGACATCTCCTTGGTGGGCAACGCCAGGTAAATGAGAACCACCTGCCACCCCTCTGAGCGCAGGCGCCGGACAAGCTACAGGTAACTGCGCCCGGCAAGCGTCGTTTCAAACGCGAAATCGTTTCGAGCAGCGATGGACGTCTCAATTTCGCGTAAAAAAGGCGACTTGCCGCCAACAACTCCCGCTCAGGGGCCAAGGGCGAAAGGCCTGCAGCAATCAGATCGGCATTGACGAAGCGCGAACAATGAACCACTTCAGGCAGGTACTCCATCGCAAAAGTCGTCTTACCTGCGCCATTGGGTCCCGCGATGATCCAGCAAGTCGGGTTCAATTGAACCTCGTCACGTCTCGCACTGTGGATTGACAGAGCGCAGCAACGTCGCTCTGGAGATGGAGATTCCTATTGAATCCCAAATGCTGATCGGATCCTTGTAGATTGCCATCCTCAAATGGTACCAGCGACACCTGACGCGCTGCCCTAGGGAACAAGAACCTGGAAAGTACAGCCCATCACCGACGAGGTCTTCACCCACGGCGTGACGCCCGACATCCAGGCCGATCGCTACGCGCCGGACAAGGGGCAGCGGGTGCGGGCGTGACGGAGATGGGGATGGAACAGCCAACTCACGCCAAGGCGATGGGTGGATCACCCCTCAGGACTGAATGGCCTTGCAGGTAAGCTCGGCAGAATTTACCGAAGACCGGTAAACCAATA
>RXJO01000322.1 GCA_003987795.1 Curvibacter sp.
GGCGAACGGGGCGGCTTTCTGCAGCGCCTGGAGGAAGGCACCTGGGCCGGGCACATCCTGGAGCACATCGTCATCGAACTGCTGAACCTGGCCGGCATGCCGACCGGATTCGGCCAGACCCGCAGCACCTCGCGCCACGGGGTGTACCGCATGGTGTTCCGCGCCCGTGAAGAACGCGTGGCTCGGGCCGCCCTGGACGAAGGCCACAAACTGCTGATCGCCACCATCAAGGGGGAGTCCTTTGATGTGAAGACGGCCGTGAACCGGGTGCGCACCGAGGTCGACAACTGCTACCTGGGCCCCAGCACGGCCTGCATCGTCGACGCCGCCACCGACCGTCGCATCCCCCACATCCGCCTGAACGATGGCAACCTGGTGCAACTGGGTTACGGCGCCAGCCAGCGCCGCATCTGGACGGCCGAGACCGAATTCACCAGCGCCATCGCCGAAGGCATTGCCGGCGACAAGGACCTGACCAAATCGCTGCTCAAATCGTGCGGCGTGCCCGTGCCCGAAGGGCAGATCGTCAACAGCCCGGAGGAAGCCTGGGAAGCCGCCCAGGACATCGGCCTGCCGGTGGTGGTCAAGCCCTCCGACGCCAACCACGGCCGCGGCGTGACGCTGGATCTGCGCGAGCGCGCCGACATCGAGGCCGCCTACCATGTCGCCTACCCGGAAGGCAGCGACGTGATGGTGGAGCGCTTCATCCCCGGGCACGAACACCGCCTGCTGGTGGTGGGTGACCGGGTGGTGGCGGCAGCCCGTGGCGAGATCATCGGCATCACCGGCGACGGACGCAGCACCGTGCGCCAGTTGATCGACAGCCAGCTCAACTCCGACCCGCGCCGGGGCATCGAGGAAGAGTTTCCGCTCGAAACCATCGTCATCGAAACGAACACCAAGGTGCAGCTCGAGATCCAGCGCCAGGGCCTGACACCCGAGGCCGTGCCGGTGGCCGGCCGCTTTGTGGTGATCGAGCGCAATGGCAACGTGGCCATCGACTGCACCGACCATGTGCATCCGGAAGTGGCCCACGCCGCCACCCTGGCCGCCCGCGTGGTGGGCCTGGACATCGCCGGCATCGACATGGTGGCGCAAGACATCTCCCGCCCCCTGGACGAACAGGGCGGCGCCATCGTCGAGGTCAATGCCGGCCCCGGCCTGCTGATGCACCTCAAGCCCGCCGAGGGCTCACCCCGCCCGGTGGGACGCGCCATCGTCGACCACCTGTTCCCGGAAACCGAAGGCGACACCGCCCCTGGCCGCATCCCGGTGGTGGGCGTGGCCGGCACCCGCGACACTCACAAGATCGCCCGCATGGTGGCCTGGCTGGCCCACCTGAGCGGCCGCCAGACCGGTCTGGCCTGCCGCGATGGCCTGTTCCTCGACCGCCGCCGCGTCGAATCGGTGAATTGCGCCCACTGGGAGGCTGGCCATCGCCTGCTGATGAACCACTCGGTGCAGGCCACGGTGATCGAAAACGGGGCCGAGACCATCCTGCGCGACGGCCTGCCTTACGACCGCTGCGCCGTGGGCGTGGTCACCGATCTCGAAGGCCATGAGGCCCTCAGCCACTACGACGTGAACGAAGCCGACCAGATGGTGCGTGTGATGCGCACCCAGGTCGACGTGGTGCTGCCCGACGGCGTGGCTGTGCTCAACACCGCCGACACCCGCGTCAGTGACATGGCCTCGCTGTGCGACGGCTCGGTCATCCTGTACGGCCTGCAGGCCGACGTGCCGGCCATCGAAGCCCACCGGGCCGAACAGGGCCGCGCCGTGTACCTCAAGCAAGGCTATGTGGTGCTGGCAGAAGGCAGCCACGAAAAGGTGCTGTCCGACCTGGGCGACATCCGCGAACGCCAGAACACCGCCTTCCCGATGACCGAAGAGGCCCTGCTGGCCGCTGTGGCCACCGCCTGGGCCCTGGACATCTCGCCCGACCTGATCGCCGCCGGCATCGAGACCTTCGATCCCGATCCGCAACCGGTCCGCCCGGCCGGCAGCACCGCCTTTTTCCGCTGAACGACGCCCCCAGCGCCCCTGAACACCCAAGAGAAACAGATGGAAGTCTCACGCATCCGGGCCCTGCGCGGCCCCAACATCTGGAGCCGCCACACCGCCATCGAGGCCGTGGTGGAATGTGCCCCCGCCGAACGCTCGATCGCGGCCATCGAAGGCTTCGAGGCCCGCATCCGCGCCCTCTTCCCCGGCCTGGGCCCCCTGCGCCACGACAGCAACGACGGCCCCGTCTCGCTGGCCCACGTGCTGGAGGCGGCCGGCCTGGCTCTGCAATCGCAGGCGGGCTGCCCCGTGACCTACAGCCGCACCAGCGCCACCTCCGAAGCCGGCATCTATCAGGTGGTGATCGAATACAGCGAAGAGGCGGTCGGCCGGCAGGCCTTTGACCTGTCGCTGGCCCTGATCCAGGCGGCACAGAACAACATCGCCTTCGACACCGACGAGGCCATCGCCAAGCTGCGCGAGACAGATGAGGACGAGCGCCTGGGCCCCAGCACCGGCTCCATCGTCGAAGCCGCCGTCAAGCGCGGCATCCCCTACCGCCGCCTGACCTCGGGCAGCCTGGTCCAGTTTGGTTGGGGCTCGCGCCAGCGCCGCATCCAGGCCGCCGAGGTGGACACCACCAGCGCCGTGGCCGAATCGATCGCCCAGGACAAAGACCTGACCAAGATGCTGCTGCGCGCCGCCGGCGTGCCCGTGCCGCTGGGCCGCCCGGCCACCAGCCCCGATGACGCCTGGGCTGCAGCCCTCGAAATTGGCTTGCCGGTGGTGCTCAAGCCCCAGGACGGCAACCAGGGCAAGGGCGTGACCGTCAACATCGTCGACCGCGACCACCTGAACCTGGCCTACAAGGCCGCCGCCGAGATCGGCGAGGTGCTGGTCGAGAAATACCTGCCCGGCAACGACTTCCGCCTGCTGGTGGTGGGCGATCGCCTGGTGGCCGCCGCGCGCCGTGACCCGCCCCAGGTGATCGGTGACGGCGTGCACACCGTGCGTGAGTTGGTCGACATCGTGAACGCCGACCCGCGCCGTGGCGTGGGCCATGCCACCTCGCTGACCAAGATCCGTTTCGATGACATCGCCATCGCCCGCCTGGCCCTGCAGGACCTGAAGCCCGAATCCGTGCCGCCCAAAGGCCAGCGCGTGATCCTGCGCAACAACGCCAACCTGAGCACCGGCGGCACTGCCACCGATGTGACCGATGACGTGCACCCCGAAGTGGCGGCCCGTGCCGTGGCCGCCGCCCAGATGGTGGGCATGCACATCTGCGGCGTCGACGTGGTCTGCGAAAGCGTGCTGCGCCCGCTCGAAGAGCAGCACGGCGGCATCGTCGAAGTCAACGCCGCACCCGGCCTGCGCATGCACCTGATGCCCTCCTTCGGCAAGGGCCGTCAGGTAGGCGAGGCCATGGTCTCGCACCTGTACAACAGCGGCGACGATGGCCGCATCCCGGTGGTGGCGGTGACTGGCACCAACGGCAAGACCACCACCGCCCGCCTGATCACCCACCTGTTCAGCGCCAGCGGCCTGCGCGTGGGCATGACCAACACCGACGGCGTGTACGTGAACGGTCGCCAGATCGATAGCGGCGACTGCAGCGGCCCCAAGAGCGCCCGCAACGTGCTGCTGCACCACGATGTGGATGCCGCCGTGTTCGAGACCGCCCGTGGCGGCATCCTGCGCGAAGGCCTGGGCTTTGACCGCTGCCAGGTGGCCGTGGTCACCAACGTGGGCGCCGGCGACCACCTGGGCATGAACTACATCGACACCGTGGAAGACCTGGCCGTGGTCAAGCGGGTCATCGTGCAGAACGTGGCACCCAACGGTTATGCCGTGCTCAATGCCGCCGATCCCATGGTGGCCGCCATGGCTGAAAGCTGCCCGGGCCAGGTGATCTACTTTGCCCGCGACCGCAACCACCCTGTCATGGCCACCCATCGGGCCCAAGGCAAACGCACTGTTTATGTCGACGGCGACGCCATCGTGGTGGCCGAAGGCACCTGGCGCGAACACATCCTGCTGCGCGACGTGCCCATCACCCGCAACGGCACCATCGGTTTCCAGGTCGACAACGTGATGGCCGCCGTGGCCGCGGCCTGGGGTGTTGGCCTGAGCTGGGACACCATCCGCAGCGGCGTGGCCAGCTTTGTCAACGACAGCGACAATGCCCCCGGCCGCTTCAATGTGATGGACTTCCGCGGCGCCACCGTGATCGCCGACTACGGCCACAACCCGGACGCCATGCGCGCGCTGGTCTCGGCCGTCGAGGCCATGCCGGCCCAGCGCCGGGCCGTGGTCATCAGCGGCGCCGGCGACCGGCGTGACGAAGACATCACCGAACAGACCGCCATCCTGGGCCAGGCCTTCGATGACGTCGTGCTGTACGAAGACGCCTGCCAGCGCGGCCGTGCCGACGGCGAAGTGATGGCCCTGCTGCGCCAAGGCCTGGCCGGAGCCACCCGCACCCGCCATGTCGAAGAGATCCAGGGCGAATTCAAGGCCATCGACGTGGCCCTGGACCGCCTGCAACCCGGCGACCTGTGCCTGGTGCTGGTGGATCAGGTGGAAGAAGCACTGGCACACCTGGCAAAGCGGGTGGCGGAGGGCTGAAATGGCCTGATTCGGCTGACATCCGGTCCCTCTCGACCGGGGTCCGGCTCAGCCTTGGCCGTTCATCTTTACCAGTGGGAATTCAAGTCGTTAGAATCCCACAGATTGGAGGGTTGCTCATCAAGACCTTGCGCCAGGTGTTCTGGCGTGTCAGGTCACCTGCCGTCCAGCAGCCAACCCGCAGGACGCATGACGCTTCGAGTACTCCATATCGGCAAGTTCTATCCTCCGGACCTGGGAGGCATGGAAACCTTCTTGGAAGGGCTGGTCACTGAACAGCGTCGGCAAGGGCTAGATGCCAGAGTGCTGGTGCATGGCCAGCCGAAATCGGAGGATCCGGAGTGGGTCGTTCGGGTACCTGTGCAGGTCCAGTGGGTCTATGCGCCGATTGCGTTGGGTTTCCGCTCTGCCTTGCGGCACATGCTGGATGATTTTCGGCCCGACGTTCTGCACCTTCACCTCCCCAACAATGCCTGCTTCTGGTGCCTGACCCTCTCGCGTGCACTGCGCACGCCCTGGGTCGTGCATTGGCATTCCGACGTGCTGGTCAATCCAGGGCGGCGGGCACTCAGGATCGCCTATCTGGCCTATCGGCCATTCGAACGCGCCGTCCTGTCGAATGCAGCACGCATCATCGCCACCTCGCCCAACTACCTGGATGCCAGCCCTCCACTGCAGCCTCACCGGAGCGCCTGTGCCGTGGTTCCGCTGGGCCTGGATCCAACCCCACCTCTCGCCGCAGAAACCACGACGACAGAATGGCAGGCCGGGGTGTTCCGGCTGCTGTCGATCGGTCGACTGACGCATTACAAAGGCTTCGAAACGTTGATCAAGGCCGTCGCGGGCACACCCGGTCTTGAACTTCTGATTATCGGAGAGGGTGAGCTTCGCCCCGCACTGGAAGCCTTGATCCAGCGGTTGTCGCCCCCGGGGACTCCACCACGCGTGCGTCTGCTGGGGACGCTCAATGAGGCCGACAAGACCCGACTGCTGAATGATGCAGACCTGTTCTGCCTCGCCTCCTGCGAACGCACCGAAGCCTTCGGCATGGTCGTTCTGGAGGCGATGCGTCTGGGGCGGCCCTGCCTGGTTTCGGACCTTGCCGGTTCTGGCCTTCCCTGGCTGGTGAAGGAAAGTGGTGCGGGCTGGCTGGTATCCGAACCCACCCGGGTCGAATCCTGGCAGGCCTGCCTATCAGACCTTCCGACCCGCCGCGCCGAACTGGCCGCCGCAGGGAAACGTGGTCGCGTAGCCCTGGAAAACAATTTTGCGATGGCAGCCTGCGAAAGAGGGTTGCGACAGCAATATGCCCAGTGCGCCGAGTGGCCAGCCCCCCGGCGTCCTGATCGCCCCATGCTGGTGGTGATACCAGCCCGCGACGAAGTGGAGACCATCACGACACTGATCGGCCAACTGCGAGCTGCAGGCCATCGCGACGTGCTGGTGATCGACGATCACAGTCAGGACGGTACCGGTGTAGCGGCACTGGCTGCGGGAGCACAAGTGATCAGACCGGTTCTGCCGCTGGGCGCCTGGGGGGGCATGCAGACGGGCATCCGCTATGGGCTCCGTGCAGGCTACGGCCATGTGCTGACCATGGATGCCGATGGGCAGCATGAGGTCCAGGAAATTGCCAAGCTGCTGGCTGCATCACCCCATTCCGACGTGGTCGTCGGCGCCTTTCCCGACCGAGCCAGTCACCTTCGCCTATTGGCATGGGCCTGGTTCAGACGACTGTCGGGATTTGATCTGCGGGATCTGACCTCGGGGTTCAGGTTGTACAACCGGGAGGCGATGATCGTCATGGCCTCACCCGCCGCCACTCAACTGGACTACCAGGACGTCGGCGCCTTGCTTATGATTCGACGCGCCGGCCTGACGATCGAAGAGGTGCCAGTGCAGATGCAGTTGAGACAAAGCGGAAAATCGCGCATTTTCCACTCTTGGTTCAGCGTACTGAAGTACATGGCCGTCACCACGTTGTTATGCCTCTCACACTGGGAATTACCTTCGACCAAGCCAAGGTCGAAATCCA
>RXJO01000356.1 GCA_003987795.1 Curvibacter sp.
ATTTCGCCCTGCATGGCCTTGGCTTCCTGCTCGTCGTAGGTCGCCTTGTCCCAGAGCTCGAAGTGATTGCCCATGCCCAGCAGCATGGTGTCTTTGGCGATGCCGGCCGCCTGACGCAGTTCGGGCGACACCAGCACGCGGCCGGTGCCATCCATCTCGACGTCCATCGCGTTGCCGAGAAAGATGCGCTTCCACCATTGGGCGGACATCGGCAGCTCGGCCACGCGTTCGCGGAACTTCTCCCACTCGGGGCGCGGGAAGATCATCAGGCAGCCATGGGGGTGCTTGGTGATGGTCAGCTGGCCCGCAGCGGTCGCGCTCAAGACGTCACGATGCCGGGTCGGCACAGAAAGCCGGCCCTTCGCATCCAGACTCAGAGACGAAGCCCCTTGAAACACGACAGCACACCCCAGGTTGATTTCCGGTGCTCAACCAGTGAAAACAGCTTTTGAGGGCACTTTTCACCACTTAATTGCACTTTTTTCCACTGTAGCAGGAAATGCTCCCGCCGCAAGGGGACTTGCCACAATTTTTTGTAATGAAATCAAGGACTTAGAGACCAAACCGAAAGTCGACGGCGGTCAAAAATCCTTCCAGATGAAGCACTTAGCTCAGGCTCTGAAAGTGAACTGTGAAGCTCAAGTGAAGCGCGCCCATGCGGCGGCGGCCCTGGATGGGCCACCGGCCGGAAGGGGGGTGAATTGTCAGAGGATGTAACGGGACAGATCTTCGTCCTGACTCAGCTCAGCCAGGCGGGCGTCCACAAAGGCCGCATCGATGCGGATGGTCTGGCCCTGCAGCCGGGCCGCATCAAAGCTCACCTCGTCGAGGAGCCGCTCCATGACGGTGGCCAGACGGCGGGCACCGATGTTCTCGGTGCGCTCGTTGACCTGGAAAGCGGTCTGCGCCAGGCGGGTGATGCCCTCGGGGGTGAACTCGAGGGTGACGCCTTCGGTCGCCAGCAAAGCCTGGTACTGCTTGACCAAGGAGGCATGGGTCTGCACCAGGATGGCCTCGAAATCCTCGACCGACAGCGACTGCAACTCGACCCGGATCGGGAAGCGCCCCTGCAACTCAGGGATCAGATCGCTGGGCTTGCTCAGGTGGAAAGCGCCGGAGGCGATGAACAGGATGTGGTCGGTCTTGATGATGCCGTACTTGGTGGACACGGCCGTGCCCTCGACCAGCGGCAGCAGGTCACGCTGCACACCCTGGCGCGACACTTCGGCACCACTGCCCTCGCTGCGCGAGGTGACCTTGTCGATCTCGTCGATGAAGACGATGCCGCTCTGCTCAGCATGGCTGAGCGCCTGGGCCCGGATCTCTTCTTCGTTGACCAGCTTGGCCGCCTCTTCGTCGACCAACTGACGCAAGGCATCGGCGATGCGCAACTTGCGCGTCTTGCGCTTGCCCTGCCCCATCTGGCTGAACATGCCGCGCAATTGCTCGGTCATCTCCTCCATGCCGGCAGGGCCCATGATCTCCAGGGGCTGCTTGTTGTCAGCCAGGTCGATCTCGATCTCGCGGTCGTCCAGTTGGCCCTCGCGCAGCTTCTTGCGAAAGGCCTGGCGCGCGGCGCCCTCCGGTGCCGGCTCGGCCGGCTCGCTGCCGAACACCGGACGTGCCGGCGGGATCAGGATGTCGAGGATGCGGTCTTCGGCCGCGTCTTCGGCCCGGGTGCGCACCTGGCGCTTGGCGGTCTCGCGCGCCTGCTTGACCGCCACCTCGGCCAGGTCACGGATGATGGAATCGACATCCTTGCCCACATAGCCTACCTCGGTGAACTTGGTGGCCTCGACCTTGATGAAAGGGGCATCGGCCAGGCGGGCCAGACGGCGTGCGATCTCGGTCTTGCCCACCCCGGTGGGACCGATCATGAGGATGTTCTTGGGGGTGATTTCGGGGCGCAGTTTGGCATCCACCTGCTGGCGGCGCCAGCGGTTGCGCAGCGCAATCGCGACCGCGCGCTTGGCGCTGGCCTGTCCGACGATGTGACGGTCCAGTTCGGACACGATTTCCTGGGGGGTCATGGAAGACATGGGCAGATCCTGGGGCGCCCGTCAGCACCAGAGGCTGTTCGGGCTGAAAACGACAAATCAGTCGAGGGTCTCGATGGTGTGGTGCATGTTGGTGTAGATGCACAGTTCGCCGGCAATCGCCAGCGACTTGCGCACCACCTGCTCGGGCGGCAAGTCGGTGTTCTCGATCAGGGCCTTGGCCGCCGAATGGGCATAGGAACCGCCCGATCCGATGGCCACGATGCCCTGCTCGGGCTCCAGCACATCACCATTGCCGGTGATGATCAGGGAGGCCTCGCGGTCGGCCACGGCCAGCATGGCCTCCAGGCGGCGCAGCACGCGGTCGGTGCGCCACTCCTTGGTCAGTTCGATGGCCGAACGCACCAGGTGCCCTTGATGCTTCTCGAGCTTGGCCTCGAAACGTTCGAAGAGGGTGAAGGCGTCGGCCGTGGCCCCGGCAAAGCCGGCCAGCACGCGGCCATGGTGCAGCTTGCGCACTTTGCGGGCCGTGCCCTTGACAACGACATTGCCCAGGGTGACCTGGCCGTCGCCACCGATGGCCACCAGCACGCCTGAAGGGGTTTGCCGACGCACGCTGAGGATGGTCGTTCCGTGAAATTGTTCCATAGGGTCTTGAGGTGGGGGCAGACTGTCGATTTGCAACCGGTCAAAACGACATCGTGCCGTGGATCAGCCCGGACACCGCAGGGTGCCGGGACGGAAGGTCAATCCTGGCGGGGGATCACCCTGGCATGCTCATTGATGCCGATCACATTGAAGAACACCGCCACCAGGCGGTTCAGGTGCTGGAACTGGACCTGGGTGCCCTCAGACTGGCGGGCCGCCGCCCAGTTGAGGACCGAACCCGCCGCCAGGAAGTCGATGCGCACCAGGCGCGAGCAATCGACCACCAAGACGCGCGGAATCTGGTAGCCCGGCAAAGGCACGGGCAGCGTGCCTTCCACATCGGTGGTCACTTCGCCCGTCAAGGCGACCGAGATCGGCGAAGGCGCCCCCATGCCGGAATCCATCTGGGACATCTCGCCTACCAGCGCGGTACTGGCGAACTCGGTCTGGAAACGAGAAGCGGTGGCTGGGGCCCCCATGCCGACTTGGTGTTGGGCCTCGAGGGCCGAGCCATCGCCCGAGACCAACAGGCACTCGCAGTAGGGCGCCTGCCAGGAGGGTGGCGAGAGCTCGTAGGTCACGCAGTAGTCCAGCGCCACCAACTCGAACTCTTCGGCGCGCCCCAGCAGGCGCAAGGATTCCATGCGCAGGCGCCACCAGCCCTGGGGGACCTCGGCCTGCCCTGAAGGGGTCTGATCCCGCAGCAGGTCGTCCAGCACGGCCATGCCCTGCCAGCGCAGCCGGACCCGGGAGCCAGCCCAGTCGCCCACCATATCGGCCAGGGGTTCCACCGCCTCCGGCTCGATGCGGCTCAGGCGCGTCCAGTCGAGCAGCCAAGGCGAGGGCGCGCGTTCCAGCGCGACCTGGAGGGCGGAGAGCACGGTGGTGTTGAGCACCGGTGGCGCGATCCATTGAAAGCCCGGGGCCTGGTCGGCGGCGTCAAAGCTGTGCTGCCGCGAACGCCCCGCCTCGTCCGACCAATGCCCCCACAAAGGGCCCGACTTGCCGAAGATGCCAGCGAAATCGATGGCCGAACTGTCGAATCGGTCTTGCTGACCCGTGGAACGGTAAAGATCGAACAGGGCCATCCACAGGGGCTCGCGCCGGATCAGCGCAGGCTGACGCAACAACTCCAGCAGTGCCGACTCGGCGGCCTCGAAATCGCCATTCGCATAGCGGATGGCCGCCTCCTCAAGCTCGGGCTGATGCACGAACACCAGCGATTCAGGGAGCACAGGCTGCGTCGCGCTGAAATCGATGGGACCGGCAGAGCCATGGGGTTGCACGGCCGTCGGGGCAAAGGCCGGAAAATGCGTGGCGGGCTGGGTGGCATCCCAGCGGGTGGCGACCGACATCGCGCCCGGCAGCAGGCTGCCCGGCTGCGTGGTCAGGTTGCGCAGCATCGAGGTGCTGACCGTCGAGCTGGGCATGCTCAGGGGCATGGCATCGGAGGGAGCCACCTTTGGTTTGCGGGCGGCAGGGGCGACCGAGGGGGACGGCGCAGGCGCTCCGTCGGCAGCCAAGGGGGCGGCAGCAGACTCCATGCCCAGTGGCCGGGTGGGCGCGAAGGCATTGGGGGACACCGCGGCAGCGGCACCGGGTGGCGGCTGGCCCTGCTTGGCGCGCCACCACTGCATGGACATCTGAGCCTCGATCTCGTCGATTTTTTTGAGGGTGCCAGCCCGGTCTTCGATGCGCGAGGCCAGACTGCTCTGGAAGAACGAGGGGCGGGCCGGATCGACAGGCGGATTGAGCGCTTCGCGCTTGCGCAGCTTGCGCAACTGGTCAAACTCGCGGCGGCGCACGAAGTCGTTGCGCCGCTTGCGCTCGATCATCTCCTTGAGCGCCTGCTTGTTGTAGGCGCTGTCGCGATCTTCCTCCGGCTGGTTCAGATCACCCCAGTTGGTGGTCGGGCTCGTGACGAAGCGCACCACCTTGGACAAAAGGCCGGAGGGATCTTCTTTGGTCATGGAGACGCCAGCTGACGAGCCAGGGCGGATGCGCGATCAGTCGCCAAACATCTTCTGCTTGAGCTCGCGGCGTTGCTGCGCTTCAAGCGACAGGGTGGCCGTGGGCCGGGCCAGCAGGCGACCGACGCCGATGGGTTCACCGGTTTCATCGCAATAGCCATAGTCGCCGGCATCGATGCGGGCAATCGATTGCTCGATCTTCTTGAGCAGCTTGCGTTCGCGATCGCGTGTGCGCAGCTCCAGGGCATGCTCTTCCTCGATGGTGGCGCGATCGGCCGGATCGGGGACCACCACGGTGTCTTCGCGCAGGTGTTCGGTGGTTTCACCGGCGTTGTTCAGCATGTCCTGCTTGAGACGGGTCAGCTTGAGACGGAAGAAAGCCGTCTGCTTTTCGTTCATGTACTCGCTGTCGGGCATGGCGAGCACTTCTTCGTCCGTCAGCTGGTCAACGGACTTGGTCTTCCAGTTGTTGGCCAGCTTGGGGTCTTTCTTGATCGCCGAAAGGGCGGGCGAAGCGTTCATTGTCGTAGGCATGGTGTTGAGAAAGCTGGCTTTGGCGGCGGTAGACGCCACGGCTTGGGCCGTGGCCATGGATGGTACGGTTAATTGGGTCAGTCTGGAAGATGGGCGCGCACTGCGCTGCGGGGATCCATCTCCGGCTGGGGCAGGAACTTCGTTCCCGGCATGCACGGCTGACGTTGGGTTGACCGGCTTGCGAGTCACCGTCTTGGCCACCTCCGGGGGTGCCTGAGGGGCCGTGGCCTTCACCGCCACGCGGGCCGTCTTGGCCGTTGCGGGTGCTGCCGCCTTGGTTTTGCTGGCAGGGGCTTTCAAAGACTGTCTCCTCGCAAGGCCGGCTCAATCGCCTCAAGCCCGCATGCCGGCTTGAAAGAGCCGGTACACAGGACCGCTCTTCGACCGGGGCGCGATTGTATAGGGATGCGCCTGTGCGTCGTCAACCGTTGCAGATTCGAGACATTCATGAGCCACCGCCCCCGCGAAAAGACGCAAGTCTAGGGCTTTTGCCCTTTCAGGCAAGCCCGTGTGCGGCGTTTTTGATACGGAATGACGATTGAGTCACGCGCTCAGACGAGGCACTGCTCCAGCCCCTGCAGGAAGATGTCGCGCGGCAGGTCGATGCCGATGAACACCATCTTGCTGATACGGGCCTCATCCGCGCCCCATTGCGGCCCCAGATCGCTGCCCATCAGTTGGTGCACGCCCTGGAAGATCACCTTGCGCTCGGTGCCCTGCATGTTCAGCACGCCCTTGTAGCGCAGCATGCGCGGGCCGTAGATGTTGACGATGGCGCCCAAGAAATCCTCCAGCTTGGCCGGGTCGAAGGGGCGCTCGGCCTTGTAGGCAAAGCTCTTCACATCGTCGTCATGGTGGTGGTGGTGACCGTGCCCGCCGTGCTGGTGCGAAGGGTGGTTGCAGTGCTCGCCATGCTCGTGATCATGGTCGTGGTGGTGATCATGGTCGTCTTCCTTGAGGAAGTCGGGGTCGATGTCGAGCTTGGCATTGAGGTTGAAGCCACGCAGATCGAACACTTCGTTGAGCGGCACCTCGCCAAAGTGCACCGCCTTCTGCGGGGCGCGCGGGTTCATGTGGGCCAGACGATGCTTCAGGGCCTCGACCTCTTCGGGGGCCACCAGATCGGTCTTGCTGATGAAGATCTGGTCGGCAAAACCCACTTGGCGACGGGCTTCCTGACGGTCGTTGAGTTGCTGGGCCGCGTGCTTGGCATCGACCAGGGTCAGGATGGAATCGAGCAAGTAGGTCTCGGCGATCTCTTCGTCCATGAAGAAGGTCTGGGCCACCGGGCCCGGATCGGCCAGGCCGGTGGTCTCGATCACGATGCGCTCGAAGTCGAGCATGCCCTTGCGGCGCTTGGCCGCCAGCAGTTGCAGGGTCTCACGCAGGTCTTCACGGATGGTGCAGCAGATGCAGCCATTGCTCATCTGGATGATCTGCTCTTCGGTGTTGCTGACCAGGATGTCGTTGTCGATGTTCTCTTCACCGAACTCGTTCTC
>RXJO01000474.1 GCA_003987795.1 Curvibacter sp.
ACAGAATCAACGATCTACCAACACCACCCCCGCGCCAGTGCTGGGTTTGCGTACCGCCAGTTATTGCACTGAAAACAAGGGGACCCCAGCTTGCACACCCGCGCAACTTCGCGGTGGAACGCCGCCAAGCTGCGCTTCTGCTTGGTCAGATAGCGCTTTTGCAGTAGCTCGCGGATGATTCGTTCGACTGACTCTGGCAAGCGGCCTTTACCTTTGCCACCGCTGGACTGCCCAAGAGCCAAATCAGTGACCAGCCCCGAGCCTTGCCGGGCACGGCGGATCAGGATGTAGACCTGCCGCCGGGACAGACCCAGCGCCTGGGCTGCTGCGTCGGCCGCTTCATGCCCGACCGTCTCCGACTGCGCCAACGGCCCAATGATCTCCGCGCGGCAGCGAGCACGCTCCCATGCCTGTTCTGACAGGGTGGCTACGCCGCTCTCGGCAATCGGTACGGTATCGGTCGCCATGCTCGCCTCGCTTTGGTGCACACGAGTATTGAGCATAGACGAGTTTCGTGCAGAGGAGTCCTGATATGGGGCTGTCAGGAGCCGTATGCATAACAGGGTTCAAACCGCACTGATTGGTGCAGTCGTCTTCTGAAAATGACACTCGTGCGTGGCGTGCCTGACATCCGGATAGGGCATGCTTCAATCTGACATATCAGCGCTTGAACGCGAGTAACAGAACGCCACCAGCCACCATCGCAATACCGGACCACTCCCGGAGCGACGGACGTTCGCCCAAAAATGTGAACGCAAATACCGCCACCAGTACGAGACTGAGTTTGTCTACCGGCGCAACCTTGGATGCATCGCCGATCTTGAGCGCACGGAAGTAGCACACCCACGACGCGCCTGTAGCCAAGCCAGACAGCCCGAGGAAAAGCCATGTCTTGGGTGACAACTCCAAAGGGTTGGCCCATTTTCCCGTGTAGGCGACAAACGCCGACAGGACGACGATGATGATTGCCGTTCGGATCAAGGTGGCCAGATCGGAATCAACCCCCTGAATGCCCACCTTGGCAAAAATGGCCGTCAGCGCCGCAAAGACAGCAGACAGCAAAGCCCAATAAAACCATCCCACTGAAGAAACCATTACCCCTCCCATCCCACGTTGTTCAACGTCGCTACTTCATAGGAACGATTACCGTAACGACTAAGCCAGTTTGTTGAACGTCATCTGCGAAGTCGAGGCGAATTTCTGCACTGATGCGATGAGCTATCGTCTGGACGATAGAAAGTCCCAAGCCCGAGCCGATCTGCTCACTGCCCAACGTGCGGTAGAAGGGATCAAAAACCCTTTCCCGCTCGGCCAATGGAATGCCTGGCCCGTTGTCCTGAATGCGCAGCTCGGCCTTCCCGTCCGACACATCCACCGAAAGATCAACCTGCCCGCCCTCCGGCGTATAGCGGATGGCGTTATCGACCAGGTTCTTGACCACGGTGATCATGTCCAACTCGCTCGCCCAAACTTCGGCGTCCTGCGTGCCTTCGACACCGATGTCGATGTGCTTGGCGTCGGCCAGCGGCATGAGGTCTTCCAGCACCCGGCGGTAGATGCTCTGGACGGATACCGGCGACTTCGGCAGGTCGGTGGCCGACTGCGCCTTGGCCAATGTCAAAAGTTGATCCAGCAGGCTCCGGCCACGTTCGATCCCTTGGCGCAGTACTGTCAGCCGTTCGCGTGCCAGCTCGGACATTTCCGCGTCTGCCAGCCGCTCCGCTTGCAGCGATAGGGCGGTCAGCGGCGAACGCAGTTCGTGCGCAGCATCAGCCACAAAGCGGCGCTGAGATTCCATCGACTGCCCGACACGGGCGAGCAGGCGATTGATCGCCACGGCGAACGGGCGAACCTCGACCGGAAGGTGGCGGTCCTCAACAGGATGCAGTTCCTGCTCGGCGCGCTGGTCGATCTCTTTGGAGAGTGCGGCAATGGGCCGGAACATCTTGCGCACCAAGTCAGCGACGATCAACAGCAGCACCGGCACGAGAATCAGAAAAGGCATCACCGTGCGCAGCGCCCCGTCGCGGGCAATTTCATTGCGGAAGCCGGATTCCTGAGCCACAGCGATGCGTTCGCCGGCAGCCGTTGTCTTGACCAACACGCGGAAGGCCTCGCCGCCGACATCAAGCGTGTGCAACCCATCGGCCAAGGTTATTGGGAGTGGGAGTGTTCCACCTGCATCCACGCCTGCCGCAGAGGGATTGGCCTCGCCCAAGTGCTGGACAATCACGCGCGATTCTTCATCGACATCCTTGAGTCGGGTATCGGTGGTCGGCGTGGCTGGCGACAAGCGCTGTCGATCCATGAGCTGCGCCACCTGGCGCAGTACATCATCCTGTAGTTCGTGCGCCTCATCAAAGGCGGACAGGAACGAAAAGACGCCCGCGACAATGGCCAGCACGAGTATGGCCAAGGACAGAGTGAAGGACAGCTTGAGTTGAACCGACTCGTTCAAGCGCCTTTTGAGACCATCCATCCAACCCCCCTGACGTTCTTGATGACCTCACTACCGAGCTTGCGCCGCAGGGCATGGATCAGATATTCGACGGCATTGCTTTCAACCTCTTCCCCCCAGCCATAGATGCGATCCTCCAGCTCGCTGCGCGAGAGGATGGCCCCAGGTCGCACCAGCAGGGCTTGCAGCAGCGAGAACTCGCGATTGGACAGTTGCAAAGGGAAACCGCCGTTGACGCAGGCCTCTTTGGTGGCCGGATCGAGCGATAGCACCCCATTGCTGAGCACAGGTGTTGCTGTGCCACCCTTGCGCCTTAGAACGGCGCGCATCCGGGCCAGCAGCTCCGCCATCTGAAAGGGCTTCGACACGTAGTCGTCGGCCCCTCCATCCAGGCCGCGCAGACGGTCATCCAGGCCGTCACGCGCCGTGATGATGACCAGGGGGATCGGGTTGTCCTTGGCGCGGATGCTGGCCAGCACCTCCAACCCATCTTTGCCGGGCAGACCCAGGTCAAGTAGCACCAGATCATAGTGCTGGCAGCCCAGCGTCGTAAGCGCTGTCTGCCCATCCTTCACCCAATCGGCGGCATAGGAAGCATCCTTCAATGCGCCCTGGATCGCATCACCGATCATGGGATCGTCTTCGACCAGCAATACCCGCATTCCGCCTCCGTTCAAACGTTGTTCAATGCGCTGTTCTGGCCGCCTGCTGCCTGAACAGCAGGATCGCGGTCAGCATGAAGGCCAGCAGCGCGGCCGATGCCGAATAGCGGCTCAGTGCCAGACCGCCCGCGCTCAGCGGTTTGTCCAGAAAGTCCCCGACCACGGCACCCAGCGGGCGCGTCAAAATGAACGCCGCCCAGAACAGCAGCGTGCGTGACACACTCGTCCAGTAGTAGGCCGCCACGACCAGAGCGAGTAGCCCTCCGAACACGACGGCCGCGCCGGTGTAACCCAGACCCGCCGTGTCGGCCGTCCAGTCACCTAGCGCCGTGCCCAGCGTTTGGGAAAACATGATCGTCAGCCAGTAGAAGGCTTCCGCCTTTGGCGAGCTAACCGTGCTCACTGACACGGAGCCGAGGGTGCGATGCCAGACGAAGAGCGAGCCGAGCAGCAAGGCCAGCAGCAAACTCGAACCGCCAGCGTACCCGATTCCGAGCGAACGATCCGCAAAGTCGGCCAGCGTCGTACCGACCGTGGTGGTGGCGATGATGGTGGTCCAGTACAGGAATGGATGGAAGCTTTTGGCCTTGACCTGTGCGACAACAGCGGCCAGGAAGATCGCCGCAAAGATGCCCGTGCCGACCAGGTAGCCCAGGTTCATAGACATCGAGACGGCATCGCCGCCGGTTTCGCCGAGCGTTGTGGCGGCAATCTTGATGAGCCAGAAGCCCAGTGTGACTTCGGGCACCTTGGCCAAGGCGTGTTCAGTGGCTGTTTTCATGGAGCACGCTCACTTTCCTTCGAGCGTGTCGAAGGCTTTCAGCAGGGCGGCCATCGCCGCCTTGCAGTCGGCCTGGCTTGGCGTGTCGGCGCGCAGCGCCGACAGCGACGTGTCGATGGCCTTGTCGAGCACATGCCAGTCATCGGCGGCGCGCGGTTTCAGTCCTGCTTCGGCTGAGTCCCAAGCGACCTCCAAATCCTTGATGCGGGCTTTGGCAGCGGGCAAGTCGCCTTTGTCCACGATGGTGGCGACATCGGTGGCGATGCTGTGGAACGCCGACAGATCGCCCAGCTTGGAAGCGGCTTTGCCCTGCATTGGCGTGGCAGTCTGCGCCGTTGGAGCAGATGCTGCGCTTGCACTGTTCTGATCGGCGGGCTTCGAGCAACCGGCCGCCAGGGCCAGAAGCACGACTACCGACACGGCAGCCACAGGACGAGCGATTGAGTGTTGTTGGAACATGATTTTTCCTTGAGCTTGTAAAGATGGTTACTCGGCGACCTGGGCAGCGCGGTTTCCGTTCATGCCGATTTGCGCAACGGCCACCAGCATCACGATCACCGAGAGGAACAGGGCGCTTGTCCACATGGCACCCATGCCAAGGCCGCCATAGGTTTTGGCCTGCGTCAACAAGTCACCGAGCGCAGCGCCGAAGGGGCGGGTCAGGATGTAGCCGATCCAGAAGGTCAGCACGGCGTTGCCACCCATGCGCCAGGCTGCATAGTTGATACCGATCAGCGCACCGAAGGCGAGCGCACCCCAAGTGAAGCCCAGACCCAATGCCTCCGTTGCCAGGTCGCCAGCGGCGGTGCCCAGGGCGAACGTGCACAGGATGGCCGCCCAATAGAACAGCTCTCGGCTACGAGTCACGATGTCATGGATGGACAGAGTGCGTTCGACCCGATACCAGACGAAGAAAATCGCAGCGAGCGCCACGGCGAATACCGAGGTGCTGATGTACAGGCTGACGCCCAGGCCATCGGTCAGCAGATCGGTGATCTGGGTGCCCACAACGCTGACCAGTACCACCGTCAGCCAGTAAATCCAAGGGGTGTAGCGGCGGGTGCGCAACTGTACAAACAGGGCTGCCGCCAGCAAGGCGGCCATGACCGTGCGGGTCACGCCTTGGCCCAAGCCTGCGTTGACCGCCAGATAATCGGCCCCCGTTTCACCCACCGTGGTGGACATGATCTTGATGATCCAGAACGACAGCGCGACTTCCGGGACTTTGTTGAGCCAGCCTGTGGAGCTGACCGTGGGCAATTTGTTCATGGTGTTTTCCTGCCGAGGTGAAATTGTTGGCATCAGTCTGGCTGGGCAAACTTAGCCCGCCCATAGGCTCATTCGCGCACCCATCCCAGCGCGATCAACCTTTCAAAGATTCGGTGATGGATGCCGGAGGCAAGCCGGTAGCTCGGCTCCAGATACCACCGCACTTCGCGCAACGTCAGCCACGAAGAGATTGCTGCGACCGCAGCGGCCCCGAACATATCGATCGGGAAGTGAACCCCCAGGTAGATGCGTGCCCAGGCAATGGGAATACCCAACATGGCCAAGCCGATGCCTGCGATTCGTGGGCCTCGTTGCAGCATGAGACTGAACGCAACCGCCCACCACAGCGTCAGGTGATCGCTTGGAAATGAGGAATCGGCGACATGGGGAATGAGGGTGTGGCCTAGGCCGATCATGAAAGGCCGGGGATGCGACCAAGCCAGGCCGATGACTTGGTTGATGAGTAGGCCCAGCAATCCCGACGCGGTTGCGACGAGTATCGTCTTGCGGGTGTTCTCGCTGCCGCGCAGCCAGCCAATGCCGATCAGGAGTGGCACCGTCCAAATGAACCACTCGGCAAGGGGAATGGCCACCATCAATGTCAGCGCGCCGGGATGCTCGGGCGCATTGAGCCAGAGAAAAAGAGTTTGGTTGAGTGATTCCATGAGGTCTCCGGGCCGGATCGTCACGCAATGGGACGATCCGGCCATGCCGACAGGATGTCAGTCCCGCTTGTCGTGGTCGTCATCGTGATCCGCCTTGTCCTCGGCAGACGAGATGACCGTACCCTTGTCAGCATCGACCCGTACATCGAAGACCTTGGCCCCACTGACGACCTCCACGTCATAAACCCAGCCCTGCTTCGAGTTCTCGTACTCGGCACGCGACGCCTTGCCGTTTGCGTGCTGCTCGGCAACGGTGACGGCCTGAGTGAGCGGAATCTTGGCCTTACTGATCGCCAAGGCGTCGTTTTCCATGCCGCCACTGGCGGCGTAGGCCACGGCCCCCGTCGCAGCAATGGCGACGGCCAGGAGGGAAAGTTTGGTGTAGCGGTACATGATGTTTCTCCAGAAGAGTGCAGGATTTGCACAGTGGAGAAGGTACCCAGGCAGACTTAGCTGCCACTGAGCTACCCCGTCGCCCCTGTAAATGTCGTGCAAGGGCTTAGCGTGCTTTATTTTCCGTTTTCTGAGACGACCCCAGGATGCGCCAATGCCATTCGATTTTCTGGAAACGAAACTCGTTGGTATCCGTGCGCCTGATGCCTATCGCCGCATAGTGCAGCCGGTTATGAACGCTCTAGTCCAGGGCTCACTAACAGGCCGTTGAAATACCTGCTTGACGGCCGAATTTCTGCCTCGGCAATCGCATGACGACGTTCACCCAATGTTCAATTTCCAGG
>RXJO01000024.1:0-4664 GCA_003987795.1 Curvibacter sp.
CCTTCATGGCGCAGTCGCGCCAGATCTCGGGGTAGTTGCCGTCGTCGCAGATGATGAGACTGATCTTCAGGCCTTTGGGGCCTTCGCTGACATAGGTGCAGTTGCCGGGGTACCAGCCCTCGACCGGCACCCAGGGCATGATCTTGCGGTACTTCTGCACGATCTCGCCCTGGTCGTTCATGAGGATCAGGGTGTTGTAGGGGGCCTTGTAGGGGTGCTCTTCGTGCTGCTCGCCAGTCAGCGAGAACACACCCCAGACCTTGGCCTTGCGGCAGGCCTCGGCAAAGATCTCGGTCTCGGCGCCGGGCACGGTGGCGGCCGTGTCGTACATCTCCTGGGCGTCGTACATGATGCCGTGGGTGCTGTACTCAGGGAAGATCACCAGGTCCATGCCCGGCAGGCCGGCCTTCATGCCGACCAGCATGTCGGCGATCTTGCGTGCGTTGTCCAGCACCTCGGCCTTGGTGTGCAGGCGCGGCATCTTGTAGTTGACCACCGCCACGCCGACGGTGTCTTTGCTGCTGGAAATGTCGCCGTGAATCATGGCTTGTGCTCCTTGCCGGCCAGGCCGGCCGTCAGTGACTGATCATCCAGGGCCGCTTGGTCGGGAAGGCCTTGGCCCCGCTGGGTGCGGTGTAGGTGGCGCTGCGCTTGCCGCTGTTGCTGCTGCAGCAACCGCAGCCCGCCGGGTGACGCAGGCGCCCATAAGCGCCTTCGGTGCCATCGCGCGAGCTGCTGCGCGGCTCATGCCGCGCGCGCTCATTGGTGTCATGGGCGCGGCGCTGCTCGGGGCTGACGCAGGCCAGGTGCGGCGCGTGGGCAAACACCCGCGGCGAGGCCGCGCCGCACTGCGGGCAGGCGGCGGGCTCGTTGCGCAGCGCCAGGCTGCGCAGCGCGTCGAAGCCGCCGCAGGCCGAGCAGTCGTAGTCGTAGGTGGGCATGGGCGGTCTCCTGTTGGGGTGGCTTACTTGTCTTGCGCAATCGGCAGATCGACCCCGCCGGTAATGATCTTCTGCGGCCCCGCAGCCGTGGGGTTGATGTCGAAGTCGAAGATCTCGGTGGGCAGCCACAGGGTGGCGCAGGCATTGGGCACGTCGACCACCCCGCTGATGTGGCCCTGCACCGGCGCCGTGCCCAACAGCGAATAGGCCTGGGCGCCGCTGTAGCCGAACTTCTTCAGGTACTCGATGGCGTTCAGGCAGGCCTGGCGGTAGGCGATGGTGACATCGAGGTAGTGCTGCTTGCCCGACTCGTCGACCGAGATGCCTTCGAAGATCAGGTAATCCTTGTAGTTGGGCGTGATCGGGCTGGGCTTGAAGATCGGATTCTTGATGCCGTACTTGGCCATGCCGCCCTTGATCAGGCTGACCTTCATGTGCACCCAGCCGGCCATCTCGATGGCACCGCAGAAGGTGATCTCGCCATCGCCCTGGCTGAAGTGCAGATCGCCCACCGACAGACCGGCGCCTTCGACGTAGACGGGGAAGAACACCTGCGAACCGCGCGACAGGTCCTTGATGTCGCAGTTGCCGCCGTGCTCACGCGGGGGCACGGTGCGAGCGCCTTCGGCTGCGGCCTTGGCGGCGGCCTCGCCCTGCAGCTTGCCCATGTGGGCGGTGCTGGCGAAGGGAGGGTTGGCCAGGCCGGGCACACGGGTGGGGTTGGTGGCGATCAGGTCGGCCTCGCGGCTGTTCCAGGCATCGAGCATGGCGCGGTCGGGCAGGCAGCCGATCAGGCCGGGGTGGATCAGGCCGGCAAAATTGACGCCAGGGATGTGACGGCTCTTGGTGTAGAGGCCGTGGAAGTCCCAGATGGACTTCTGTGCCAGCGGGAAGTGCTCATCGAGGAAGCCGCCGCCGTTCTGCTTGGAGAAGAAGCCGTTGAAGCCCCACAGGCTGTCGTCACGCGCGCCGATGTCGAGCAGATCGACCACCAGCAGGTCACCGGGTTCGGCGCCCTTGACCCCCACCGGGCCCGACAGGAAGTGGACGGTGGACAGGTCCACATCGCGCACGTCCTCGGCACTGTCGTTGTTCTTGATGGCGCCGCCGGTCCAGTCGTAGGTCTCGAGCTTGAACTCGGCACCGGGCTCGACCCACACGGCCATCGGGATGTCGGGGTGCCAGCGGTTGTGCACCAGCGGGTTGTCGTAGGGGGACTGGTTCAGGTCAACCTTGATCAGGGTCTCAGCCATGGTGTGCTCCTTGGGAATGAATATGGAGAGTTGAAAAAGCGTGCGGTGCAGGCCGGCTCATACCGACAGGTAGGCCTTGATGTGCTGCTGGTCGGTGTCGGCGCGAGCGGTTTCGTGCACCAGGCGGCCGCCCTCGATCACGAACAGGCGGTCGGCCACATCCATGGCGAAAGAGAGCACCTGCTCGCTGACGATGATGGTGATCTCGCGCAGCTTGCGGATCTCGTTGAGGGCCTTGGCGATGTCTTTGATGATCGAGGGCTGGATGCCCTCGGTGGGCTCGTCGAGCAGCAGCACCTTGGGGTCGGTGACCAGGGCACGGGCGATGGCCAGTTGCTGTTGCTGGCCACCCGACAGGTTGCCGCCCTTGCGGCGGCGCATGTCCCACAGCACGGGGAACAGGGCGTAGATCTCATCGGGGATCTGGCGCGTCTTCGAGTTTTCCAGGCCGGTCTGGATGTTCTCTTCAACCGTCAGGGTCGGGAAGATCATGCGGCCTTGTGGCACGTAGGCGATGCCCTTGGCGACGCGGCGAAAGCTCTCATCGCGCGACACGTCCTGGCCGGCCACACGGATGCTGCCGCTCTTGAGCGGCATCACGCCCATCAGGCTTTTGAACAGCGTGGTCTTGCCCATGCCGTTGCGGCCCATGATGGCCACGGTTTCATTGGCCCGGCCCTCGAACGAGATGCCGTGAAGGGCCTCGCTCTGGCCATAGGCGACAAACAGATCCTTGACTTCCAGCATGCTGCGCTCCTGTGGGGTTCGTGGTTCGGGGGGCCTCAGGGGTGGTTCAGTGGCCGAGGTAGACGTCGATGACCTTGGGGTCGGCCTGCACCTTGTCCATGGAGCCTTCGGCCAGGATCTTTCCCTGGTGCATGACGGTGACCTTGTGGGCGATGCGCTTGACGAACTCCATGTCGTGCTCGATCACGATCACGGCGCGGTTCTGGCAGATGCGCTGCAGCAGCTCGGCGGTCAGCTCGCGTTCGCGCGCGCTCATGCCGGCGATGGGCTCGTCGAGCATCAGCAGCTCGGGCTCCTGCATGAGCAGCATGCCGATCTCCAGCCACTGCTTCTGGCCATGCGACAGCAGGCCCGCCTCGGTGTCGAGCTTGTCGCCCAGGCCGATGTCGTCGGCCACCGCCTGCACACGCTCACGCACGGTGTCGGTGCACTTGAAGGCCAGGGCGCCGAACACCGAGCGGCCCGAGGGGAAGGACACCTCGAGGTTCTGGAACACCGAGAGGTTTTCGTAGATCGAGGGGGTCTGGAACTTGCGCCCGATGCCCAGGCGCACGCGCTTGTGCTCGGCCATCTGGGTGAGTTCTTCGTTCTTGAACTTGATGCTGCCCCCGGTGGCGCGGGTCTTGCCACAGATCAGGTCCAGCAGCGTGGTCTTGCCGGCGCCATTGGGGCCGATGATCACGCGCAGCTCGTTCTTGTCGACGTACAGGGTCAGGGCATCGATGGCCTTGAAGCCGTCAAACGAGACGGTCAGGTCTTCCACGGCCAGGGCGAAGTCGGTGTTGCTCATGGGGGGCTCCGTGCGGGTCAGACGCTTTGGCTGCTCACGCCGTCAGGCAGCGTGGCCGGGAGGGATTCGGCAGCGACCGGGGCAACCGGGACGGTGGCAGCCGGGCTGCTGACGGGGGGCTGGACAGCGGCCTCCTTCAGGGCCTGGCGGCGGCTCTTCCACCAGGGCACGATGCGCTCCTCCCAGACCCCGGCCAGGCCCATGGGGAAGGCCATGGTCACGCCGATGAACAGACCGGCCATGAGGAACAGCCAGAGGTCCGGAAAGCTCTCGCTGAAATAGGTCTTGCCCGCATTCACCAGCAAGGTGCCGTACACGGCGCCCACCAGGCTCATGCGCCCGCCCACGGCGGCATAGATCACCATCTCGATCGAGGGCACGATGCCCACGAAGCTCGGCGACATGAAGCCCACCTGCAGCGAGAACAGCGCCCCGCCGATGCCCGACAGTGCAGCGGCCAGGCAGAAGGTGAAGATCTTGAAATTGGCCACGTCGTAGCCCGAGAAGCGCACCCGGTCTTCCTTGTCGCGCATGGCCAGCAGCAGGGTGCCGAGCTTGCTGGTCTGGATGAAGCGGCACAGCACGATGGCGCCGATCAGCAAGGCCACGCACAGGTAGTAGAGGATGTACTTGGCGCTGTCGGTGCGGGTGTCCCAGCCCCACAGGGTCTTCAGATCGGTCATGCCGTTGACGCCCCCGGTATAGCCCTGCTGGCCGATGATGAGCACGGTCAGGATCAGGGCCACCGCCTGCGTGATGATGGCAAAGTACACCCCGCCTACGCGGCGCTTGAACATGGCGAAGCTCACCAACCAGGCCAGCAGGGTGGGCACCACGATCACCGCGGCCAGCGAGAACGGCAGGCTCTTGAAGGGCACCCAGAAGCCGGGCAGCGCAGTGAGCTGGTTCCAGTCCATGAAGTCGGGGATGCCC
>RXJO01000024.1:4757-6541 GCA_003987795.1 Curvibacter sp.
TGCCCCAGGCTGAGCACGCCGCCGTAGCCCCAGACCATGACCAGGCCGATGGCCACGAAGGCATAGGTGAGGTACTTGCCCACCAGGTTGAGGCGGAAGATGTCCAGCGCCAGCGGCAGCACCACCGCGAGCAAGACGGTCAGCAGCACCAGACTGGCAAGCTGGTAGCGCTGGATCCAGGCTTTGAGGGCATTCATGGGGAAGACTCCGGTGAACTCAGGAACAGAAAAGCGCGTGGCAGGGTGGTGCCGGGGCTCAGCGGCGCACCTTGGAGGCGAAAAGGCCTTGCGGTCGCATCATCAGGATCAGCACGATCAGCGAGAGCGTGATCACCTTGGCCATCGAGCCGGCCAGGAAGAACTCGGTGATCGACTGCGTCTGCGCGATGCCGAAGGCCGACACCACCGTGCCCAGCAGGCTGGCCGCACCACCGAAGGTGACCACCAGAAAGGCATCGACGATGTAGAGCGAACCCGAGGTGGGGCCGGTGGATCCGATGGTGGTGAAGGCAGCCCCGGCCACGCCGGCGATGCCGCAGCCGATGGCAAAAGTCAGGCGGTCGGTCTTCTTGGTGTCGATGCCGATGGCATTGGCCATCACGCGGTTGCTCACCGTGGCGCGCACCCGCAGGCCCCAGCGACTCTTGTGCAAGGCCAGAAGCACGCCCAGCGTGACCACCACCGTCAGACCCAGCACGAACAGGCCATTGATGGGAATGTCCAGCCCCTCGGCCGGGGCCCAGGAGCCCAGCAGCCAGTCGGGCAGCGTCGGGCTGACCTCTTTCGGGCCGATGAAGGTGCGGAAGATCTGCTGGATCGCCAGGCTGACGCCCCAGGTGGCCAGCAAGGTATCGAGCGGCCGCTTGTAGAGGTGGCGGATCAACCCCCATTCGACCAGCCAGCCCGCCGCAAACGAAAACCCGAAGGCCGCCAGGATGGCCAGCGGAAAGTAGTACGGCACCATCTGCGGCGCATGCGTGGACGCCAGCGTCGAACCCAGGTAGATGGTGTAGGCGCCGATGGTCATGAACTCGCCATGCGCCATGTTGATCACCCCCATCTGCCCGAAGATGATCGCCAGGCCCAAGCCCATCAGCAGCAGCACCGCAAACAGGCTCAAGCCGGCAAAGCCCTGCATGAGGCCGATGTTGAGCATTTCAGAAAAAGTCATGGCACGAACTCCAAACAAGACGTTGGGGCTTTGAACATCAAGCACAGGGCGCAACGCTCAAGCCACAGGGGCAGAGCCCCCGGCAAGCGAAGCGAAGCCCGTTCGGGGATGCGGCGGACCGGCTTGGCCGGTCGGCACGCATCGCCCCCTGGGGGGGAGGCCGGCTACACGCAGTGAGCCGGCAACAGGGGGGTCATTGGTAACCTTTGGGGAAGGGATCGGGCTTGATCAAGTCCGGCGACTCCGACACCACCTTGAACGTGGCATCGGGCATGCCCATGGCGATGCGCGACTTGCTCCACAGGTGGTGGTTCTTGTCGAGCTTCACGTAGCCCTCGGGCGCGGTCTTGAGTTCGATGCCGGTCTCTGATGCCGCCACCACCTTGTCCACGTCGAAGCTGCCAGCCTTCTCGACCGCAGCCTTCCAAAGCCACGGACCCAGATAGCCGGCCTGGGTCACGTCGCCGATCACCGCGCTGGCGCCGTACTTGGCCTTGAAGGCGGCCACGAACTTCTTGTTGTTCTCGTTGTCCAGGCTCTGGAAGTACTTCATCGACGAGTAGAAGCCGGCGAAGTTCTCGCCACCCACGCCGGTCATCTCGTCCTCGGTCACG
>RXJO01000471.1 GCA_003987795.1 Curvibacter sp.
GAGGCACTGCATGAGCGCACCACACTGCTGCACAACGCGCCTCATCTCGCACAGCCCCTGCCTTTTGTGATGCCCTCCTACCACTGGTGGGAGTCTCCCTTCTATGGGATTGGACTCAAGATGTACGACGCCCTGGCTGGCAAGGCCGGCTTGGGTGCAACCGAATTCCTGGGCAAGGCCCGCACCCGAGAGTGCCTGCCCACCATCATCCAGGAGCACCTCTGGGGCGGGGTCAAATACTGGGATGGTCAATTTGACGATGCACGTTTGGCTTTGGTGCTCGCGCGCTCGGCTGCTGCCCAGGGTGCCCTGCTGGTCAACTATTGCAAGGCGACCGGACTGATTCATGAAGCCGGCCGCATGGCCGGCTTGCGCTGCGAAGACCGGGAGAGTGGGCGCGCCTTCGAGTTGCGCGCCCGCTGCGTGGTGAATGCCGCTGGTGTCTGGGTGGATGCCCTGCGAGAACTCGACGGTCAGGCCAGTGGTCGCAGCACCAAACCCATGGTGGCACCCAGTCAGGGGGTCCATCTGGTGGTGGATCGTGACTTCCTGCAGGGTGATCACGCGCTGCTGGTGCCCAAGACGGCTGATGGGCGTGTCCTTTTTGCCGTGCCCTGGCTGGGCAAGGTGATCCTGGGAACCACCGACACCCCGCGTGAGGATCTGGCACGCGAGCCTGAGCCGTTTGCCGACGAGGTGGCCTTCATTCTCGACGAGTCGGCGCGCTACCTGCAGCGCGCGCCACGCCGCGAAGATGTGCGCAGCGTCTGGGTGGGGTTGCGCCCCCTGGTCAAGCCAGTGGAAGACGATGGCAACACCAAAGGCATCAGTCGCGAGCACACGGTGGCCGTGAGCAAGAGTGGGCTGGTCACCGTCACCGGCGGCAAGTGGACCACCTACCGCGCCATGGCTGAGGACGTGCTGAGTAAAATCCAGGAGGCAGGGTTGCTGCCCAGGCTGGCTGCTCCCACCACCGACCACCATCGTCTGATCGGTGCGCCGCCCCCTGGGGCCGCTACCGTGCGCCTGAGCGATGCCCCCGGGGGGCATCTGTATGGGGCTGAAGCCGTCTTGCTGGCGGGGTTGCCGGGGGCCGACGTCGTGGTGGCTCCGAACCTGACGGAGGCCATGGTTCGCTTTGCTGCGCGTTATGAATATGCGCGAAGCATTGAGGACGTGCTGGCACGCCGTAACCGCCTGCTGTTCCTGGATGCCCGGGCCGCTGCGGCAGCCGCACCCGCAGTGGCGCGCATCCTGGAAGAGGAACTGGGCGTGCCTCAGCCCGCAGAGGCTTTTTTGGCGTTGGCGCAGCGCTACGCCACCCTGCCGGCCTGACCCTCGAAAACGATTGACATCTTCTGGATAGTTTGCAATACTCACAGGCTTCGCTGTAAAAAGTGAAGTTTCTTGCCCAACGGAAGCGCATCAAAATGGTTTGCGGCGCGGACGACGGGCCCAAGACTGACTGGTGCTTTTGATGGTCAAGAGCCCTGGTACAAGTTGGGAATATTGAAATGATCCAGACAGAATCTCGGTTAGAGGTTGCCGACAACACTGGCGCCAAGTCCGTCCTGTGCATCAAGGTGCTCGGCGGTTCCAAGCGTCGCTACGCCAGTGTCGGCGACATCATCAAGGTGAGCATCAAGGAAGCCGCTCCGCGTGGCCGCGTCAAAAAAGGCGAGGTTTACAGCGCAGTGGTGGTTCGCACCGCCAAGGGCATCCGCCGTGGCGATGGCTCGCTCGTTAAGTTTGATGGCAACGCAGCAGTGCTGCTGAACGCCAAGCTGGAGCCGATCGGCACCCGCATCTTTGGACCCGTGACGCGTGAACTGCGTACCGAAAAGTTCATGAAGATCGTGTCCCTGGCTCCTGAAGTTCTCTGAGGACGCGAATCATGAACAAGATCCGCAAAGGCGATGAAGTGATCGTGCTCGCAGGGCGCGACAAGGGTAAGCGTGGCCAAGTCGTGCTGCGCAAGGATGACTCCCACGTGATCGTGGAAGGCATCAACCTGGTGAAGAAGCACACCAAGCCGAACCCCCTGAAGGGTACGACGGGTGGCATCGTGGAAAAGTCCATGCCCATCCACCAGTCCAACGTGGCGATTTTCAATGCTGCCACCGGCAAGGCTGACCGCGTCGGCATCAAGGTCCTGGCTGATGGCAAGCGCGTTCGCGTCTTCAAGTCCAGCGGCGAAGAAATCAAGGTGGCATGACCATGGCACGACTGCAACAACACTACCGTGAAAAAGTGGCTCCGGAGCTGATGGCCAAGTTTGGCTACACCTCTCCGATGCAAGTTCCGCGTCTGACCAAGATCACCCTGAACATGGGTGTGAGCGAAGCCGTCTCGGACAAGAAGGTCATGGACAACGCCGTGGCCGACCTGACCAAGATCGCTGGTCAAAAGCCCGTGGTGACCAAGGCCAAGAAGGCTATCGCCGGTTTCAAGATCCGCGAAGGCCAGGCCATCGGTTGCATGGTGACCCTGCGTGGCGTGCACATGTACGAATTCCTGGACCGTTTCGTGACCGTGGCTCTGCCCCGCGTCCGTGACTTCCGTGGTATTTCGGGTCGCGCATTTGATGGCCGTGGCAACTACAACATCGGCGTCAAAGAGCAGATCATCTTCCCGGAAATTGAGTACGACAAGGTTGACGCCCTGCGCGGTCTCAATATCAGCATCACCACGACGGCCAAGACGGACGAAGAGTGCAAGGCACTGCTCGCCGGCTTCCGTTTCCCGTTCAAGAACTGAGGTGTCGTGTGGCTAAAGTAGCTTTGATCGAGCGCGAGCTCAAGCGTGAAAAACTGGCAGCCAAGTTCGCGAAGAAGTACGCTGAACTGAAGGCTGTTGCCAACGATGCCAAGCGTAGCGAAGAAGAGCGTGCAGCTGCCCGTCTGGGTCTGCAAAAGCTCCCGCGCAACGCCAACCCCACCCGTCAACGCAACCGTTGCGAAATCACGGGCCGTCCGCGTGGCACCTTCCGTCAATTCGGTCTGGGTCGCGCAAAGATTCGTGAACTGGCTTTCGCAGGTGATATCCCCGGTATCACCAAGGCCAGCTGGTAAGCAGGCAGGAGAGATTAAACATGAGCATGAGTGATCCCATCGCTGACTTGCTGACCCGCATCCGCAATGCACAAATGGTGGCCAAGGCTACTGTGCTGGTTCCTTCTTCTAAAGTGAAGGTTGCCATCGCCCAAGTGCTGAAGGATGAAGGCTATATCGACGGCTTCCAAGTGAAGACCAACGAAGGCAAGTCCGAACTTGAAATTTCCCTGAAGTACTACGCTGGTCGTCCGGTGATTGAGCGCATCGAGCGCGTCAGCCGCCCTGGCCTGCGTGTCTACAAGGGCCGTGACGCCATCCCCCAAGTCATGAATGGCCTCGGCGTGGCCATCGTCACCACTCCCAAGGGCGTGATGACTGATCGCAAAGCACGTGCTACCGGCGTCGGTGGCGAAGTGCTCTGCTATGTGGCTTAAACCGTGACATTGAGGAGAAACTGAATGTCCCGCGTAGGCAAAGCACCGGTCGCCATCCCCCAAGGTGTGGATGTGTCGATCAAAGAAGACCAGATCAGCGTGAAGGGTGCCGGCGGCGCCCTGTCGCTGGCGCAGAACGCCCTGGTCAAGATCTCTAACGAAAACGGCAAGCTGACGTTTGCCCCTGTGAATGACTCCCGCGAAGCCAATGCCATGTCCGGCACGCTGCGTCAGTTGGTCAACAACATGGTGGTGGGTGTCAGCAAGGGTTTTGAGAAGAAGCTGACTCTGATCGGCGTGGGCTACAAGGCCGCTGCTCAAGGCACCAAGCTGAACCTGGCGGTGGGCTACTCGCACCCCGTCAACATCGAAATGCCGCAAGGCATTACCGTGGCCACTCCGACCGCGACTGAAATTCTGATCAAGGGTGCTGACCGTCAGCGCGTTGGTCAGATCGCTGCTGAGATCCGTGCTGTTCGTCCCCCCGAGCCTTACAAGGGCAAGGGCATCCGTTATGCGGACGAAAAGATCACGATCAAAGAGACCAAGAAGAAGTAAGGAGCTGCAGCATGTTGACCAAAAAAGAGCAGCGTCTGCGTCGTGCACGTCAAACCCGCATCCGCATTGCCAATCAAGGCGTGGCGCGTCTGAGCGTGAACCGCACCAACCTGCACATCTATGCTCAAGTGATCTCTGGCTGTGGCACCAAGGTGCTGGCCAGCGCTTCGACTGCCGAAGCCGAAGTGCGCAGCTCGCTGGGTGCTTCTGGCAAGGGCGGCAACGCCGCCGCTGCTGCCATCATCGGCAAGCGCATTGCTGAAAAGGCAAAGGCTGCTGGCGTGGAGAAGGTTGCATTCGATCGCGCTGGTTTCGCATACCACGGTCGCGTCAAGGCTCTGGCCGACGCAGCCCGTGAAGCAGGCCTGCAGTTCTAAGCGGACGGGAATAAAAAATGGCTAAGTTTCAACCCAAAGTTCAAGACGAAGGTCGCGACGACGGCATGCGCGAGAAGATGATCGCCGTGAATCGCGTGACCAAGGTGGTCAAGGGCGGCCGTATTCTCGGTTTCGCTGCTTTGACCGTGGTCGGCGATGGCGATGGTCGCGTCGGCATGGGCAAGGGCAAGTCCAAGGAAGTGCCTGCTGCCGTGCAAAAGGCAATGGAAGAAGCCCGTCGCAACATGACCAAGGTTTCCCTGAAGAACGGCACCATCCACCACAACGTGACCGGCCACCACGGTGCCGCTGTTGTGATGATGGCTCCGGCCCCCAAGGGTACCGGCATCATCGCTGGCGGTCCGATGCGCGCTGTGTTCGAAGTGATGGGTATCACCGACATCGTGGCCAAGAGCCATGGTTCGTCGAACCCTTACAACATGGTCCGCGCCACGTTTGACGCGCTGAAGAACTCGACCACTCCGTCGGACATCGCTGCCAAGCGCGGCAAGTCTGTCGAAGAGATCTTCGCCTAAGAAGGAGTCATCTCATGACGACCCAAAACACCGTGAAGATCCAGCTGGTTCGCAGCCCGATCGGCACCAAAGAATCGCACCGTGCGACCGTTCGTGGTCTGGGCCTGCGCAAGCTGAACAGCATCAGCGAGCTCAAGGACAGCCCCGAAGTGCGCGGCATGATCAACAAGATCAGCTATCTGGTCAAAGTGCTCTGAGAGAAAGAACATGGAACTCAATAGCATCAAGCCCGCTGCTGGCGCCAAGCACGCCAAGCGTCGCGTAGGCCGTGGCATTGGCTCCGGTCTGGGCAAGACCGCTGGCCGTGGTCACAAAGGTCAGAAGTCGCGTTCGGGCGGCTACCACAAGGTCGGCTTCGAAGGCGGCCAAATGCCTCTGCAACGTCGTCTGCCGAAGCGCGGTTTCAAGTCGCATCTGCTGAAGTTCAACGCTGAGATCACTTTGTCTGATCTGGAAGCACTGGGCCAAGCCGAAGTTGACGTGGCTGCTCTGAAGGTGGCTGGTCTGGTGGGTGAACTGGCCAAGGTGGTCAAGGTCATCAAGACCGGTGAACTGACCAAGGCTGTGAAGCTCAACGGCATCGGCGCCACCGCAGGTGCCAAGGCTGTGATCGAAGCTGCCGGCGGCAGCTTCGCCTGATCGGTCTGAAAGACGTCCATCGTGGCAACTAGCGCAGCACAAATGGCAAAGACCGGGAAGTTCGGCGATCTGCGTCGACGCCTGGTGTTTCTGTTGCTCGCGCTCGTGGTGTATCGCATTGGTGCCCATATCCCTGTGCCTGGCATCGACCCGGCACAACTCCAGCAGCTCTTCCAAGGGCAGCAGGGCGGGATTCTGAACCTTTTCAACATGTTCTCCGGTGGAGCGCTGTCGAGGTTCACGGTGTTCGCACTGGGCATCATGCCGTACATCTCGGCGTCGATCATCATGCAACTTCTGTCTTACGTCCTTCCTGCCATGGAGCAGCTCAAGAAGGAAGGTGAGGCAGGTCGTCGCAAGATCACCCAATACACCCGTTATGGGACGTTGGGGCTGGCGCTTTTCCAGTCGCTCGGCATCGCCGTCGCACTGGAAGGCACTGCAGGTCTGGTCATTTCTCCCGGTTTTGGCTTCCGCCTGACCGCGATGGTGAGCCTGACTGCCGGCACCATGTTCCTGATGTGGTTGGGTGAGCAGATCACTGAGCGCGGTTTGGGCAATGGTATTTCGATCCTGATTTTTGCAGGGATCGCGGCAGGTCTTCCGAAATCCATCGGTGGCTTGCTGGAACTGGTCAGCACCGGTGCGATGAGCATCGTGGTTGCGCTGTTCATTGTGGCAGTGGTGATCCTGGTGACCTACTTCGTCGTGTTCGTCGAACGTGGTCAGCGGAAAATCCTTGTCAACTATGCCCGGCGTCAGGTCGGCAACAAGGTTTATGGGGGCCAGTCCTCTCATCTGCCCTTGAAGCTGAACATGGCCGGTGTGGTGCCGCCGATCTTTGCTTCGTCGATCATTCTGCTGCCGGCAACGGTGGTGGGCTGGTTCAGCACTGGTGATTCGATGCGTTGG
>RXJO01000445.1 GCA_003987795.1 Curvibacter sp.
GAAGGCCAGACGCTGGACCTGGGGCCCATCCTGGCCGACCTGCTGCGGCGTGACGCCCGCTGGCTGAGCACAGAGCGCCTGCGCGCCATCGACGACCTGAGCGTGGTGACACTGCGCGCCCCCGGCGGCAAGCGCCTGGAGGCCCCCGCCAGCACGCTGAAGCCCATCGTGGCGGCCCTGCTCGACCTGCTGAGCGACCCGCGCCAGGCTGCCGGCCCCTGGCGCCTGCAGGCCTGGGACCTGCCGAGACTGACCCAGTTTCGGGCACCGCTGGATGCCTCGGTCGGCAACGCATCGAGCGCCCCGGTGCCCTGGCATGTGGAGGGAGAGGACACCCTGGGACCCTGGGTACAACGCTTGCGCCAGGCCGGCAGCCCGCCCCCCGTGGCCGCCCCCACCGGCTGGCCGCTGCCCCTGCGCCCTTACCAGTTGCAAGGCCTGGCCTGGCTGCAATACCTGCGCGAGCACGGTCTGCACGGCGTGCTGGCCGACGACATGGGCCTGGGCAAGACGGCACAGACCCTTGCCCATCTGCTGCTGGAGCACCAGGCCGGTCGCCTGCAACGCCCGGCCCTGGTGGTGCTGCCGGCCTCCTTGATCTTCAACTGGCAGTCGGAGCTGCAGCGTCTGGCCCCGGCGCTGCGCGTGCTCACCCTGCACGGCAGCGAGCGCACAGAACACTTCGACCACCTGGGGCAGTACCAGGTGGTGCTGACCAGCTATGCCCTGGCCTGGCGCGATGTGCGGGCCTTGCGCGAGCAGGCCTGGCAATGGGTAATCCTCGACGAGGCCCAGATGGTCAAGAACGCGGACAGCCGCAGCGCCCGGGCCCTGCGGCAACTGCAGGCCGAGCACCGCCTGTGCCTGACCGGCACGCCGCTGGAAAACCACCTTGGCGAGCTGTGGTCGCTGTTCGACTTTCTGATGCCGGGCTTTCTGGGCACGGCCCGGCATTTCCAGCAGCATTGGCGCAAACCCATCGAGGTCAACGGCGAGACCCTGCGCGCCCGCCTGCTGGCCGCCCGGGTGCGGCCCTTCATCCTGCGGCGTCGCAAGGAGGAGGTGGCCACCGAGCTGCCGCCCAAGATCGAGATCACCCGCCATGTCAGCCTGCAGGGGGTACAGCGCGATCTGTACGAGAGTGTGCGGGTGGCCGCCGACCACCTGCTGCGGCGGGTGCTGCAGCGCCAGGGCTTTGCCAGCTCGCAGATCACCATCCTCGATGCCCTGCTGAAACTGCGCCAGGTTTGCTGCGACCCGCACCTGGTGCCCGGGCTGCCGGTGCCGGCCGACCTGCTGGGAGCCAAGCTGGAAGACCTGCAGACCCTCTTGCCAGGCCTGGTGGACGAGGGCCGAAGGGTGTTGGTGTTCTCGCAGTTCACCGGCCTGCTGGCCCGCGTCGGCGAATTGCTCGATGCCCAGGGCATCAACTGGCTGCGCCTGACCGGCGACACCCCGGTGGCCGAACGCGGCCCCCTGGTGCAGGCCTTCCAGGCCCGGCAAGCGCCGGTGTTCCTGATCAGCCTGAAGGCGGGCGGCACCGGCCTGAACCTGACGGCGGCCGACACCGTGATACACCTCGATCCCTGGTGGAACCCGGCCGTCGAGCAACAGGCCACCGACCGGGCCCACCGCATCGGCCAGACCGAGAGCGTGTTCGTCTACCGCCTGGTGGTACAGGGCAGCATCGAGGAGCGCATGCTGACCCTGCAGCAGCGCAAGGCCCGGCTCGCCGAGAGCCTGCTGGGCAGCGATCCGGCCGAGGCCGGCAAGTTCAGCATGGCGGAGTTGGAGGGGCTGCTCGCGCCCCTGGGCGATGCGACCGGCTGAACGCCGGCCGCGCCATCACAGACCGCGTTCCTTGCGGTAGGCGGTGCGGGCGGCGAAGGCCGTGTTGGCGAAGTCCGAGAACACACCGTCAACGCCGGCACGGTAGAAGGCCAGGTACTCGGCAGCCGGGTCGCCCTTGTAGAAGCCCGCGAGGTATTTCTGCTCGTTGCGGAAGGTGTAGACGTGCACGAACAGGCCGGCGGCGTGCGCATCGCTGATCAGGCTGGTCGGGGCGACCGAGTTCACATCGGCCAGCGAGCCGGTGTAGCCGGCGGTGCTCGGGAAGGGGGACACCTTCAGGGCCATGACCTGCGGCTTCCAGGGGCCGATGCCGTCGGCATAGGTCTTGATCTCGGCCAGGCCGGCCGGGGTCAGCATGGCGCCAAAGTAGCGACCATCACCGTTGAGGGTCCAGCTGTAGGGACGGCCATCGACGAAGTTGTACTCGTCGTTGGTCTGGTAGATCATTTCGCCCGTCTTGTAGTTGACGTCATTGCCGTCGATCAGCTGCACCACGCGGGTGTTCAGGCCGATCGAGCGCATGTACTTGAGGCTGGCCGGATCGAAGGACTGCACGAAGATCGGGGCAGTCTTGCTGTTGAGGTTGTTGTCCTTGATCAGCTTGACGATGGCGTCCTCGAACGGGTGGGTGCCGGTGCCGCAACCGTTGGCAATGGCCTGCGCATTGTTCCAGTAGGGGTTCTTGGCTTCGGGATAGACCGTGAGGGTGCGACCGGTGCTGGCGCTCTTGGCCTTGGCAATGTCGATGATCTCCTGCATGGTCAGGATCGGGTATTTGCCATTGAGGGCCGTCGGGCGCTCATTGCGCGCGTCGTAGGTGGTGCCGCCGAGCCACTGCTTGAGTTCGGCCACCGTGAAGTCGGTGATCGACCAGTCACCGGTGTGGTCTTCACCGTCCACCACCAGTGATTTGAGCACCGACTTCGGGTCGCTGCTGGTGCGATCGCTCAGGTAGGTGGCGGGGCCGCCGTACTGAGCCAGCGAATAGGTCACAGGCACCTGCACGCCGGGCACGGTGCGCTTGCGCGCGGCCACCACGGGGTTGGTCTGGGCCACGGTGCTGATGTTGGTGTTGTCGCTCAGCCAAGGGTTGTGACGGGCCACCAGCACGCAATCCTTGGTCATGTGCAGATCTTCTTCGAGCGAATCGGCGCCGGCGTCGGCCGCGCCCTCGTAGGCCGGCTGGGTCTCTTCCGGGTACAGGCCGGGCAGGCCACGGTGGCCGATCACCAGCGGCTGGCTGCCGTCCAGGGTGTTGAAGCCGAACAGGTTGCCGCCGTCGCCGCCACCGCAGGCCGAGAGGCCCAACAGGCCAGCCAGCAGGCCGAGGGTGAGGCCGGTGGGCACGCGGCGTGCCGGGATCGATGATTTTTTCATGGTGTGTTTCCTCGCTCCTTGGACAAAACACCATGCTCGGGTCCGCTTGTGACAGGGTGATGTAAACATCTGGTAAACCGAGGCTGAGCCGCACGCCCAGGCCTCGGACTGGGCCGGGCAGAACGTGCGAATCCTCACGCCAACCCCTGTCGCGACCGGGCGTTTGGGGTCGGCGGCGACCATTGGGGTGCCGCGGCTGGTACATTGCCAGGGCTTCGACACGCCAAACAGGCGTTTTTCGCTTCAGTTTTCCCAGACCATGTCCAATCTCATCGTGCACGGCGGCACCCCCCTTCGCGGCCGCATCACCCCCTCTGCCAACAAGAACGCCGTGCTGCCTGTGCTGTGCGCCACCCTGCTCAGCGACCAACCCCTGAAGCTGCTGGGCGTGCCCGACATCACTGACGTGCGCAAGATCCTGGACATCTTCCGCACCCTGGGCAGCGATGTCCGCATGGACCACGCCACCGGCGTGCTCGAGCTGCACCACCAAAACACGCATTTCGACCCGACGCGCCACCACCTGCCCGAGGAGATGCGCTCCTCCATCATGCTGGTGCCCCCGCTGCTGGCGCGCTTCGGCGTGGCCCGGTTGGAAGACAATGTGAAAGGCTGTACCCTGGGCGTGCGAGAGATCGACCCCCATGTGGAGGTGTTTCAGCAGTTCGGCGGCCGGGTCGAACGGGCCGAGGGTTCGCTGCTGGTTCACAGCCCAGGCCGGCTGCGGCCCACCCAGCACTGGCTGGACTACGCCTCGGTCACCACGACCGAGAACTTCGTGCTGTGCGCGGCGGTGGCCGAAGGCACCTCGACCCTGACCAACGCGGCCTCCGAGCCCCATGTGCAGGAGTTCTGCCGCTTCATGCAGATGCTGGGCGTGCCGATCGAAGGCCTTGGCACCTCGCGCATCACGGTGCATGGCGGCGCCCGACTGGGTGGCGGCGAGTTCCGCTTTGACGAAGACTTTCACGAAATCACCACCTTCCTGGCCCTGGGCGCGATCACCGGCGGCGATGTGGTGGTGCGCAACAGCGCGCCCGACAACTTTCCGCTGATCGACCGCACTTTTGCCAAGTTTGGCGTCAAGATCACGCACGAAGACGGCTGGTCGCGCGCCAGTGTGCCGGGCGAACTGCGGGTGCAAACCCCGTTCACCAGCAATGTGCTGACCAAGGTGGAAGCCGCACCCTGGCCCTACTTCCCGGTCGACCTGCTGCCCATCTTCATTGCGCTGGGCGTGCGCGCCCAGGGCAACACCATGTTCTGGAACAAGGTCTATGACGGGGCCCTGGGCTGGACGGGCGAGCTGTCCAAGTTCGGCGCCCATGTGTTCTCGTCCGATCCGCACCGGCTGATCACCTTCGGCGGCAAGCCGCTGAGCCCCGCCGTGGTCGAGAGCCCCTACATCATCCGGGTGGCCATCGCCCTGTTCATGGTGGCGGCCAGCATTGAGGGTCGCTCGGAGATCCGCAATGCGACGCCGATCCGCCGCGCCCACCCGCATTTCGTGGAGAACCTGCGCAGCCTCGGGGTGCAGGTGGACTGGCAGAACGAAGAGTGATCCAAGGTCTGATCGGTGGGGGGGCCCAAATGCGGGACAATCCCCGCTTTGTGCATTGAACCGTCCGAGACTTTCCATGAGCGACAACGCCCCGCAACGCCCCGAACTGCCCGACCACCTGTCCATTGACCCGCGCAGCCCGCACTTTGTGGCGGCGGTGTTCGAACACGACATCGGCATCCACTTCAACGACAAAGAGCGATTCGACGTCGAGGAATACTGCGTCAGCGAAGGCTGGATCAAGGTCCCCGCCGGCAAGACCCGTGACCGCAAGGGCCGCCCGCTGCTGATCACCCTCAAGGGCAAGGTCGAGGCCTTCTACAAGTAAGCCCGCCAACGGCCACCACCGCCATGGACCTCGCTGCCCTGGACAACCCCTTCTGGGGCAGCCTGACCGGTCCCCATGCAGCGTGGTCACAAGGCTCGGCCCAAGCCCGACGCTATGCCCCGGGCTTCACGCCACTGCTGGGTTTTGCCCAAGCAGATGCCCCCGACTTCTCGGCTCTCACCCCTCTGTGCAGCGTGGGTGAGCGCTTTTACTGCAAGGCCTGGGCGGGCGATGCGCCCCTCGGCTGGCAGGTGCTGCTCGAGGCCCCGGCCCTGCAGATGGTGTGGACCGCCCCACTCCCTTCAAACCCGCCCCCGGCCCATGCCAGGCCACTGGGCCCCACCGACCAGGCCGCCATCGAGGCCCTGGTGCAAGCAACCCAGCCCGGCCCCTTTGGCCCGCGCACACGCGAGATGGGCGACTACTGGGGAGTGTTTGAAGAAGATCGATTGATCGCCATGACCGGCGAACGCCTGCACCTGGGCCACCTGCGCGAGGTCAGCGGCGTGTGCAGTGCGCCCGAGGCCCAAGGCCGGGGCCTGGCCAGGGCGCTGATCGAGACGGTGGTGCGAGCCCAGTTGCAGCGTAGGCAGACCCCCTTCCTGCACGTGATGGCAAGCAACCAGCGGGCGGTGCGGCTGTATGAGCACATGGGTTTCAGAACCCACCAGAGTTTGCTGCTGCGCGTGCTGGCCAAGACATGATCCGCGCAATGCAATGCGATGCTCAATGAGACTGGGGCACCTACCCCTGATTCTCAAAGCGCCAAAGCATCCATAACGGCGTGAGGATTGTGCTCAATCACGTTGAGCAAGACCAAGGACGCACCATGGGGCCTGCGGTCACCACGCTCCCAGTGACGCAGTGTGGCGGGGGAAAATCCAAATTGAGCTGCAAATTGCGCCTGCGTCATTCCGACTTTGGCACGCAAGGCCCGCACATCCACGGGACGGGGGCGATGAATGCGGACGCCAGCTTGCTGCCCTTCGGCGTGGGCAATGGCTTCTTGCAAGCCTTGCTTGATGCTGTTGAATGCCTTGCTCATGTCTTCGTGGCTTTCGCCTTCCAGATGTTGACCAGACCCTGAACCATGTCCGCCAACTCATTGCGTTGGGCATGACTGAGATTGCTGCGATCACCTTTGGCAAACAAGGTCAGCAAATAAAGCGGCATGTGCTCGTCATGAACATAGTAGATGACCCTCACTCCGCCGCTTTGGCCTCGGCCACCTCGACGCCACCGCAATTTGCGCACCCCGCCTGTGCCCTCCATCAGATCACCGGCCTTTGGGTGTGATGCCAAATAGTGGATCAGTTCTTGACGCTCTGACAAACCGAGCAACTTGTCTGCCACACGGATAAAGCCCGGTAGTTCTGCCACGAAAAAAATGGGCATCGCGAACGATGCCCATTTGTTTTGTCATCGGGTCGGGGGGCTGGCCCTCAACTCAGCTGTG
>RXJO01000120.1 GCA_003987795.1 Curvibacter sp.
TCCTGGGGCTCCGGCTCATGCCCGCCAAGACCCGGGCTTTCATCGAGATGCTGCAGGCGGCGTTGAAGACCGATTGAGGCTCAGGGTGTCCACGGGGTGGTGCAAAGCGGCTTGGATGAGGTTCGGATCTCGATCGATGGCTTTGACGGAATGGATTTATAAATCTAATATTTTGTGTGTTAAAGCTGATTTATAGATTTAATACACAACCAAATGGATTTAATTTACCATCGACCCGACGAGATCGTGGTGCAACTCTGCACCCGTCTGAGGCAAGAGCGCCTGGCTCAGCAGATGACGCAGGCCGAGGTGGCGGCACGTGCCGGTATCGGCGTGAACACCCTGTCCAATCTCGAATCGGGTCGCAACACTCAATTCGAGAGCGTGGTACGCGTCGCCATGGTGCTGGGGCGATCGGCGGAACTGATGGCCTTGTTCCAGCCCAAGCTGGACAGCCTCGACGACATGCTGCGCTACGAGGCCAGCGCCCAACGCCGCCGCATCAAACGCAAGGCGAGCCATGCCTGAGCAGATCGATGTGTTCTACAACGGCTGGGGCGAGCATTGGCGCTGGGGCCGGCTGGTGTCCTCGGACGCGATCTCCGGCCGCCCTCTGGTGGCCTTCGAATACAGCGATGAGGCGCTGACCCGGGGGCTTGAACTGTCAGCCTTGCGTCTGCCGCTCAAGGGCCCGCGGCTTCGAAAAGACTTTCCTGTCCACCAAGCCGGCTTGCCCGGCCCCGTCTATGACGCCCTGCCCGATGGGTGGGGCATGCTTCTCATGGACCGCTGGTTCAAGCGGCAGGGGCTGCAAGCCGCCCGTATCGGCCCGCTGGCCCGCCTGGCCTATGTCGGCGCCGGCGCCATGGGCGCCTTGAGCTTCGTACCTGCAGCGCCAGAGGCGCAGGGCTTGTCAGAGCCCCTGGTTCTGGCTCAATTGGCCACGCAGGTCCAACAGGTGTTGCAAGGCGAGGGCGGGGCTTTTCTTCAAAGTCTGTTGCAGATGGGCGGTTCGCCTCAGGGGGCCCGGCCCAAGGCCTTGCTTTACCGCGACCCTGTCACCGGTGGCTTCAGCACGGCCGATGCGCCGGGGCTGGAGGCGTGGCTGATCAAGTTTCCGGGTCGGCATGAGCCCGCTGAGGTCTGCGCGGTGGAGGCCGTCTATGCCCTGTGTCTTCGGGACTGCGGCATCGAGACGCCTGAGACAGCCTATTTCGAGCTGCCCAACGGCCTGGCCGCTTTCGCTTCACGGCGTTTTGATCGGCAGGCTGGCCAGCGTGTCCCCCTGCAAAGCCTGGCCGCCTTCAGCGGAGCCGACTTTCGCACGCCCGGTGCGCTGGACAGCGTCAACTTTCTGCGAGCCACCCAGTTGTGCACCAACGACATGCGGGAGAAGGCTCGCGCCTTCGAGCGGGTGGTCTTCAACGTGGTCTTCAACAACCGCGACGACCACCCCAAGAACTTCGCCTATCTGATGCAGGCCACGGGTCAATGGCAGCTGGCACCGGCTTACGACGTGACCTTCTGTGAGGGCCCGGGTGGGTACCATCAGATGGATGTGATGGGCGAAGCCCTGGCGGTGGGGCGAAGCCATCTGATGCAACTGGGCCAGAAAGAGGCCGAGCTGTCCGCCCAGGCGGTGGCAGGCATCCTGGAGCGCGTGTGCAGTGTGGCCAGCGCTTTCACTGCCACGGCCCTGGGCCAAGGGGCCGGGCAGATCTCCTCCGACACCTTGCACCTGATCCAGGCCCGGATTGACGACAACATCCGGCGTGTGATGGCCTGACGGCCCACCCTGGCGGCCCTTGCCCCTCGGGCCTGAAATGCAGGGGACTGGTAGCTCAGCCTGCTTCAGCGTCAACTTTGGGAGAGATGAGCCGTGGCCAAGCTTGTCGGCCGGACATTGACGGCCAGCCGCACCGTCAGCGCCCCCAGGGCCGCCACCGTGGCGAGGCCCACCACCCCCAACCAGCCCCAGTGGGCCAGGGCCAGGCTGCCCAGCCAGGCCCCGGTGGCCATGCCGATGAACATGCCCACGAACAGCAGGGCATTGAGCCGGCTGCGGGCGGCCGGCTCCAGGCCGTAGACCAGGGTCTGGTGTGCGACCAGGGTGGCCTGCACGCCAAAATCGAAGGCCACGGCGCTCAGCACGATCAGCAGCAACTGGCCCTGCGGCGGCAGCCAGGTGGCGAAGGCCATGCTGGCGAAGGCGAGGGCGCTCAGGCCGGCGCCCAGGCGCGTCACCAGTTCGGGCCCGCGGCGGTCGGCGATGCGGCCGGCCAGCGGGGCTGCCAGGGCGCCTGCCACCCCCGCCAGGCCGAAGGCCCCGGCGGCCCCGCTGCCCAGGTGGAAGGGCTCGGCATGCAGCATCACCGCCAGGGTCGACCAGAAGGCGCTGAAACCCACCGCCAGCAGGCCCTGGGCCAGGGCCGCATGGCGCAGGCCCGGGTAGCGTTGCCACAGGCGCCCCATCGACGCGATCAGCGTGGTGTAGGACACCTGCGTGGTCGGGGCGAAATCGGGCAGGCCGCGCCACAGGGCCACCGCCAGCAAGGCCACCGAGGCCGCCGCTGCCGCGTACACGGTGCGCCAGCCCAGTTGCTCGGCGAGCAGCCCGCTCACCACCCGCGACAGCAGAATGCCCAGCAGCAGCCCGGTCATCACCGTGCCCACCGCCTTGCCCCGGCTGGCCTCGGGGGCCAGCGTGGCGGCGGCCGGCACGATGTCCTGCGCCACCGTGGCCGACAGGCCGATCAGCAGGCTGGCCAGCAGCAGCCAGGGCACCGAGGGTGCGAAGGCGCTCAGCAGCAAGGCCGCCGTCAGGGCCACGGCCTTGGTCAGGATCAGCCGACGCCGGTTCAGGCGGTCACCCAGCGGGGCCAGCAACAGAATGCCCAGTGCGTAGCCCAGCTGGGTGAGGGTGGGCACCAGGCCGATGCGGTCGGCGCTGGCCTGCAGATCGGCCCCCAGCACGCCGAGAATGGGTTGGCTGTAGTACAGCGAGGCCACGCTGAAGCCCGCGCCGGCGGCCAACAGGCCGAGGCGTTGTGGGCTCAGTGCGGGCACGGCGTGGGCCGGGCTTTGAGGATCATGCGCAGTGGGTATGAATATCATGGATTTCTCCGGTCGAGAGCGATGCCATGAACTGTAGAGACGGTGATTCGGGTTTGGTAGTGTCCCGATCTGAACAATTGATATACGCTTGACGCATGAAAGACCAAGCCTCCGCCAGCCGTCAGGTCGATCGAATCGAGCTGTTTGATACCTTTGTCCGCATCGTCGAGGCGGGCAGCCTGTCGGCCGCCGCCAGCCGCATGGGCAGCACCCAGCCGACCATCAGCCGCCGCCTCAGCGCGCTGGAGCATCAGCTCGGCCTCAAGCTGCTGCAGCGCAGCACGCATGCGATGAAGCTGACCGAGGACGGCGAACGTTGCCTGGTGCTGGCGCGGGGCCTGCTCGAGACCTGGCAGGCGATGGATGAGGGCCTGCGCGGCCAGGCGGCCCAGCCCCAGGGCACCCTGCGCGTGCTGGCGCCGCACGCCTTCGGTCAGCAGCAGCTGATCGGGCCCGTGGCCGACTACCTGCAGCGATACCCCGGGGTGTCGCTGGAATGGCTGTTGAATGACCGCCTGCCCGATTTCATCGCCGAGGGGGTGGATTGCGCGATACGCGTCGGCAGCGTCGAAGACCCCTCGCTGGTGGCGCTCAAGCTGGGCCAGGTGCGGCGGGTGGTGGTGTCTGCCCCGCGTTGGCTGGAGGCTGCCAACCCACCTTGCCATCCGCGCGATCTGGCTGCGCTGCCCTGGATGGCGGTGCGCACTTTCTATCAGGACCAGGTGCTGTTGAACCAGGAGGCCACCGGCGAGTCGTTCAGCTTCGCGATCCGGCCGCGCTTCAGCACCGACAGCCTCTACGCCCTGCGCCATGCCGCCCTGCGCGGGCTGGGTCTGGGCATCTTCTCGCGCTGGCTGGTGGAGGACGACCTGGCCGCAGGCCGCCTGGTGCACCTGCTGCCGGGCTGGGAGGCGCCGCCTCTGCCGGTCTACCTGGTCTATCCCTACAGCCGTCTGTTGCCGGCGCGTCTCAGCCGTTTCATCGAGCTGATCCGACAGGCCGCGCCCCTGGCCATCGACCTGTGAGGGGCCTGGCGCACCGCATCGGTGCCTGCCTGATCTGAACTGGTGCGGCCAGGCTGCCCAGGTGCCGCCGCGCCCGGCCCGCAGGCCTGTTTCGGCAGGCACGGAAGCTGCTAACCCCTTGGCGTGGCCGGCAGCATCGACTCTTCACCGGCCCCTTCTGCACCGCTAACGACGGCGGACACGCGTCGCTCACAGCCCGGGCCTGGTCCGGTGCTGCCAGCACCGACGCGGCATCAACCCCTTTGATTTTTCCATCCATGGCAGGCCATGGGCACCCCACGCCCCGCCCGCCGGTGCGCCTTGCGGCGCACTTCATTCAGGAGCACGCAACATGAAAATCATCGTCGTCGGACATGGCATGGTGGGCCACAAGTTTCTCGAGAGCCTGGCCGAAGCGGGCCTGCGCGATGCGCAGGTCACGGTGCTGTGCGAAGAGCCTCGCCCCGCTTACGACCGGGTGCATCTGTCGGAGTTCTTTGCCGGCAAGACCGCCCAGGATCTGTCGCTGGTCGAGCCGGGCTTCTTCGAGCGCACCGGCTTCAGCCTGCGCCTGGCTGCCCGGGCCGCGGCCATCGATCGCGACTCGCGCACCGTGACCCTGGTCGATGGCCAGGTGCTGGCCTATGACAAGCTGGTGCTGGCCACCGGCTCCAGCCCCTTCGTGCCCCCGGTGCCCGGCCATGACCGGGCCGACTGCTTCGTCTACCGCACCATTGAAGACCTGGAGGCCATGACCGAGTGCGGCGCCCGCTCGCGCAGCGGCGTGGTGGTGGGGGGAGGCCTGCTGGGCCTGGAATGCGCCAAGGCCCTGCGCGACCTGGGGCTGCAGACCCATGTGGTCGAGTTTGCCCCGCGCCTGATGGCCGTGCAGGTCGATGAAGGCGGCGGGCGTGTGCTGCGCCACAAGATCGAGGACCTGGGCCTGCAGGTGCATACCCAGAAGAACACCCTGCAGATCATCGACGGCGAGACGGCGCGCCACCGCATGGTGTTTGCCGATGGCAGCCACCTCGAGACCGACATGATCGTGTTCTCGGCCGGCATCCGTCCGCGCGACGAACTGGCCCGCGCCAGCGGCCTCACGCTGGGCCCGCGTGGCGGCATCGAGATCGACAGCGAATGCCGCAGCAGCGACCCCGACATCTATGCCATCGGCGAATGCGCCGCCTGGAACGGCCAGACCTTCGGCCTGGTGGCCCCGGGCTACGACATGGCCCGGGTGGCGGCCCGGCACCTGGGCGGCCAGGACGATGCGGCCTTTGTCGGCGCCGACATGAGCACCAAGCTCAAGCTCATGGGGGTGGACGTGGCCAGCATCGGTGATGCCCACGGCAAGACCCCCGGTAGCCGCAGCTTCCAGTTCAGCGACGAGATCGCCCAGGTCTACAAGAAGATCGTGATCAGCGAAGACGGCAAGCGCCTGCTGGGCGCGGTGCTGGTGGGCAATGCCGATGAATACGGCACCCTGCTGCAGATGGCCCTCAATGGCATCGAGCTGCCCAAGAACCCCGAGTTCCTGATCCTGCCCAGCAGCGAAGGGCAGGCCAAACCCGGCCTGGGCCCGGATGCCCTGCCCGCCAGCGCCCAGATCTGCTCGTGCAACAGCGTCACCAAGGCCCAGATCTGCGATGCGGTGGCCGGCGGCGTGACCAGCATCGGTGAACTCAAGGCCTGCACCAAGGCCGGTGCCACCTGTGGCGGCTGCGTGCCCCTGGCCACCCAGGTCATGAAGCTGGAGATGAAGAAGCAGGGGCTGGCCGTGAACAACCACCTGTGCGAGCACTTCGCCTACTCGCGCCAGGAGCTCTACCACCTGATCCGTGTCGGCCAGATCCGCAGCTTCGACGAGCTGCTGGCGGCCCACGGCAAGGGCCTGGGCTGCGACATCTGCAAGCCGGCGGCGGCCAACATGCTGGCCTCGTGCTGGAACGAGTTCGTGCTCAAGAAAGACCTGGCCAGCCTGCAGGACAGCAACGACTACTACCTGGGCAACATCCAGAAAGATGGTACCTACTCGGTGGTGCCCCGCATGCCTGCCGGCGAGGTCACGCCCGACGGCCTGATCGCGGTGGGCCAGGTGGCGAAAAAGTATGGCCTGTACACCAAGATCACCGGCGGCCAGCGGGTGGACCTGTTCGGTGCCCGGGTCGAGCAACTGCCCGCCATCTGGGAAGAGCTGATCGCGGCCGGCTTCGAGTCGGGCCATGCCTACGGCAAGGCGCTGCGCACCGTGAAGAGCTGTGTCGGCTCGACCTGGTGCCGCTATGGCGTGGGCGACAGCGTGGGCCTGGCCGTGCTGCTGGAGAACCGCTACAAGGGGCTGCGCGCGCCGCACAAGATCAAGTTCGGTGTCTCGGGCTGCACCCGCGAATGCGCCGAGGCCCAGGGCAA
>RXJO01000075.1 GCA_003987795.1 Curvibacter sp.
GGGGCCCAGTACACCGCCACCAGCATGATCGGCATGATCGCGCTGGCCGGCATCATCGTGCGCAACTCCATCCTGCTGGTCGATTTCATCCACCTGCAGGTGGGCGAAGGGGTGCCCTTCAAGCAAGCCATCATCCAGTCGGCCGTCACGCGGGCACAGCCCATCCTGCTGACCGGGCTGGCTGCCATGCTTGGGGCCTTCTTCATCCTGGACGACCCCATCTTCAACGGGCTGGCCATCTCGCTGATCTTCGGCATCCTGGTTTCCACGCTGCTGACCCTGGTGCTCATCCCCACGCTGTACTACGCGGCCTACCGTCGGCGTTTCGCCGTGTCCTCTTCGACCTGAACGTCCCTCTGAACCTCAAGGAGCTCTCTCATGAAATCGTGGCAAATCGTGCGCCTGGTCGCCGGCACCCTCATCCTGCTGTCATTGGCCTTGGGGGTGCCCGGCAGCCCCTTGTTCCTCAGCCCCTGGTGGCTGGCCTTCACCGCCTTCGTGGGCCTCAACCTGCTGCAAAGCGCCATCACCCACTGGTGCCTGATGGAAAGCATCCTGCGCAAGCTGGGTGTGCCGGGCGGCTGCTGAGCCATGCGAACGGCCAAAACCCTGCTGGCGGCGGCGGCCCTGTTGGCCTCGCTGTCCACCCCGGCTGCCGACCTGCTGGAGGTCTGGCGCGCCGCAAGTCAGAACGATCCCGACGTAGCGTTGGCCCAAGCTCAAAAGGCGAGTGCTGATGCGCGCCGTGACCAAGCCAAAGCTTTATGGCGCCCAGGGATCGAGTTAAGCGCTGGTACTGGACGGATGAATTCGAGCTCTGCGATGAGTGGCGCCCATTTCTCCGCACCAGGTTTTGGTCAATCCAATGGCGTTGACTTTGCGACCTCTATCAACAGTGGGAATGCCACAAGTTGGGGGGTGGGTTTGCGCCAGCCGCTGATCAGTGGTGAACTCAGTGCACGTAGAGATCAATTGCTACAAGCCGCAGGCTCTGCCGAATGGCAGGCTCAGCTCACCCGTCAAGGCTTGATACTGAATACCAGTCAGCGCTATTTCGATGCTGTGTTGTGTGATCAACGTCGCAACCTGCTGCAACGGCAACTTCAAGCTGTGGAGCGATCGCTCGTTGAGTCAGAAGATCGCTTCAAGTTGGGGGACGCTCCTGTCACAGACATCCACGAGGCCAGGGCCCGTTTCAAATCACTGCAGGCACAAGTGATGGATGCCGACAACGCATTGCAGTTGGCGATGGCGGCTCTGCGAGAGGTCAGTGGTATGCCCTCGCTGAACTTGCCTCTGGCTATGCCTGTCGCAGAGGTGGTATCGCCCATCCTTCATAGCCAAGAGGAGGCGCGCGCCCTCGCTTTATCGATGTACCCAGGAATAGCGCTGTTGCAGGCGCGCGTTGCTGTTGCTGAAGCTGAGGTTCGAAGCCTGGGGGCTGTTGCTTCCGCTTCTTTGGATCTTGTTGCTCAAGCGTCCCGTCAGCACTTGGGTGGTAGCGGTGACTTTGGATCAGCAAGCAATGACAGCCGGCAGCAAATGATCGGCCTCCAATTCAGGATGCCCCTTGACACTGGTGGACGCGACGCACGTCAAAAAGAAGCGTTACTGAACGTAGATCAGGCTCGCGCAGCGCTCGAACTGGGGCGCTTGCAGGTTGGACAGCAAACCCGTTCAGCCTACTTGGCGCTGGAGACTGCTCCTGCTCGCCTCCAGGCCTTGTCGTCTGCACTGAGCGCTGCCAATTCACGACTAGAAGCAACGCGCCTGGGGCGTAGTGTGGGCGATCGCACCACCTTGGATGTGCTTAATGCTGAAAACGAACACACTGCAGCAGCGTTGGCACTACTCCAGGGCCGAATTGAGGTCTTGCAAAACAGCTTGCGCTTGGACGCTTTGCTTGGCCGACTTGATGAGACCAGCATATCGCGTGTCAACGCCATGCTGACGTCAAAGCCAAATGTTTGATTTGAGGGGGAGCTTTTTTATGAGTTGGCTTTCGAAAGTTTTCGGAATGAACGATCAAAGCTCCACGGAGCTCTGGCCTTCAGATGCCTTGATTGTCGATGTACGCAGTCCTGGCGAGTTTCAGTCTGGGCATGTCGATGGCGCCATAAATTTGCCTTTGTCAGAGCTCGCTGCTTTGGCACCCAATCGCTTGCCAGATAAGAAGCAGTCTCTTGTTCTTTACTGTCAGTCGGGCATGCGATCTGGTAGTGCCCAGCAATGGTTGCAGGCGAATGGCTACCAAAATTTGATCAACGGTCGCAGCGCGAGTGCTGTGGCTTTCCGGCTGCAACGCAAGATCGTTCGTGGCTGAAATCAGCTCTTCGTCGCAGGTACTTATGTCTGAAAACACCTTGACCACCGTCGAACTGCGGCAGCAACGCGACTATCAGTTCCAGATCCATTTCGGGCCTGCCATCGCGCCGCTGCTGGGCGATGAACCGCCGCCCCTGGGCCAGGGCGCCGGCCCCACGCCGGCACAGTTGCTGGCCGCCGCCGTCGGCAACTGCCTGAGCGACTCGCTGCTGTTTGCCTTGCGCAAGTTCAAACAGGCGCCGGAACCCATCCAATGCCGGGTGCAAGCCGAAATCGGCCGCTCACCTGATGGCCGCCTGCGCGTGCTGGGCATGCAGGCCACCTTGCAGCTTGGCGTTCCTCAGTCGCACCTGCAGCATCTCGAGCGGGTGCTGGACCAGTTTGAATCGTTCTGCACCGTCACGCAAAGCGTGCGGGCCGCCATTCCGATCACGGTGGAAGTGTTCGACGCCGACGGCCTGCGTCTCAAGTGATCCCTGCCTGCCTTTCTCAACGGAGCTTCCCATGAAAACCCCCTTGGATCTTGTTCAGGCCGCCAAGGCCCGCATCACCGAAGTCAGCATTGCCGAAGCCGATCAGGCCTTGCGCGACGCCGACGTGTTGATCGATGTGCGAGAGGCCGACGAATTTGCCGCCGGCCACATTCCAGGTGCCCTGCATTTCTCGCGCGGCATGCTGGAGTTCAAGCTGGCCGCCGACCCTTCGCTGCAGCGACGCGACCTGCAGATCGTGCTGTATTGCAAGACCAGCGGGCGTGCAGCTCTGGCTGCTGCCTCGCTGCTGGACATGGGCTATGTCCATGTCAAGTCGATCGGCGGTGGTTTTGACGCCTGGGCTGCAGCCGGCAAGCCGGTCAACAAGCCGGCTTCGCCTTCGTTCGGCTGAGCTTGTGACTCACGGCACCCATAGGTGCCATTTTTTGGCCAAATATTTAATCAAGTAGGTAAGTAGGCATTCAGGCAAATATTTTCAAATGGGGTGAGCAGCCGTAGAGCTGTATCCCATAGCCGCACAGACCCGTGCAACCATTAACAGGAGACAAACCATGGCCCATATCGTGATTCTTGGCGCAGGGACCGGCGGCATGCCCGCGGCCTATGAGCTGCGTGAAAAACTCTCGTCCGAACACCGCATCACGGTGGTCAACGCTCTGGACTATTTCCAGTTCGTGCCCTCCAACCCCTGGGTGGCGGTTGGCTGGCGTGAGCGCGAAGCCATCACCTTTCCCATTCGCCCCTACCTCGAAAAAAAGGGCATCGACTTCGTGGCCCAGCGGGTCACTCGCATCGATGCCGAGGGCAACAGCCTGACCTTGGCAGATGGCTCTAGCTTGGCCTATGACTACCTGGTCATCACGACCGGGCCCAGATTGTCGTTCGACGAGGTGCCAGGCTCAGGTCCTGAAGGCCACACCCGCTCCATCTGCAGCATCGACCATGCCGAACAGACCTGGGCAGACTACCAGCGCTTTCTTGCCAACCCGGGGCCGGTGGTGGTCGGGGCCATGCCTGGGGCTTCGTGCTTTGGGCCAGCCTACGAATTCGCGTTCATCCTGAACCGCGACCTGCGCAAGCGTCGCCAGCGCCACAAAGTGCCCATGACCTATGTCACCAGCGAGCCTTACATTGGTCACATGGGTTTGGGCGGTGTGGGTGACTCCAAGACCATGCTCGAAAGCGAGCTGCGCAACAACGACATCAAATGGATCACCAACGCCAAGGTCACCAAGGTCGACGCCGGGCGTATGTTTGTTAGCGAGCTTGACGACGCCGGCCAGGTCAAGAAGGAGCATGAACTGCCGTTCGCGTTCAGCATGATGTTGCCGGCCTTCAAAGGGGTCGATGCCGTGGCGGCCGTGGAAGGGCTGTGCAATCCACGCGGCTTTGTCCTGATCGACGAGTACCAGCGCAGCAAGAAGTACCGCAACATCTTCTCGGCGGGCGTGTGCGTGGCAATTCCACCGTTCGAGGTCACGCCGGTGCCCACTGGCGCGCCCAAGACCGGCTACATGATCGAGACCATGGTGACCGCCATCGTGCACAACATCGCCGCAGATCTGTCGGGCCAGGCTGCCAATGCCAAAGGCAGCTGGAACGCCATCTGTCTGGCCGACATGGGTGATACAGGGGCCGCCTTTGTCGCCCTGCCGCAGATCCCGCCGCGCAATGTCAACTGGTTCAAGAAAGGCAAGTGGGTGCATCTGGCCAAGATCGCCTTCGAGAAGTATTTCATGTACAAGATGAAAAACGGCAGCTCTGAGCCAGTCTATGAAAAGTACATGCTGAAGGCCCTTGGTATCGAAAGACTCGATCGAAACCAACAGTGATGGGGCCCCTCAGTTGCTGTTGAACATAGCTTGCCCAGCGACCACTTGACCCCGCTGCCTCGCCGGCAGCGGGTCACCTTCGCCTCAACAGATCCCAAGTGATAAAGGATACTCGTTTCTGCTGATTTGGTTCCAATCGAGGCAAGCTACATTTCAGCTGCTCGTGCTCTGGTCATCGCCCATTACAAAGTGGCCGTCATGCGCTGCTCCAGAATCGAATCTGGTGAACTCATGTCTGAACCACAAAAAATGTCCCTGATTGACGTTGCGCTCGATTCGACAGCCTGCATTTTGATGCGAGAGTTTGGGTGTGCCGAACTTGCTTTGGAGTTTGCGAGACGCAAGGCGACTGGTCAGGGACCTCTCGCGGACCTCTACCAAGAGGCTGTACTCCAGTTGCAGACAGAAATTGGTCGCGCTAACACTTCGTCAATTGCGAAGGCAAATTCCAATAGTTGATTGACGGGTGTCTAAGAACTTGCGTTGATCTTAGGGCGAAGCTCCCTATCGAATCGGGCCCAAATCAGAAACTCTGTCTTCTGGATGAACTTGTCGCCGACATCATTCGTGGCCGTGTTGCGACGTGGTGCATGAGGTGTTCCAGTTTGAAACGTTTCCACGGTTGACGATAGATGCGATCGGGTGATTGCATGGTAGTGAGGGCTACATGAAATTCGCATGCCGATCGCGAAGGCGTTGCTTACGTTGGACACTTCTCACAGTGAGTGCTGCAGTCATCCCAAAAACAACATGGATGCAGAGGCTCGGTAGCACAACGGCAATGCCTAGCGTCCAAGGGAGCAGATCACCAAAATAGATGGGGAGTGCCAGAGAGTTGACTATCACGTAATACAGAACGCCGTAGGCAATACCGATCAATGATGCTACTGAGTTGGAGATTCGATTCAGGTTCAGTAGCGAGAGGGGTATTGCCGACACCCAGCCAAGAACAATGTGTTGGGCAAAGTTTGCCCATGGTCCCGGGGCCGTGAGGTACAACTCCGCAAATTTTGGACCGTAATGACCGATACGTAGACCGGCAGCGCGAAATGCGAGCCCAAAGGGCATCATGGCGAGTGCGCCCACAGTGCCAGCTGCCAACACTTGTTTGAAAAATTTGCGCATATCCTCCTCCTGCCGTTGCTATGGGCTAGCCGTTTTTTGCCACTACTTTGGTTTAAACCACGAGCGTCAGAGACCTGTCAGCCCTTTACAAGCTCAAGCACTCAGAAGCCCAGGCGCTTCGCTGTAGACAACTCCTTCGCGACCTCGGAAGTTGCATTCGAAAACGGTGTGCCCGGGGCTAACGCATCCTCTGCCTGGCGCATTTGTCGTTGATTGATCAACTCGCCAACCTGCCCCGCCACCCGGTGAAATTGAGCATGCTTTGTGACCAGCGACTCGAAAGTTGGGCGTGCACTGAGGCGTTGACCGTCACCGTAGATCCATTTGCCCAGAGCGCAGCAGTCGTCGCGCGACAGCGTGGCGGCATCGACCTGACTGCGGTCTTCAATCGCCTGGCGTAAAGTGACTTTCCAGCGCCGATGAGCTTCAATGACTGCGTCGATATCGACACCATCAACGATGATCGGTGTATGCGCTCCAGGCAGCCGAAATTCATCGACGGCGGCAGCCATGTTGACGGTGGCCCGACGCTGCGAGCCAGCGGCTGCGGCCGTCTCCTCGACCAGCGCGGCATTGGCCTGGGTGTTGCGGTCCAGTTCCTGCACCGCCGCGCCGATCTGGCTCACGCCCAGGCTTTGCTCGCGGGCGCCGTTGGCCACTTCGTCGAGCAGCGACTTGACGTTCTCGGCGCTGGCCACGATCTCCTGCATGGTCTGGCCGGCCTGGCGCACCACGGC
>RXJO01000488.1 GCA_003987795.1 Curvibacter sp.
CCCCATAGCCTGGCAACTTTTTGACCCAGCGCTCACCCTGCAGCGACATCCAGTCCACCAGGTCGCCCAGGCTCACGACGCCCACCTCACGCAAGGCCTGGCGTTGGGCGCTGTCGAGTTTGACCCACTGGCTGATCTGGTGATTGCGTGCGGGGCGCTTGCCCAGTCTTTCTTCGAGCCATTTGATCGCGGCGAGCTGGATCTCCACGCGCTGTGAGAGTGACTTTGCGGCCAAGGCCTCGGCGAACACGACCTGGTTGGCCGTCTCCCCAGCGGCTACCCCGGAATCATGGGATGCCTTGGACACGGGTTCGACATTGAGCAGCTGCTCAATGTCCAACTCGACCAGGGACTGAGGCCCAGCTTCAGAGACAGACGCATCACGCTCATCGGAATAGGCCTCCTCGTAGAGCTCAATCATCTCGGCCTCGCTGTACATGTCCTCGTCGAACTGAGCAGAAAACTCCTCCAGCATCGGACGTGAGGGTTTTCGGGGGAGGTTGAGCGGCGAGGTGGGTGTCACGGGCTGGGCCATGCCCGCATCAACGTGAGTGGAAGAGTGGACCTCTGCGGATCCGGCCTTCAGGGGCATTGTTGCCTCTGGCACCACGGTCTGGTGGTTGAGCAGGTCACGAACCATGCGCCTGGCCAGTTTGGGATCCAGAAACGCCTGAGCCCCGGCTTCGACACGGCTCAACAATTCGCTGTAGATCTGCAGCAAGTCGGGCCGCTCGGGGGCCCGACCTGGCCAGCGCAGGAATTGTCGAGCGGCGGCGGCAATGTCCATGCCCTGGGCGACGGCGCGCAGGACGGCGAACTCATCGGCCGTCACGTGCTCATGAGCCACCTGGGTCTTGGCGCCCGGTGGCCGGCCTCGCCGACGCTTGGGCTTGCCGGGCTTACTGAGCTCGGGGGCGACCTGCGGCTCCTCATCGATCACGACGGTGGTGAATTGGCGCGAAGCCAGCGAAGAATGTCCGACATCGCCGCGGGCCTGCACCGAGTGCTGTGGGTCCAGGGCCTCAGGCCTGACCTTCAAGAGCCCATGTTCCTTGCTTGTCTCTTCATTCATGGTTCAACGCTGCCTCTCCTGCAGGGGGAGCTTGCTTGCAAGCCGGTGCCGTTCGCTCGGGCCATGCCAGGCGACGGGCCAAGCACTTGAATTGATAGGTTCGCGGACCAGGCTCGCTCGACAGGTGACTCCGGCCGTTGTGCATGGCCGCCGTTCTGACCATCCGGCACGGCCGCACAGCCCCCAAGTCGCACACGACTTCTCTGTTGTGCTCGAGTTTTCCCGCGCCCTACCACCAAAAGCCCAATTCTAATTTATGTATTGGCGATAACTATAATTATCGCTAAGTAATAATTATATGTAAAAGACGAGTAGGGCGGTTTGTAACAGCCGTTGAGCGCACCTTTGCCCTCTACAAATAAAGTCCGTCGAGCCCGCCAGCAAAGTCAGTCGGGCTCTTCACTCGGTCGGCGCGGCCGAGCGCTCGTGACGCTTGTCGAGCCCTCCTCGTGAGTTTTGAATTCCTGGAGCGCGTGGTGGCCTGCCGGATTGGCGTGCTTTCCGCAGAGCACGGCCAAGGCCTCGTGCATCCGTTCCTTGCGCCAGAGACAAACGCACTGCCGTTCACCAACTGCTGCAGCCTTCCGGGCTTCCAGATCTGTGAGCCCCCAGCAGCGCCACCATCCGCCAACGTCGGCATCACATTGGTCTCATTGATACCCGATGGTCCGCTGCGCCCAAGGTCTGCTGACTAGGCAAGAGGCTTGCCTTACGCCGGTCCACCGTTCCGCTGCCGTTCGCCCCGGAAATCGTGATTGCACAAAATTTCAGCACTCCGAGCCAAGCAAGCTGGGGCGGCCTATCCGAGAAATCACATCAGCTTTGTCCACCGAATCTGTGGATAACTCCCCAGGCCAAGCTAGCTCATGCGCCATCTACTTCGTTGTGAAGGACTCGTGGCGACAAGCCCAAATTCAGATGTTGGGAGGGAGTCAGAGAACCCAGTATTCATACGGGTTCAAAGAGGACGAAGCCCGGAGACCCGCATGAATGCTGGATTCCGAATCGTCCTAAATTGCACTAAAAACAAGAGGCCCCCTAGATCTGGACTTCTTCGAGCGCATCAACGACACCCTAGGACATCAGGCTGGTGACCTGGCCCTCATCCGCGTGACGAACGCATTGAGGCTGGGTCTTCGGCATAGCGACAGCCTAGGCCGATACGGAGGCGAAGAGTTCATTGCCCTCCTCCCGGCCACCGACATGTCTGCCGCCATGAGTTTGGCGGAGCGACTGCGCAAGATGGTGGAGCAAATGCCCCTGGATTGCGACGAGCCAGCTTATACGGTCGCGATCGGTCTAACTTGGTACAAGGCGGTGGAAACACGCCAGAGGCCGTTCTGCTACGCGCCGATCGCGCGCTCTACAAGGCGAAGGATGCAGGGCGCAACCAGGTGGCCATCGCTCAGTGACCTGCGTCGGCCCAGGAGATACACGATAGCTTAGGCCTGTGGATGGGCACGCGGACCAATTTACTTGCTAGGCCTCCAAAAAGGATTCAGTCAATGATCGAGTCAAGATCAATAATCCTTATAAATTTCATTAACTTACGGAGACTTGAAGAAGAGGTAAAATTACCTGCAACGATCCCACTCAACACTGGAATGAACACACTCAACCGCATCAAACGTTCTGTCGCCAATCGTAGCGACGACGTGCTTCTGCGCAACGAGTTCGACCAGTTCGGCAGCGCTGCTCAGGTGGGACGCGCTCTGCGTGAGCTACTGATGGACGGCACATTGGTGCGTCTGGGCCTGGGCGTCTACGCCAAAGCCAAACCCAGCGTGCTGACCGGCATGCCAATTCCGGTGCGACCGCTGGAGGTTCTGGCCCCGCAGGCACTGAACAAACTGGGGGTGGCTGTCATGGCCAGCCGACTGACCCAGGAATACAACGCCGGACGCAGTACCCAGGTGCCTGCAGGCATCGTTTTCAACGTCGGGCGTCGCCGAATTGCCCGCAAACTTGGCTTCAACGGCAAGGCGATCCAGTACGAACACGCATGAGGGCACTCACACCCGAGCGGCAGGAACTGATCGAGGCGCTCGTTGCAGAAGGGGCGCCTGGCGGAATCACGGCAGGTTTGCTGGAAAAAGACGAACATCTGACCGATGCATTGCGTGCCTTGTTCGCCCTGCAGCTCGAAGGCGTGCACCTAGTGTTCTGCGGCGGCACCAGTCTTTCTAAGGCCTATGGATTGATTGAGCGCATGTCCGAGGATGCAGATCTGAAAGTGGTGCTCTCAGATCCAGGTCAGGCATCGCGCGGGGAAATTCGCCGCCGGCTTTCTTTGCTGAAAGCCCAGGTTATCGAAACACTTGCTAGCATTGGCTTGGTCGAGGACCCAGCCAAGGGACTGGCATTCAATGAGAACCGTTACTTCTGCAGCGAATGGAGCTATGCACGACAGTTTGGCTCTGCCGCCGGGTTGCGCCCTCACCTACAAATCGAGCTGACGGCACGCACCCCAGTTCTGCCAGCGCATGTCTGCCGTATCACCGCTTTGGCGGACCAACTCGCCGGCCAAAGCGAACCAGGCTTTGAGGCACCGGTGGTCGCCGTAGCCGAGACCGTTGCAGAAAAGGTTCTTTCGTTCCTGCGCCGTTATGCTCAGCATCGCGCCGGGCTGATGCGTCAAACTTGGGATACAGCCCTGGTACGGCACCTGTACGACGTGCACAGAATTCTCCAGCGTCAACCCGATGTTCTGGTTGACGCTCGACGGGCATTTCCATCGCTGGTTGTGGGTGACCAAAAGGAGTTTGGCACCCAGTTCCCTGACTTTGCTGCAGCCCCCTACCAGGTGCTGAAAGGCGCGCTGCGGCAAGCCCGTGAGGATGCGAAGATCCAGGCAGAGTTCACAGACAACCTACTGCCCCTGATTTTTGGGGGTGGGACTCCAGCGTTCGAGCACACTTTCGGTGACTTTGAGAATGTAACGCTCACCCTGCTGGACACACTACGGTAATTGGCTTGCCAACTGCGCCCTGCCCCTCCATAGTCAACCAAGCATCTCGCAAGGCCTCCTGCCGTTGCCTGATTTCCGCGGCATTTTGCGGTGCGTGGCTGCGATACCAGGCAGCCAACGGAACGCCTCCTGCCGAACCTTCCAAGGCGATGCCAGAAACCCTTCAAACTCCTTGCGCTGGCTTTTGTGGCCTACGTCCAGGCGCTGCAAAACCTGATCTAGGTCGTTGGTAAGGCTAGTGTGAGCCGCCACCCAATGCTTGCAGCCTGGGCGATTGCGGAACGCCACTCTACTTTCGTTGTTCCGCCATTCAACTTTAGATTTTGACAACCCGCGACCGTGAACTTGAGGAGCACCTCGCATGAACGTCAACTAGCTGAGAGCCATTGACACGCTTCCAAAGTGGAAGTGAGCAACAACACACTTTTCCCTGCGCTACTGCGATCGTATTTCAAGGTGCGCTACAGGCTGTTTGCCGACACTTAGTGGGAAAACTCAGGCGGCAACTGTGCGCACCCAAAGGGGACATTTGCAACAGCCACGTTGGAGCGCAGTAAGCGCTTTTCCGGCGGCGCCCGTTCCCTGAGCTCCTTCTTGGCCCAGTTCTACAACCCGATGCGCCGGTATTCGACGCTCGGCTATGTCAGCTCCGTACAGTTCGAGCAAGCTCAAAAAATTTAGGTCGGCGTCAACGAAACAGGCAACAGCCCAAGTCGCTTGTTCAGACGGAGGCGTAGTCCCGCACCCTTTGCTTGCCCGCCACTGTGAGGCTCCACCTTTCATCCACTGACTCCACCAGCCCACACTGCTGGAGCAGCACCAGCGCCGTATACAACTTGTCGCCCTGCCACACTGGCTGGAACGGCGCGTTGCGTGGTGGGCCTAGTTCCAGCCCAAACTCCCCCTCGCTAAAGTCGAAGCGCAACTTGCCGTTCTGCAGAACCGCTCGATGCGAGGCCACCTCGCTGTAGCGCGAGAAGCACCACACCATCACCAGTTCCTGCGTCCACTCAGCCAGAGGCAGATCATTGAAGCGCTGAAATGAAGCAAGCAGGGCCGTGAGGGAGGTTCGCTCGCCCACGATGGAATCCAGCGCCTTCTGGTGCCACGGCAAGCGCATGAAGTTGCCGGCCTCAACGGCGCAGACAGCCAGGCCCGAGACGGCCAGCCGCTGAGGTTGCCCCTGAAAATCGGAGTGCATAACCGGTCTTCAAGCGGCAGATTTTTGCTGCGCCGCCAACCAGCGTTTTTCGTACTGCATAGGGCTCATGTAGCCCAATGTCGAATGTAGTCGGGAATGGTTGTAGAACCCGATCCATTCCAAAATCACCTGCCTTGCTTGAGCTCTGGTCGCGAATTTTTGACCATGAACACACGCTGTTTTCAAATGTCCCCAAAGGCTCTCGGTAGGGGCGTTATCCCAGCAATTCCCCTTGCGACTCATTGAACTGACAATGCCCCGGCCCTTGAGTGTCCGTTGGAAATCATCGCTGCAATATTGACTGCCCCTATCGCTGTGAAAGATCAGGCCCCTGGCAGGTCGGCGACGCCAACAGGCCATCAGCAACGCATCCTTGACCAGGCTAGTGTGCATGTGCGTTTGCAGGCTCCAGCCCACCACCTGACGACTGTGCAGGTCCAGCACTGCTGCCAGGTACAGCCACCCCTCGTCCGTGGCGATATACGTGATGTCGCCGCTCCACAGTTGGTTGGGTGCTGGTGGAGTGAACTGTCGCTGGACCAAATCGGCTGCCACCGGCAAACGGTGTCTGCTATCGGTGGTGACCACGAATTTGCGCTTCGTCTTAGCTCGGATGCCGTGTTGTTGCATCAGCTTGCGTACCCGGTCTTTGCCGACTCGGATGCCCCTGACTGACAGCTCCTTGTGCATGCGTGGCCAGCCATATTCACCCTTGACCTCGGCATGGATGGCTCGCATATGGGCGAGCACAGCCTCGTCGCTGTGAAACCGCGTGGGCCCATCGTGGCCACTCTTGCCAGCCCGGTCCCAACTGAAATATCCACTGGGGCTGACTTGCAGGACCTCGCACATCAGCGTGATCGGCCAGCGTTGCCTCATCGATTGAATCCAGGCGTACTTTGCAGCACATCCTGTGCAAAGTACGCCGCCGCTTTTTTTGCAATATCTCGCTCCATCTTCAGGCGTGCAACTTCAGCCTTCAGTCGGGCAATCTCTGCCTGTTCAGGGCTCACCACTGCTGCGGGCTTGCCATCTGCCGATACCCCAAGCTGCCCCTTTGCGTCTGCCCGAACCCAGTTGGTCAAGCTAGCGCTGGGCATGCCCAAGGTCTTTGCCACCACGGAGGCTGGTCGTCCGGCCTTGACTTGCCTGACAGCTTCTTGCTTGAACTCCAAGGTGTACTTGGCTCTGCTCATCACTCCAGCGTTCATCTCTTCTGTCCTTTCCCGGCATTCTCCGGGCTGAGCTATGAACTCCGAAATTCGAGGGC
>RXJO01000096.1:0-4386 GCA_003987795.1 Curvibacter sp.
GGCCTGCAGCAGGCTGGGCAGGAAGTTGTGGCTGATCGAGGGGATGGCCGCCAGCCGCACCTGCCCGCCTTCGCCACGCGCCAGGTTGCGCGCCGTCTGGCGCAGACCCTCGAGCTGGCGGTGGATGCCGGCCGATTCCGCCGCCAGCACCTGGGCCTCGGGGGTCGGGGTCAGACCGGCGGGGCTGCGGGTGAACAGGGCATAGCCCAGCTGCAGCTCGGTGTGGGCCACCGCCTTGCTGACGGCCGAGGGCGTGACGCACAGCAGGCGTGCGGCGGCGCTCATGCTGCCGGTCTGGAGCACCGCCTGGAAGACTTCGAGTTGGCGCAGGTTCATGGGGGTCGGTAGGAACTCAGGGTTAATGCGGATATGAGCGGATTTCACACCCTTTGGTCGATTATTCCGCATCGGCGCGCGGGCGGCGCCACTAGCATCGGCCATCCCGCGGCCACCCTGCGGGATGAGCACAGCGCCCCACCCGAGGGCTGCGTGCTGTCCCCTCAAGACCCGAATTCAGGAGTTTTTCCTCATGTTGATGATCACCCGTCAATCGCTGAAACAATGGCTGGCCGCTGTCGCACTCAGCGCCCTGTCGGCCGCTGCCCTGGCCCAGGCCGCCAAGCCCCATGTCGTGGTGCTGGCCACCGGCGGCACCATCGCCGGCGCCGGCGCCTCGGCAGCCAACAGTGCCACCTACGCCGCCGCCAAGGTGCCGGTCGAGAAGCTGCTGGCCGGCCTGCCCGAGCTGGGCAACGTGGCCCAGGTCACGGGTGAACAGGTCTTCCAGATCGCCTCCGAGAGCTTCACCAACGAACACCTGCTGACCCTGGCCCGCCGCGTCTCGGCTCTGAGCAAGCAGGCCGACGTGGACGGCATCGTGATCACCCACGGCACCGACACGCTCGAAGAGACCGCCTACTTCCTGAACCTGGTGGTCCGCACCGCCAAGCCCATCGTGGTCGTGGGTTCGATGCGCCCCGGCACCGCTCTGTCTGCCGACGGCACCCTGAACCTGTATGACGCCGTCAGCGTGGCCGCCAGCAAGGATGCCGGCGGCAAGGGCGTGCTGGTCACCATGAACGACGAGATCCAGAGCGGTCGCGACGTCAGCAAGACCATCAACATCAAGACCGAAGCCTTCAAGAGCCAATGGGGCCCTCTGGGCATGGTGGTCGAAGGCCGCAACTACTGGTTCCGTGCACCGGTCAAGCGCCACACCACCACCTCCGAGTTCAACATCGATGACATCAAGACCCTGCCTGCGGTCGACATCGTGTACGGCTACGGCAACATGAACACCACCGGCATCGACGCCTACGGCAAGGCCGGCGTGAAGGCCCTGATCCATGCCGGTACCGGCAATGGTTCGGTCGCAGCCCAGGCCGTGCCGGCCCTGCAAGGTCTGCGTGCCCAGGGTGTGCAGATCATCCGCTCGGCCCGCGTGCCTGACGGCTTCGTGCTGCGCAACGCCGAACAGCCCGACGACAAGTACGACTGGGTGGTGGCCCACGACCTGCGCCCGCAAAAGGCCCGCATCCTGGCAATGGTCGCCCTGACCAAGACCAACGACAGCAAAGAACTGCAACGCATCTTCTGGGAATACTGATCAGCCCGTCGATGCGCGACATGATCACCTGAAGCCCGGGGTGGGACACCCCCACCGGGCACCGAGGTGAACCGACACCCGCCCTGGCCACAAGCCTGGGCGGGTTTTTTGCTTCTGGGTGAGCTGTCGGGGCCGATGTGATCTTCATGGCCCCCTTTATCAAGTTCCATCGAACGTTTTCCCCTAGGAAAGCCCTGTGACCCATCCCGTCGGCACCATGCCGGTGCCCCATGTGCGCGAACCCGGTGCCCAGCCCATGAACCCTGTCCAGCCATCAGATCCTCGTCGCCATGTGGCCATCCTGGGTTCGGGTGCCGTCGGCAGCGCCACGGCCATCGAAGCGCTGCGCCTGGGCCTGCGGGTGACCGTGGTCGAGCCCGAGGCGGCCGGCGGGCCGCACGCCACCAGCTACGGCAATGCCGGCTGGCTGTCGTCGCATTCGGTGATCCCGCCGGCCTTGCCTGGGGCCTGGCGCCGCGTGCCCGGCTGGCTGGCCGATCCCTTGGGCCCGTTGGCGGTGCGCTGGCCCTACCTGCCCCGGGCATTGCCCTGGTTGCTGCGCTACCTGGCCTCGGGCTGGACTGAAAACCGCGTGCAGCGCACCGCGCAGGCGCTGCGCCGCCTGTTGGTCGATGCGCCCGCGCTGCACCAGCGTCTGGCGCGTGAAGCCGGCGTGCCGCACCTGATCGAGCAGCGGGGCCTGCTGCATGTCTACCGCTCACGCGAAGAGTTCGAGGGCGAGGCCCTGGCCTGGCGGGTGCGTTCGCGCACCGGCGTGCAATGGGTCGAGTGGGACGAGGCCACCTTGCGCGAGCACGAGCCCGATCTGGACCCGCGTTACCGCTTTGCCATCCACGTGCCCGAGGCGGGTCAGTGCCGCGACCCGGGCGCTTATGTGGCGGCGCTGGCGCGCCATGCCGAGTCGATGGGCGCACAGCGGCTGACGGCGCGCGCCACCGGCTTCCGGATCGAGGCAGGGCGATTGCGCGCGGTGCTCACGGAGCATGGCGAGATCGCCTGCGATGCCGCCGTGATCTGCGCCGGTGCACGCTCGGGGCCTCTGGCGGCGGCAGCGGGCACCCCGGTGCCGCTGGAGTCGGAACGGGGCTACCACGTCCAACTGGACCAGCCTGCCCGAGGGCCCCGGATGCCCATGATGGCCGCCGACGGCAAGCTCATCGTCCACTGGATGGCGGGTGGCTTGCGGGCCGCCGGCCAGGTGGAGATCGCAGGCCTGCAGGCCGCTGCCGACTGGCGCCGCGCCGACATCCTGTACCGGCACCTGCACAGCATGTTCGAGGGCTTGCCGCTTCAGCCCGAGCCCGAAGCCGTGCAGCGCTGGCTGGGCCACCGCCCCAGCCTGCCAGACGGGCTGCCCTGCATCGGCCCCTCGTGCGCCTCGCCCGATGTGGTGCTGGCTTTCGGCCACGGTCATGTGGGCCTGGGGGGCTCGGCCCGCACCGGGCAGTGGGCAGCGGCGCTGGCCGCGGGGCAGGGGGTGCCACAGGATCTGGGCGCGTTCAGCCCAAGGCGCTTTCAGCGGCGTCGATGGGATTGAGCTGACCTTCCTGGTGCAGGTGCCGCCCGCCTCAGAGCGGGACGCCGCTCCGTGGTCTGCGCGGTGATCCAGCGCTGATCGGTGAGCGCCTCGATGCCGGCATGCCCCTCGAAGTGGCACCAGCCTGAATCCTTCACACCGCGCAAGGGCCGTTGGGGCTCGTCGTGTCCTGTGGGGGGGCTTGATTGAGTGATATCGGGCGGGCCACTCAATGGAATAACTTGATCAGATCCAGCCATGCAGGTCCTGGACCAGGCCTGGCCGTCAGCACCCCACCTGAGCTCAAGGGGACGCCTTTCAGCAATCGCTGACGGACCGCTATGCGGTACTGCTGCGCCAAGGCCATCCGATCACTACCCAGTTCAAGCGTCCCAGTCCCGCCCTGCGCCGTAGGCAGTCGCTTGATCAGGTCGCGGTGCGATCACACGTGCAGAACTTGCAGATGTTGCGTACCGCCGGTCTGCGGCGGCAAATCAAGCTGCTGAGCTCCATCTTTCTGGCGTTGCTCGCCATCGTCCGCAGCACCGACCTCGTGGAGTTCGTGCCTCAGGCGATTACCCAGGCGTTCCTGCCCCCTTGTCCATTTGCAGCTGCTGGACACCGAGCGGTCGGCCGATGCCTTCACGGTCCCGGTGCGCTGGTGCCGACGGCACGACCACACGGCCCTGGCTCACCGGCCACGCGATCAGGTGGTGCAGCTGTTTCGAAAGCCTTGATGCCCTTCGAGGATCAGGATGAGATCGTCTATCGCGTGTCTGATCCCTGGTGAAGATTCATTGACGCAAAGTAAGCCTCATGTGAAGCTGTGGCGGCATAATCTTCGGTTGTCCATGCACCACCTGAGCCCGACATTCCGAAGTGCCACCAGCCGCCGCCTTGCGAGCTGGTGGATGGTGGCGGCCATGGTGCTGGCGTCGCTCATGCCCACGGTGTCGCGGGCCCTGGCGGCGCAGCAGCCAGCGACGCTGATCTGGGCCGATGTGTGCTCGGCCAGCAAGCCTGCCGGTCCGCCTTTGCTCAATGCCGCGCTGGCCGATCTCTCCGGCACGGCGGCGGTCAGCATCGACGACTGTGCCTACTGCCTGCTCATGCTGGACCGCCTGGGCCCGCCGCCCGGCCTGGTGCTGCCGGTGCAGGTGCCCGAGCAGCCCCGATGGCGGCTGTTGCAGCACGCCACCCCTGACCTGCGCCCCGACCTGCGGCTGGCGCATCCCCGCGCTCC
>RXJO01000096.1:4436-6506 GCA_003987795.1 Curvibacter sp.
GAGGCCCTTGATCAGGCTGCGCTGTCTGCGCCTTCTACCGCTGGGTAGGAGCGTGCGCGCGTACGCCCTCATCCGGCCTCCTTTGAACACCTTGCTGCGCCATCGGGTGCCGTCGGCCCATCGGGCCCCGTGCACCGGGAGCGAGCGCGTCCATGGCCCCGCGAGGGCGTGACAGGCCGTGCCGCTTCACCTCGATACCTGATCACCCTCACCAGACCCGTCGCTGCGGCGAAGCGGGCTGTGGGTCGATCACGCCCATTCATTTCAGTCTTTCGATGCAGGAGCTTTTCATGGCTGGCATTTTCACGACCCGGTTTTCCAAGAACCGACTCACCACGTCTCTCTTATCTCGTTCTCTTCTGGCTGCGGCCGGGTCCGCATTCCTGTTCTCGGCCCTGCTGAGCGCCTGTGGTGGCGGTGGCGACAGCGGCACTAGCAACGGCTGGTCGGTGGATTCGGGCGGTACGGTCAAGCTGCAGTTCGCGGCCTACGCCGGCAGCACCCCGATCCAGTGCGGCACGGCCGTGGCGGGTCTGGGCAGCAAGAGCAGTGGCGCCCAGATCCAGGACCTGCGCTTCTACATCTCCAATGTGAAGCTGCTGAAAGCCGATGGCAGCTCGGTGGCGCTGACGCTGTCGGCCACCGACAACAACAACTACCAGGGCGCGGACAGCGTGAGCCTGATCACCCTGTCGCAGACCGGTGTGGGCAGTTGTACTGCAGGGGCCGCGTTGAACAAGCTGATCCAGGGCACCGTGCCGGCCGGGCAGTACGTCGGCGTCTCCATGACGCTGGGCGTGCCTTTCTCGCTCAACCACCTGAACTCGACCGACCCGGCCACGCCGGCGGTGTTGCGCTCGGATGTGAACCCTGGCATGTCCTGGAACTGGCGCGGTGGCCGCAAGTTCACCAAGGTCGAGCTGCAGAGCACCGACACGGGCAGCCCCATGACCCTGCTGCATCTGGGCTCCACCGGCTGCGTGGGCGATCCGGCCAACGGGGTGGCGATCAGTAGCTGCACCGCGCCCAACCGCGTGCCTTTGACCTTTTCAAGCTTCAACCCCAACACCCAGGCGATTGCGCTGGACGTGAAGGCGCTGTTTGCCAGCGCCGATTTCAGTGTGGCCAACAGCTGCATGTCCAGCCCCACCGATGCGAAATGTGTCGGACCTTTCGGTGTGCTGGCCTTGAACTTCAACAGCGACGGCACAGGCACTGGGCAGCCCATCTCGGGCCAGGCTCAGAGCGCCTTCAAGGCAGTGGGCTTGTGATCCATGGGCACCACCACGCTTGATGCCTGGGGTGCCCGGTGGCCTGGTGCCTGGCTGGGGGTGGGGCTGTTGGCTGGCGCTTTGTGCGCCGGCCCACAGGTCTTCGCCGCCAGTGACCGCGCCCAGACCAACGGAGTGCTTGCCGCTGCCGCCTCCGCCACTCCCACCGCTTCTTCCAAGAGGACGGCAGCCGGGGCTGCCGACTGGGTCTGGTCACTGCCTGCCGATGTGGCGCCGCCGCGCGTCCCGGGCGACAACCCGATGTCAAAGGCCAAGGTCGAGCTGGGCCGCTTTCTGTTCTATGACAAGCGCCTGTCGGGCAATGGCACCCAGTCTTGCGGCTCCTGCCACTTTCAGCGGCTGGCCTTCACCGATGGCCGAGCTCAAGGCCTGGGCTCGACCGGTGAATTGCATCCGCGCAGCCCGATGTCTTTGGCCAATGTCGCGTTCAACGCCACCTACACCTGGGCCAATCCGGCACTGATCACGCTGGAGCGCCAGATGACCAACCCGGTCTTTGGCGAGACACCGGTGGAGATGGGCGTGAACGACCGCAACGTGCAGCAGGTGCTGCAGCGCCTGCAGGCCGAGCCCGCCTACCCCCGGCGCTTTGCGGCGGCCTTCCCGGAAGACCCGCAGGGCACCATCAGCTGGGACCACGTGATCAAGGCGGTCTCGGCCTTTGAGCGCTCGCTGTTGAGCTTCGACAGCAAGTACGACCGGGTGAAACAAGGCAAGGCCCGCTTCAGTGCCACTGAAGCCCGGGGCCTGAAGCTGTTCCGCCAGGCCGATTGCGTCA
>RXJO01000279.1 GCA_003987795.1 Curvibacter sp.
CAGGTTTACGCCGACATCACCGGCCTGGAGTTCGCCCCTGAGCTGACGCTGTGGGCCGGCCAGCGCTACCACCGTATCCAGGACATCCACATCCTGGACAACTGGCTGATGCAGGACGGCGACAACTACGGTGCCGGTGTCGATGGCATCCGTGTCGGCAGCAAGGCCCGCCTCAATCTGGCGCTCTACACCCAGGGCTCTTCGGACAACAGCAACGCCAGCAGCAACAACGCTCGTCGCGCCAACTTCCAATTGCGTGACCTGCCGGTCAACCCCGGCGGCCGCCTCACGCTGACCGGTGCCACCATCAATGGCCGCTTCGGCATCGGCCAGAACGGCAACGCCCTGGGCCTGTTGCACAACCAGGCCGACTTCCTGGTGTCAGGCCTGAACAACTCGCTGTTCGTACAGACCTCCTCGGGCCACGCCGGTCTGGATGGCAAGTTCTACGGCCTCGACAACGCCGGCGTGGCGCAGGCCGGCGCCAAGCAGACCCGCATCGCCGAAGTGATCGATTGGCAGATCGGGGCCTTTGGCGGCCAGGCCCTGGCCAGCTACCAGACCGTGGCGCCGGACAACGCTGCCAAGTACAAGGACACCTCGGTCGGCGGACGGGTCTCCTACGGCGTGGCGCGCAATGTGAAGGTGCTGGTCGATGTGGGCATCACCTCGCGCGCCATCGATGGTCAAGCCACTCAGCGCCTGAACAAGGGCACCCTGGCCCTGGCTTTCTCGCCTGACAACAAGTTCTGGACCCGTCCGGAGTTCCGCGTCTACCTGAGCCGTTTCAACTGGAACAGCCCCGCTGCGGCCGCCAATGCGGCCACCTTCGGAGCCGGTGGCCGCACCAGCGCCACCACGGTGGGGGCACAGGTCGAGTATTGGTGGTGAGTGGGTGTGCCGGGGGCTGCGCGACTGCCCCCGGCTTGCGGGTTGGTTCTCCAAGGCGTGATCCGCCTTTTCGATGCGGGAGCGCCTGGTGCTCCCGCCTTTTTTGCTTGAAGGACCCTTGGCATGTCGAGGCCCCGTGAGTCATGAAAAATTCCTTTGAAAACTGGCTGCCCCGCCTGGTGGTGGCCCCGGCCTTCGTGCTGGGCTTTGCCTTCATCTACGGCCTGATGGTCTGGAACGGCCTGCTCAGCCTGTCGGCTTCGCGCATGTTGCCCAACTACGAATGGGTGGGCCTGATGCAGTACGACAAGCTCTGGGCCATGGACCGCTGGTGGCTGGCCCTGAAGAACCTGGCCATCTTCGGCGGTGGCTACGTGCTCGGCTCGCTGGCCATCGGCGTGGTCCTGGCCGTGCTGCTGGACCAGAAGATCCGTGCCGAGGGTGCCCTGCGCACCATCTACCTCTATCCCATGGCGCTGTCGTTCATCGTCACGGGCACGGCCTGGAAATGGTTGCTCAACCCCGAGCAAGGCCTGCAGCAACTGGTGCGCGGCTGGGGCTTCGAGCAATTCACCTTCGACTGGCTGGTGAGCACCGATCACGCCATCTATTGCGTGGTGATCGCCGGCATCTGGCAGAGCGCGGGCTTTGCCATGGCCTTGTTCCTGGCCGGTTTGCGCGGCGTGGACGACAGCATCATCAAGGCCGCCCAGGTGGACGGTGCCTCGCTGCCCCGCATCTACTGGCGCATCGTGCTGCCGGCCCTGCGCCCGGTCTTCTTCAGCACCCTCATGGTGTTGTCGCATCTGGCCATCAAGAGCTTCGATCTGGTCATGGCCTTGACCGCCGGCGGACCCGGTTACGCCAGCGATGTGCCGGCCACCTTCATGTACACCATGTCCTTCTCGCGCGGCCAGATCGGCCTGGGTGCCGCCAGCGCCACCATGATGCTGGCCACCGTGGCCGCGCTGGTGGTGCCCTATCTTTACAGCGAATTGCGGAGCAAGCCCCATGAGCGTTAAACCCCTGCTGGCGCGATCGCTGGTCTACCTGACTTTGCTGGCCGCCGCCGTGTTCTTTCTGTTGCCGCTGTACGCCATGCTGGTGACCTCGCTCAAGACCGCTGACGAGATCCGTGCCGGCGACCTGCTGGCCCTGCCCCAGGCGCTGAACTGGGAGGCCTGGTCGGTCGCCTGGTCGCAGGCCTGCACCGGGGTCGACTGCAATGGCCTGAGGCCCTTCTTCTGGAACTCGGTCAGCATGGCCGTGCCGGCGGTGATGATCTCCACCGTTTGGGGGGCCCTGAACGGCTACGTGCTGAGCCTGTGGAAGTTCCGTGGCAGCGACACCCTGTTCGGCCTTTTGCTGTTTGGCGTCTTCATGCCCTTCCAGGTGGTGCTGCTGCCCATGAGCCAGGTGCTGGGCTGGCTCGGCATCTCCAGCTCGATCGGCGGCCTGATCCTGGTGCACTGCCTGGCGGGGCTGGCGGGCACCACGCTGTTCTTCCGCAATTACTACAGCGCCATCCCGCGCGAACTGGTCAACGCGGCGCGCATCGATGGGGCCAGTTTCTGGCAGATCTTCTGGCGCATCGTGCTGCCGCTGTCCACGCCCATCGTCATGGTCACGCTGATCTGGCAGTTCACCAACATCTGGAACGATTTTCTGTTCGGCGTCACGTTCTCGGGCACCGACTCCAAGCCCATCACCGTGGGCCTGAACAACCTGGCCAACACGTCCAGCAGCGTCAAGGCCTACAACGTGGACATGGCGGCCGCCATCATCGCGGGCCTGCCGACCATGGCCATCTATGTGCTGGCAGGCAAATTTTTCGTGCGCGGGCTCACGGCCGGCGCGGTCAAGGGTTGAGAGGTAAGGCAAATGGCATCATCGTTGCAAATTTCGGGCATCAACAAACGCTACGGCCGTGGCGACAACAGTGTCGAGGTGCTCAAGCGCATCGACATCCATGTCGAGCCCGGCGAGTTCCTGATCCTGGTGGGCCCGTCGGGTTGCGGCAAATCCACCTTGCTCAACATCATCGCCGGGCTGGACGACCCCAGCGAAGGCGAGATCCGCATCGGCGATCGCAACGTGGTGGGCATGCCGCCGCGCGACCGCGACATCGCCATGGTGTTCCAGAGCTATGCGCTCTACCCCACGCTCAGCGTGGCCGACAACATCGGCTTTGCCCTGGAGATGCGCAAGATCCCCAAGGCCGAGCGCCAGGCCCGCATCGCCCAGGTGGCGGCCATGCTGCAGATCGAGCACCTGTTGGACCGCCGGCCCAGCCAGCTCTCGGGGGGGCAGCGTCAGCGCGTGGCCATGGGCCGGGCCCTGGCACGCCAGCCGCAGCTGTTCCTGTTCGACGAGCCCCTGTCCAACCTCGATGCCAAGCTGCGGGTGGAGATGCGCGCCGAGATCAAGCGCCTGCACCAGACCAGTGGCATCACCAGCGTCTACGTCACCCACGACCAGGTCGAGGCCATGACCCTGGGCTCGCGCATCGCAGTCATGAAGGGCGGTGTGGTGCAACAGTTGGGCACCCCCGACGAGATCTACAACCGACCGGCCAATACCTACGTCGCCACCTTCATCGGCTCGCCCACCATGAACCTGGTGCGGGGCCGGCAACACGGCGGCAGCTTCGAGATGCTGGGCCAGTCGCTGCCTCTGGCGGGCCCTGCCGAAGCATCGCCAGCCGGGCAGGAACTGCTGCTGGGCGTTCGACCTGAGCACCTGCTGCTGGACGACGCCTCGCCCTGGCGTGGCGAGGTCAGTGTGGTTGAACCCACCGGCCCTGACACTTATGTGGTGGTCGACACCTCATCGGGCACGCTCACGCTGCGCACCGGTGCCCAGACCCGGGTGCGCCCTGGGGAGCGCGTCGGCATCGCGGTCGCACCCGGACATGCCCACTGGTTCGATGGCGCCAGCGAGATGCGCCGGGCCTGACATGGCTGCCGTCTCCGGCGCCCCGCCCCTGCAGGGCCTGCACCATGTCGCGCTGATCTGTCGCGACGTGGAACGCTCGCGCGACTTCTACACCCGCGTGCTGGGCCTGCCGGTGCTGCATGAGCAGTACCGAGCCGAGCGTCAGTCCCACAAGATCGACCTGGCTCTGCCCGATGGCACCCAACTGGAGTTGTTCTCGTTTCCGTCACCGCCGGCACGGCCCTCGCGACCTGAAGCCTGCGGCCTGCGCCATCTTGCCCTGCGTGTGGCCGATCTACCGGCCTGGGTCGCCCACCTTCAATCCCACGGCGTGCCGGTCGAGCCGTTGCGCATCGATGAGGTCACGGGCGCCACCTTCACCTTCTTCGCAGATCCCGATGGCCTGCCGATCGAGTTGGTGCAGCAGGTCTGACCGCTGCGGGCGGTGGGGGCTGGCGTCGGTCGAGGGGTGAGTGGGGTGTGGCGATCACTGAAACAAGCCTGATCGATCAGGCACAAAAAAAGGGCCGCATCGCTGCGGCCCTTTTTGTTTGGAGCTGGAAGGCTCAGGCAGGCATTACATGCCCATGTCGCCCATGCCGCCCATGCCGCCCGGCATGGCCGGAGCTGCAGCTTCGTCCTTCGGAGCTTCGGCCACCATGCACTCGGTGGTCAGCAGCAGCGAGGCCACGGAAGCAGCGTTTTGCAGCGCGGTACGGGTCACCTTGGTCGGGTCCAGGATACCCATTTCGATCATGTCGCCATAGGTGTCGTTGGCAGCGTTGAAGCCGTAGTTTCCCTTGCCATTCAGCACGGCGTTCACGACCACGCTCGGCTCGCCGCCGGCGTTGTACACGATTTCGCGCAGGGGGGCTTCGATGGCCTTCAGGATCAGCTTGATGCCGGCGTCTTGATCGGCGTTGTCGCCCTTGATCTCGCCAGCAGCTTGCTTGGCACGCAGCAGAGCCACGCCACCACCGGCCACGATGCCTTCTTCCACAGCAGCGCGGGTGGCGTGCAGGGCGTCTTCAACGCGGGCCTTCTTTTCCTTCATTTCGACTTCGGTGGCAGCACCCACCTTGATCACGGCCACGCCGCCGGCCAGCTTGGCCACGCGTTCTTGCAGCTTTTCGCGGTCGTAGTCGCTGGTGGCTTCTTCGATCTGCACGCGGATTTGCTTCACGCGGGCTTCGATGTCGGCAGCAGCGCCGGCGCCGTCGATGATGGTGGTGTTTTCCTTGCCCACTTCGATGCGCTTGGCTTGGCCCAGGTCAGCCAGGGTCACCTTTTCGAGCGACAGGCCGACTTCTTCAGCGATGACCTTGCCACCGGTCAGGATGGCGATGTCTTCCAGCATGGCCTTGCGACGGTCGCCGAAGCCAGGAGCCTTCACAGCCACGACCTTCAGGATGCCGCGGATGGTGTTCACCACCAGGGTCGCCAGGGCTTCGCCATCGACTTCTTCAGCGATGATCAGCAGCGGACGGCCCGACTTGGCCACTTGCTCCAGGGTCGGCAGCAGGTCGCGGATGTTGCTGATCTTCTTGTCGAACAGCAGCACGAAGGGGTTGTCCAGCAGGGCGGCCTGCTTTTCGGGGTTGTTGATGAAGTAGGGCGACAGGTAGCCGCGGTCGAACTGCATGCCTTCAACGACGTCGAGTTCGTTGTTCAGCGACTTGCCGTCTTCCACGGTGATCACGCCTTCCTTGCCGACCTTGTCCATCGCGTCAGCGATGATCTGGCCGATGGACGAGTCGCTGTTGGCCGAGATCGAGCCGACTTGAGCGATTTCCTTGGAGGTGGTGGTGGCCTTGGTGGCCTTCTTCAGCTCGTCAACCAGGGCTGCAACAGCCTTGTCGATACCGCGCTTCAGGTCCATCGGGTTCAGGCCGGCGGCCACGTACTTGGAGCCTTCGCGCACGATGGCTTGGGCCAGCACGGTGGCGGTGGTGGTGCCGTCACCAGCGTTGTCGCTGGTCTTGGAGGCCACTTCCTTCACGAGCTGGGCGCCCATGTTCTGCAGCTTGTCCTTGAGTTCGATTTCCTTGGCCACGGACACACCGTCCTTGGTCACGGTCGGGGCGCCGAACGAGCGTTCCAGCACCACGTTGCGGCCCTTGGGGCCCAGGGTCACTTTGACTGCGTTGGCCAGGATGTTCACACCCTCGACCATGCGAGCGCGGGCTTCACCGCCGAAGACGACGTCTTTTGCTGCCATGTTGATATCTCCGAATTCAGTAAATGGATTGAGCGGGGGTGGGGCGGATTACTTTTCGACGACGGCGAAAAGGTCTTCTTCCTTCATGACCAGCAACTCATCGCCGCCGACCTTGACAGTCTGGCCGCTGTACTTGCCGAACAGGACGCGGTCGCCAACCTTGACGGACATGGCGCCCAGTTCACCCTTGTCGTTCTTCTTGCCGGGGCCGACGGCCAGCACTTCGCCTTGATCAGGCTTTTCAGCGGCGTTGTCGGGGATCACGATGCCGGAGGCAGTCTTGGTTTCGTTTTCCAGGCGCTTGACGATCACGCGATCGTGCAGAGGACGAAGGTTCATTGCATC
>RXJO01000584.1:0-5118 GCA_003987795.1 Curvibacter sp.
ACATGCTTGGTCAGTGGTGCACGTGAAATGGCTTGCGCCAGGGCCAGGCTCCCCGGTCGCTGCAACCTGTGATGAACGTGCGGTGAATGAACATGTCGCCACAGTGTAGCAAACCTGCCAGACACTCCATCAGGCCAGTCGCTCAGGCGACGCATCTTCCCATCGAAAACCCTGTTGCATCAAACCGATCCGCCCGGGGAGACTGCAGACTCCAGGGTCAGGCCCATCGATTCGGGCCGATTTTCTGTCTTCGACATCCATGAGCATCCGATTCCGAACCATCGCCCTGTGCGCCTGTCTGATCTGGCCCTTGCTGGTGCAGGCCGCCCCCTCCACGGTGCAGGGGGTCACTTTCGAAGATCCTGTTGAGCTTCAAGGACACAAGCTCAGCCTCAATGGCGCAGGCGCACGCTACAAGGCTGTCTTCAAGGTCTATGCGATGGGCTTGTACCTGGAGCGCAAGGCCAGCACCCCCGAGGAGGTGCTTGCAGCCCCGGGTGCCAAACGCATCAGCATCACGATGCTGCGCGAAATCGACGCCAACGAGCTGGGCAAACTGTTCACGCGAGGGGTGGAGGACAACGCCCCAAAGGGCGAGATGTCTCACCTGATCCCCGGCCTGATTCGGATGGGCGAGATCTTCGGCGAGCAGAAAAAGCTGGCTGCCGGCGACACTTTCACGGTCGACTGGCTGCCCGAAAGCGGCGCCACCCTCACGGTGCGCGGCAAGGTTCAGGGGGCGCCGTTCAAAGAGGCGGCCTTCTTCAATGCCCTGTTGCGCATCTGGCTGGGCCCCAGCCCAGCCGACTGGAAGCTCAAGGATGCCCTGCTGGGCAAGCCCTCCTGAACCATTCTGGATGTCCTCCCAGCCCTTTCCATCGCTCGTCACTGCCGTCAGACCATGAACTACAACAACCTCCGAATCGGCTATCGCCTGGCCATCGCCTTTGCCACCATCTTGCTGATCACCCTGCTGGTGGCCGGCTTTGGCGTGCAGCGGATCACGGCACTGCAGCAAGCAGGCGAGCACGTGGCCACCATCGAGCTTGAACAACAGATCCTGGTGGATGACTGGGCCTCCGACATCCGCATCAACTGGGCCCGCACCGAGGCCCAGTTGCGCGCCGTCGACAGCACCTACATCGAGCGCCTCAAGAAGGACATTGAAGCCACTTCCAGTGGCACGGTCGCCAAGATCAAACGCCTGGAAGAGCTGCTGCAAGACGATGAAAGCAAGGCCCTGATGGCTGATATCCGCCAGGTTCGAGAGGCTTACCGCAACAAGCGCGTTGAACTCGCCAAACTGCAATCGATGGGCGAAGACATCAACAGCATGATCGATTCGCAATTGCATCCGATGGCCGATGGTTACCTGGCCAAGCTGGACGGCCTGCGCAAACGCATGGCCAGCCAACTCGCCCAAGGCCAGGAGCGCAATGGTGCGCTGGCCCAGACCAGCCGCATCCTGCTGATGGCGGCAGCCGCCCTGGCCGTGGTCCTTGGCGCCTTCATGGCCTGGGCCGCCACCCGCTCCATCACCCGCCCCGTGCAGCAGGCCGTGGACGCGGCCACAGCGATTGCCCATGGGGACCTGTCCATCCAGATCCCGACGGGCGCTGGCGATGAAACCGGCCAGTTGCTCAGCGCCTTGACCGACATGCAAAGCCGACTGGCCGCCCTGGTGGCCGATGTACGCCGCAATGCCGACGGCGTGGCGACGGCCAGTGCGGAAATCGCCCAAGGCAACCATGACCTGTCGGCTCGCACGGAACACCAGGCGTCCGCTCTGGAACAGACCGCAGCCTCCATGGAAGAACTGGGCTCCACCGTGCGTCAGAACGCCGACAACGCCCGGGCCGCCAACCAACTCGCTGTGAACGCCTCTACCGTGGCCACCCAGGGCGGTCAGGTCGTGGCCGAGGTGGTAGACACCATGAAGGGCATCAACGAAAGCTCGCGCAAGATCGCCGACATCATTGGCGTGATCGACGGCATCGCATTCCAGACCAACATCCTGGCCCTCAACGCAGCAGTCGAGGCGGCACGCGCCGGCGAACAAGGACGGGGCTTTGCTGTGGTGGCCAGCGAGGTGCGCAGTCTGGCCCAGCGCAGCGCAGAGGCCGCCAAGGAGATCAAGAGCCTGATCGGCGCCAGCGTCGAACGTGTGGAACAAGGCAGCCATCTGGTAGACCGGGCAGGCGTCACCATGACCGAGGTGGTCTCAGCCATCCGGCGGGTGACCGACATCGTGGGCGAGATCAGTGCCGCGAGCTCCGAACAGAGTTCGGGTGTCGCCCAGGTGGGCGAGGCGGTGACCCAGATGGACCAGGCCACCCAGCAGAATGCGGCCTTGGTCGAACAGTCTGCAGCCGCCGCCGCCAGCCTGCGCAACCAGGCCAGTCTGCTGGTGGATGCGGTGGCGGTGTTCAAGCTCAATGCCGGCCAAGGTCGGGCCATCGAAGTCAGCACGCCTCGGGCGACCCGATCGGCCGTGCCGCCCAGCACCCCTTACCTGGGCAAGGAGCGACGCAAGCAACCCGACTCTGACCGCCGTGCCACCGCAGACAACGCACCGCCCTCGGCCTCGCACCACGATGCCGCCAACAGCAAGCCGGCGGCGGCCAGTCAGACGGCCGCCTCGACCAAGCCGGCCAACGGCAGCGACGACGACTGGACCAGCTTCTGAAGGCAGGAGGGACGCTGCGGCGGACTCGTCAGTCCAGCAGTTGACTCAACTGGCCCAGGGAATCCACAAACCCATCCGCATCCACAGCACGGATGGGCTCGCCATGGTTATACCCGTAGGTGACCAACACCACCGGGCAAGACGCGGCACGCGCCGCCTGCGCATCGTTGCTCGAATCACCCACCATCAAAGTGCGACCGGGATCGCTGCGCAGGGCTGAACAAGTCTTCAACAATGGCAGCGGATGCGGCTTCTTGCGCTCGAAAGAATCTCCCCCGAACACCTCGCTGAAGTAGCGATCCAAGCCCTTGGCCAGCAGCAACGGTCGGGCAAATGCCAGCGGCTTGTTGGTCAGGCAAGCCAGACGCCAACCCCGCGCCTGCAAATCGTCCAACCCCTCCACCACGCCGGGGTAAAGGCTCGAGAATGCGCCGTTGATGGCGAGGTAATGCCGTTGGTAACTGTCCCAGGCGGAAGGGTACAGTCGCGCGACCTCGCCAGCGTCGGCCGTGTCCTCACCAAGGACATGGCTCAGCACGGTACGCAGAAGGTGCTCCGAGCCCTTGCCCACCATGTGTTCGATGCGTGGCGCCTCGATGGCCGGCAGACGCAGTTCGGCCAACATGCGGTTGAGGGCCTCGGCAAAGTCGCCCAAGGTGTTCACCAGGGTGCCATCCAGGTCGAGGATGGCCGCTTCAAATGGGGTGGAGGACAAAACGGCAGAAGACACGGCATCAGGGCACCAACCAGGGCGCAGGCAAAGCTGAGATTGTGCGGCAGATCGAGACGTCGGGCGCCACGCCCCGTGTCATCAGTCGGTCAAAGCCATGTCACGGAGCCCCGCCACAGTGCAGACCTTTGCGCGCTGCTGGATACCAGCCTGGAAGGAAGCCCAATGTCTGAAAGCGTTGTCCACTCGATGCGCCGTGCCTGCACCCTCAGACTGCTCGGCACCAGCACGCTGCCCCTGGCCGACTATACGATCGGTCTGAGCAAATGAGCCCAGCACCGCCCCTTGACGCATCGGCACCCGCACCATCCTCTCCGCTGCGGATCTGGATCGTGGCGGGTTTGCCCAGACGCCATGCCGCTACTGGGCAAGGTTCTCGTGCAACGGGGCGACGCCCGTTCAGTGGCCGACGGCAGGGAGTGGCTCCAGCAGGCCGCCGAGGCAGGGGATGCAACAGCCGCCCTCCAACTGGGCAAACGCTGGCTCAAAGGTGCGCCGGGTCTGCCGGCCGATGCTGACCGTGCACTGCCCTGGCTTGAGAGGGCAGCCGACCAGAGGCAGGGAAAGCCGATCCGGACGAAGCCCGTGCCTGGTTCGAACGCGCGGCCGAGCAAGACCATCCGGAGGCCAATCTGCAACTGCTGCTGGCGCAGACCCATGCCCAGATGGGATTGCAACGCCAGGCCGCTGCCGAGGAAGAGCGCTGGCGCGAAGCCCAGCACGCCCTGAAACACCGTCCTGAAGCGCCGTGAGGAGCCGTGGCCGCCAGTGTCGATGCCGCGCAAGACGCGGCACGTGGCTCAGCCGGCCAACTGAGCGCGCATGGCGTCGATGACAGCGCGGTAATCAGGCTTGCCAAAGATGGCACTGCCCGCCACAAAGGTGTCCGCGCCAGCGGCGGCCACACGGGCGATGTTGTCGACCTTGATGCCACCATCCACCTCCAGGCGGATGTCCTTGCCGCTGGCTTCGATGCGACGGCGCACGTCTTCGATCTTGCGCAGGGCCGAGTCGATGAAGCTCTGGCCGCCAAAACCCGGGTTGACGCTCATGATGAGGATCAGATCCAGATCTTCGATCACCCAGTCCAGCACATCCAGCGGTTGCGCCGGATTGAACACCAGCCCAGCCTTCACGCCCTGCGACTTGATGGCTTGGATGCTGCGGTGCACGTGCCCGGAGGCATCGGGGTGGAAGCTGATGTAGTCGGCGCCGGCTTCGGCAAAGGCTGCGGCCAGGGCATCCACAGGCTGCACCATCAAATGGACGTCGATGGGCACAGCCGCACCTTCAGGCGTGCGGGCATGGGGCTTGAGGGCCTGACAGACCATGGGACCGAAAGTCAGGTTGGGCACATAGTGGTTGTCCATCACGTCGAAGTGGATCCAGTCGGCGCCATCGGCAATCACCTGACGAACCTCATCCCCCAGCCGTGCGAAATCAGCCGAAAGGATCGAGGGAGCGATGCGGTAGGGGGTGGGAGCAGAGGTCTTCATGCCGCCCATTGTCGCAGCAGCGCCGACCTGGAGCCAACGAAGCCAGCACTCGCAGAAATGCCAAACACTGCACAAGTACGTCACGAATGACAGAATGCGGGAACTTCATCGCCCCTCCGCCTTCTCACTGCTTGCCCATTCATCATGCCCAGCTATCGAATTCACGTTCAAGTAGAGCCTCAACACCTGCCGGACCAGTCCAACGC
>RXJO01000584.1:5168-38728 GCA_003987795.1 Curvibacter sp.
GCGATGTCCCGGCCCAGCTGATCTCGCGCCACTGGCAGATCCACGACGCCAATGGCCACCGCGAAGAGGTCAAAGGCCTGGGGGTGGTGGGCAAGCAGCCGTTGCTCAAACCTGGCGAGGCCTTTCAATACACCAGTGGGTGCCGCCTTCGCACCCCCAGCGGCACCATGAATGGCCATTACTTCTTCGTGGCGGAGGACGGCGAGCGCTTTGACGTGCCGATCCCGCTGTTTCTGCTGGAGGCCCATTCCAGCACCCATGCCTCGGCCCGAGTGCTTCACTGAGTTGCCTCGGTGCCACCTGACGGCTTCATCCCCTGCTCATGAATTCAACCCAGCCCGACCTACCCCAGATCCTCGACGCCCTCAACCCCCACGCCTCGCTGGTGCAGCGACACCTGTGGCTGATGAGCCTCTTGCAATGGATTCGCGGCCGGTCAGACGATGCACCGGCCGCCGTGGCACGACTGCGATTGATGCTCGATGCCATCCAGTTGCGCCCCGCTTGGCAGGCCGAATGGCAGATCTGGTGGCGCAATTTCCTGGGGGCGGTAGACGCCACTTCGCTGCTGGCCGATCACGGCTTTGCCCCGAGACCCGCCTTCATGAGCGAACTGGGCAACCGCCTGCGCAAGAAGCTGCTGCCGCAGACCCCGGAGACCACCGATCTGGGTGAGCTGTTTGAATTGCTGGCGCCCACGCCCTTTGACGCTGAATGGCTTCGTGCCATCGACTCCGACACCCTGCAGCGTGTGCAGCGTCTGCTGTTCCCCGAGCCGGTACTGGGGAACGGCAGCGCTCCTGCGCCCCTGGGCCAGGGGCCATCCCTGCTTCTGGACGCCCTGACCTACAGCGTGGGCCAGATCAGTGCCACGGGCTTCGCCTCCGAGATCCGCCAGCGCATGTCGGATCAGGCCCAGAACGAACGCCCCTTCCACGACCTGCCGGCGCATTTCGAGCGCCTGCGCCAGGCTGTGCTGCAACAAGGGCCGCGCAGCGAAGCCGCTCTGCAGGCCGCCGATGTATTGCGCCAGCAACTGGAAGCCTGCCGACGGGCCGCTCAGACGGTCTACACCCATTTGGAGGAGCACGGCATCTCGGTGGGCATCGTTTTCCGCCTGCGTCAGTTGCGCGAGCGCGTGGTGCGGATCCGGGATCTGTTGAGCTGCCTGCAAAGCGAAACCCCCTCGGCAGAGCTGGCCCAACTGCTGGCCAGGCTGGTGCAGGTGAGCGAAGACGGTCGCAGCGTTCGCGCCCTGATTGCAGCCAGCTCACACCTCACGGCAGCCAAGGTGGCCGAACGCAGCGCAGAGAGTGGCGAGCACTACATCACCCGCAATGCGGCAGAGTACCGCGAGATGCTGCGGGCCTCCGCCGGTGGCGGTTCGGTCATCGCCTTGACCACCTGGGCCAAATTTGCAATCTACGGCCTGGGGCTGTCAGCGTTCTGGAGCGGATTTGCCGCAGGCCTCAACTACGCCGCCTCGTTCGTCCTGGTGATGCTGCTCCATTGGACGGTGGCCACCAAGCAGCCCGCCGTCACAGCGCCGGCCATGGCAGCCAAGCTCAAGGACATGAGCGCACCCGACGCCATCGAGCGCTTTGTGGATGAAGTGGCCCACCTGTTGCGCTCGCAGTTCGCCGCCATCGTCGGCAACCTGGGGCTGGTGATCCCCGGCGTCCTGCTGATCTGCGCCGGCCTGCATGCCGCAGGCCTGGCCCCCATGGTGGACGCGGAACATGCACACCACACGCTGCACGACCTCAGCCTGCTCGGGCCGACCGCCCTGTTTGCCGCCTTCACGGGGGTGCTGCTGTTTGCCTCCAGCATCATTGCCGGGTGGGTGGAGAACTGGTTCGTGCTGCATCGGCTGGACTCCGCCTTGACCTACAACCCCCGCTTCACCCGCTGGCTGGGGGCGCCGCGGGCACGACGCTGGGGCCTGTGGTTGCGCCGCAACATCTCGGGTCTGGCCGCCAACATCTCCTTGGGGATGATGCTGGGTCTTGTTCCGGCGTTTGCCGCCTTTTTCGGCTTGGGACTGGAGGTTCGCCACGTGACCCTCTCCACCGGACAGGTCAGTGCCGCCGCAGCCACCCTCGGCCTGGAAGTGCTGCGCCACGCCGAGTTCTGGTGGGCCGTGGCCGGCCTGGGGGCCATCGGACCTCTGAACCTGGCCGTCAGCTTCTATCTGGCCTTTCGGCTTGCGCTGCGCGCGCACAACGTCGGGCGGGTTGAGCGGCAGCGCATCAACCAGGCCATCCGCGCGCGTCTGCGCAGCGCTCCGGGCAGCTTCTTCTGGCCCGTGTAACCAAATGTCAGATGCACAATAGCGCAGGCACGGATCCTGTCACGCCGTGCCCAGTCTCATGTCTGCTCAACCCCACACGCCCGCCCGCCCCATCCCTCCGCGACTCCGTGCCGACCAGGTCGAAGCGCTGGTCACCCATGCCCTGAACGCCCCGATGGCCGTCATGGATGGCGGGCTGAATGTCGTTTACGTCAATGCCAGCTTTGCTCGTTGGTTTCAACGAACGCCGGCCGAGGTCACAGGGCTCACGCTGGCAGATCTTTACGGTGCCGAGGCCCTGGAGCAGATCCATGGACACATCGAACGGGTGCTGAGCGGCGAGACCGTGCATTACCAACGTCAGATCCGCACCCAGGCCGGTGAGGCCGAGTGGCACAACGTCAGTCTGAGCCCCTGGTTGGACGATGAGGGACAGGTGCTGGGTTTTGTGAGCATCGCCCTGCGCGTGCATGAGCTCAAGATCACCGCTGACGCCTTGCGCGCAGCCAATCAACGCCTGGCTTCCCACATGGAAAACAGCCCTCTGGCGGTGCTGGAGATGGATGCCAGTCTGCGGCTCCTGCACTGCTCCAGTCGTGCGGGTCAATGGTTTGGCTGGGCCCTTGACGAGGTGCGTGGCGGCCGGCTGCCCGACCTGCTGCCTGCCCGCTGGGACAACACCCCCTTGGGCGAGGCACTGGGCCGGCTTCAGAGCGGCCTGGAGTTGCAGAATCGGTCCGAGTTGACCCTGCAGCGGGCCGATGGCGTGAACCTGCACACCGTGTGGTTCAACTCAGCCTTGCTCGACCCATCGGGCCGTGTGGAATCGGTGATGTCACAGGTCGAGAATGTGACGGAGCGGGTGATGGCGGCTGAACAACTGTGGCCCGAGGCGCCCCAGGCCTCGATTGCCGGCTTGCTCGATCGCAGTGATCAGATGTCGAAGATCTGCTCATCGCTCAAGCTGACCCCGGCCGAAGCCCGCGTGGCCGTGCTGCTCACCGAGGGACATCCCCTCAAGCGCATCGCCCAGATGACCCATCTGTCCATCCATACGGTGCGCAGCCAGGTGAAAAGTGCGCTCAATAAACAGGGGTTGCACCGCCAGGTGGACCTGGTGCGGCGCGTGATGTCGATCCGGTGAATGGTTGGCCGCTGCCATCAGCAGAGGGCCAGACAGAGGACACAGGCCTCCGGCATCTGGCTTGCGCAAGACCGCCGGGGCCGGGCCTTTGGTTTCGGTGACCAAGAACGACGCGCCTCTCGCGACTCCCATCCCTTGCTCATCTCACTCCCGCGAGAGGCGCGCCTTCCTGACCCTGAAACTCTTCTCTCCTCCCTGACAGCAACCTTTTGGTGTGACAGCTGACAGACGGTTGAAGTGTGTTCAACCATGATGAGAATGCTAAAAAAATCCCGCTTGGTTGACCATCCCGCAAATAGGGTATGGGAACACCAGATCAGCCCGCAACGGGTCTGAGCAGCCCTTATGCTTGCGGCTTCTTGAGGAATCCGCATGGGTGAATTTGATTTGATTGCCCGCTTTTTCACCCGCACGCCCCGTGCGGGAGGGCCGGTCCGGCTGGGTGTGGGCGATGATTGCGCGTTGCTGCAGTCCTCGCCCGGCACGCAGTTGGCCATCTCCAGCGACATGCTGGTCGAAGGGCGGCATTTCCTGTCCACGGTCGACCCTGCCCGTCTGGGCCACAAGGCCCTGGCCGTCAACCTGAGCGACTTGGCCGCTTGTGGCGCCACCCCGGTGGCGTTCACGCTGGCGCTGGCCCTGCCCCGCGCAGATGCCCGCTGGCTCGAGCCATTCGCCCAAGGTCTGCTGGCGCTGGCCGATGCCCATGGCTGCGAGTTGATCGGAGGCGACACCACCCAGGGCCCACTGAACATCTGCATCACCGTCATGGGTGAAGTCCCGGTGATCGACGGACGCAGTCAAGCCTTGCTGCGCAGCGGTGCCCGCCCTGGCGACGACTTGTATGTGAGCGGCACGCTGGGTGATGCCCGTCTGGCCCTGGAGGTGTTCCGGGGCCATCAAAGCCTTCCTGGGCCGGCCTTCGAGGCGGCCCGCGCCCGCATGGAGAGTCCCACTCCCCGGGTCGCGCTCGGCCAGGCCCTGCGCGGCATTGCATCGGCCGCAGCCGACATCAGCGACGGGCTGGTGGGAGACCTGGGTCACATCCTGAGGCGTTCCGGCGTCGGCGCCAGCATTGACGCAGAGCGGGCGCTGGGCCTGCTGGCCGCACGCTCAGAAGGCGGCGACGTCCAACTCGATGACGACGCGGTCCTGGGCCTGGTGCTGGCCGGAGGGGATGACTATGAGTTGGTGTTCACAGCACCGGCCACGGCACGAGAGGCGGTGCAGGCGGCCAGCCGAATCAGCCAGACGCCGGTGACCCGGATCGGACGCATCGAGCCGCAAGCCGGGCTGCGCCTACTCGATGCACGCGGCCAATTGATCGAGCGCAGCGACGAGAGTTTCGATCACTTCAAGTGAACCGCTTGCCGAAGGTCGTCAAGTCATGCCGTGCATCAGTGGAGCGGCGACCTCACATGAGACCCGATGGCGCAGCGGCACCTCAGTCAGCGTCACGCTGCTGCCCATCGCCAGCGGTTCGCCATGACCCAGTTGGCGCTGAAGCACCCTCAGGGCCTGCGCCATGAACTCGGCCTGCGGTCCATCGCCCACCTGCCCTGCGGGCAAGCGGACATGCAGCAAGGCGGCGGGTCGATCGACGGGCCGCCCTGCCACGTACCAACGCGCGGCGGGCAGGTCGTCGATCACGACGGTGACCGTCTCAGGCGCGCCCCCCAGAAATCGCTCGGCCAGATCGGTCAAAGCCTGGGCCAGCAGCGGGTAACGCTCGGGGTTTTGCAAAGGGGCGACCTGCAGGTGCATGGAAGTCATGGCGTGTCTCTATTGAAGTGTCTCTTCGGCGCTGTGGTCTGGAGAGGAATCGATCTGCGGACAGACTTTAAGGAGACGCTGGCGCGAGCGAAACAGCAAGCCAGGCAAACCGGCTTTGCAAACACTGCAAGACGGTCGTCCGCCACAAACCTATCAAACAAGCTTGGCGCCAGCATCACGTGCTCCCGGCTAACATTGGCGCCGTGAAAGACTTGGACTTTGATGACATGGCCCTGTTTGTGCGCGTGGCGACGCGCGGCACGCTGTCGGCTGTGGCACGCGAACGCAATGTCCCAGTCAGCCAGATCTCGCGCTCTCTCAGCCGCATCGAAAAGCAGTGCGGTGTTCGCTTGGTGCAGCGCTCCACCCAAGGCCTTTCACTGACGGCCGAAGGGCAGACCTTTCTGGGCTACTGCCAACGCATCACCGGCACGCTGGAGGAACTGGAGGCCGAATTCGCCCATCAGACCCGGGAGGTCAGCGGCACCGTCCAGGTGGCAGTGAGCCCGGCACTGGGCCATTTCATCATGGTGCCCAGCCTGGGTGGACTGTACGAACGTCACCCACGCCTGCAGATCGAACTGCACTCCGACGACCGCCTGATCGACATGGCGCTCGAGGGTGTGGACATCACGCTGCGCAGCGGTGCCACGCACACCGAATCGATGATGGCACGACAGATTGGCCACCATGGCCGGGCGTTGTACGCCAGCCCCGCCTACCTGGCCCGCTTCGGCACGCCAACCCACCCCGATGAACTGCTGAGCCATCGACTGATCACCAACAGTGCCGCCCAACACCTGAACCGCTGGCCGTTCATCATTGACGGCATGCCGATCGAGCGCCCGGTGCAAGGCCACTACCGGGCCAATTCCACCGGCATCATGATGACCATGGTGCTCAATGACCTGGGGATCTGCCGGTGCAACACCCTGATCGCCGCCCCGCTGGTGGCCCAGGGCAGGCTTTTGCCCGTGCTCGAAGACTGGGTGGATGTGCAGGACTTCCCCATTCATGCTCTGCTGGTGCCTCAACGCCACCATCTGCCGAAGATCCAGGCCTGTCTGGCGTACTGGAGCGAGTGGTTCCAGGCCCTGCTGCCCTCGCCGGCCTGAAAGCGCGTGCCGAGCTCTCCACCCTCCTCTCCATCCACCTTGTCCCTCATGAATTCATCGACATCCGACAACCCAGCCTGGCAAGCGCCAGGCCCTGGCCCCAAGAGGCGACCCACTGCGCGCTTCATGTGGTCACACCCGGCCCATATCATCGCACTGGGTCTGGGCTCCGGACTGAGTCCGGTGGCGCCTGGCACGGTGGGCACGCTGTGGGCCTGGGCCGCCTACCTGCTGCTACAACTCTGGCTGACGCCCTCGCAGATCGGCGCGCTGATCGTCGTCTCCACCCTCGTGGGCTGGTGGGCCTGCACGGTCACGGCGCGACATCTCAACACACTGGATCCAGGCAACATCGTGTGGGATGAGGTGGTGGCCTTCTGGCTCGTACTGTGGCTGATCATGCCGGCAGGCCTGACCGGGCAGCTGGTGGCCTTCGCCCTGTTCCGTTTCTTTGACGCCGCCAAACCGGGGCCGGTGGGTTGGGCCGACAATCTTTGGCATGGCTTTGGCCCCAAAGGGGGCTTCGGTATCCTGTTTGATGACCTGGTGGCCGCGTTCTGCACTTTGCTGGTCATCGCCCTCTGGAGGTTTTTCGCATGACTCAGGCCCCCGCCATCGACGACGCCGCCACGGACTGCGACGCACTTGTCGCGACCCTGGCCCAGACCTTGCGCCAGCAGGGGCTGAAGCTGGTCACCGCCGAAAGCTGTACCGGCGGTCTGATCGCGGCGGCCTGCACCGACCTCGCAGGCTCCAGCGACTGGTTCGAGCGTGGCCTGGTGAGCTATTCGAACGAAGCCAAGTCTGAACTGCTGGGCGTGCCAGCCGAGCTCATCGCCGAGCACGGTGCGGTCAGTGAGCCGGTGGTCCGCGCCATGGCAGAAGGCGCACTGCGCCACGCCAGGGCCCAGGTGGCCGTGGCTGTGACCGGTGTGGCCGGCCCTGGCGGCGGCAGTGCGGCCAAGCCGGTGGGCACGGTTTGGTTCGGTTTCTCAGTGTCGGGACGGATTCACAGCGAGATCCAGCGCTTTGATGGTGATCGGGCTGCGGTACGCCAGTCCACCGTGGCCCATGCGCTGCGGCGCCTGCAAGATCTGCTGGGCACTGCCGAACACTGATCCGCCAGGCGATGGCAACGTCTCAGGACATGGCAAACTGGGCTGCGGAAGCCATGGGCAACCCCATTTCCACCAGTGATTGCCGCACGGCCAGCTCGAAGGGTGTGCGGGGTTCGGCGCCCAGCAATTGCACCAGCCGCCCGTTGTCCAGGCGATGCGGCGTACTGAACAGATAACTGGTCTGCGCAATCGTGGCCAAGGTGGGAGAGACCAGGCCGAACAGGCGGAAGAACCACACCGGCACGCGGCGCACCGTCAGCGCCTGCCCGTGTTGCAACCAGCCTTGCTCCTGCGCCACCTCGGTGAGCACGGCCAACCAGTCGCGGGCCGTGACTTGGTGGCCGGCAAAGTGGACCGTCTCGAATGGCGCCAGATCGCCGCGCTCGGCCAGCATGACCAGGGTCCGGGCCAGGTCGGGCAGGTAGGCCCAAGGCGTGCCCGCGTCCAGATCGCCCATCCAGGAAACCTTGCCTGACGGCAATTGCGGCGCCACCATCTTGTCCAGGAAAGTGCCCTCAACGGCACCGAAGAAATTGCCGGCCCGGAGCACCACCGCACGCATGGCCGACCCCGAGTCCTCGACCGCTCGTGCCATCTTCTGCTCAAGGGCGACGCGGATGCGTCCGAGTTCATGCCTGGCCTGTTGAGGGGTGCTCTCCTGCAAGGTGGCGGGCATGCCTTCGCCGTAGTTGTATACATTGCCCGGAAACATCAGCGTGGCACGCAACTCGGTCGCCAGCGCCAACGCGGCATCCATCAGGCCGGGCGCCTCATCACGCCAGGCCGCCACGGTGTAGGCCGGGTTCAGGGCATGCACCACCACCCGTGCACCCCGGGCCGCCACGGCCAATCCGGCCGTGTCCCGCAGATCATGGGCCAACCATTCGACCCCTGGCAGATGGGGCGCTACCGCGCCGGGCCGGATCAGCCCGATCACACGCCATCCGGCCTGTGCAAAGGCGCGGGCGGCAGCCAGCCCCAGACGCCCACGGGCACCCAGGATCAAAACGGTGGAATGACGGGTCATGTGCATGCTCCAGAGCCATGAGGGAATGGCGTGATTGTTGAAAACAACGACAGGACACACAATTGCCTATCAATTCATAACAGGAATTCAACTTTGAATACCTCGTTCGACTGGAGTCTGGTTCGGTCCTTTCTGGCGGCACTGGAGCACGGCAGCCTGCTCGGTGCGGCACGCGCCCTGAAGGCCAGTCAACCGACCCTGGGACGGCACATCGCCGAACTGGAGTCACAACTCGGCGTGCTGCTGTTCGAGCGCACCGGCCGCGGTCTGCTCCCCACTGAAGCAGCCTTGCAATTGGCGGATTCCGCTCGGCTGATGGAGGCCGGAGCCCACCAACTGGCGCGCGCCGCCTCCTGTACAGACGACATGATTTCGGGGACTGTGCGTATCACCGCCAGCCAGCCAGTCGCCTGCTACCTTTTGCCGCCCGTGCTGGCACGCCTGCGTCAACACCACCCAGGGATCCAGGTAGAACTGGTGGTCAGCAACGAGGTGTCCAACCTGTTGCGACGCGAGGCCGACATTGCCGTGCGCATGGTGCGCCCTGAACAAGGCAGCCTGGTGGCCCAACTGATTGGCGAAGTGAAGCTGTGTGCCTGTGCCAGTCAAAGCTACCTGCAGCGACGGGGGATCCCCCAGGAGCCTGGCGACTTGCTCAACCACGACTTGATTGGGAATGACCGACAGGATCTGTTGCTCAAGGCCTTTGCCGCCGGCGGCTTCCCAGTCACACCTGAACACTTTGCATTTCGCACCGACGATCTGATCGCGACATGGGAAGCGGTGCGCGCAGGTCTGGGGATCGGCTTCCTGGGGCAGTACCAACTGAGGCTGGATGAGCAGGTTCAGAGGGTGCTGCCACAAATGGCCATTCAAGGATTGCCCATGTGGCTGACCGTTCACCAAGAAATCCGCACCAATCGCCGTATCCGGACCGTGTACGATTTCCTCGCCGCCGAAATGCCCGGGCAGCTTTGAAAGCACCTGCGCTCAGACCCCACCCACAGGAAACCGCATCATGACCCACCGCAATGCCGAGACGCTGCAGCGCTTCTACACGGCCTTCAGCCAACTGGACCACGCCACCATGGCCCAGTGTTATGCGCCCGATGCACGTTTTGACGATGAAGCATTTGCCTTGCAAGGCCAAGCTCAGATCGCCGGCATGTGGCGCATGCTTTGCACCGCCGCCCAGAAGGGTCCATCGGGCGCCTGGCGCATCGAGTTCAATGGCATCGAAGCCGATGACCGGGGTGGTCAGGCCCATTGGGAGGCCCACTACATTTTCAGTGCCACCGGCCGTCAAGTGCACAACATCATCGATGCGCGATTCACCTTCACGCCGGAGGGCTTGATCGCCAGCCACCGAGACCGCTTCGGATTCTGGCGCTGGGCCCGACAGGCCCTGGGGCTGCCGGGCCTGCTGTTGGGCTGGTCGCCTTCGCTCAAGCGCAAGGTGCGCAGCACGGCGGCTGCCAACCTCAAGAAATTCCTGGGCTGATCCCAGGCAGCAGGGTTCTGGCGGCCTCAGGCGCCGTGGCACTTCTTGAACTTCTTGCCACTGCCACAGGGGCAGGGATCGTTGCGCCCCGGACCGGCCTCCTTGCGGATGGTTTCCACACGCGGACCGAAGCTCTTCCAAAGCTGACGCAAGTCATAGACCGCCCAGATGGCGTCGCCGAAAGCATCGAGGCGGGCCTGGCTCAGGCTGGGCGGACCATCTTCGGCAAACATCGACAGTTCGGGTTTGCCGGTGTCGTCCTCAGTCAGGGCCACGATGCGATTGAGTGCATCGTCCAGCCATTCGGCCGCTTCCTTGTCACGGGGCGCAGCCCATTCCTCGGGCCAGTTCTCTACCGCGAACATGAAGCCCAGCGCCCAGATCTGGCCGAAGGACGGCACTTCCTGATCACCCAGCTCGGCCAACTCCTCTTCCGAAAGCGTGGCCATGGCGCCGCGCATGTCCATCACCTCGGGCTCATAGCAACGCTCGTCGCCCAGGCTGTCCACCTTGGTGTCCAGCGCCGTCTGCACCTCATTCCAGCGCGCTTGCCAAAGGCTGATGAAGCGGGCCTGCTGGGCCGGGTCGGCAAATGCAGTCAGGTTTGGGATGCCCTGGGCATCGGTTTCATCGGCTGTGATGCCATCGCCCAGCAGCATGGGCAGGTACTCGGCCGGTGGCAGAGGCCGGCGGCTGCAGATCACCGCGGCCATGAAGCCTTCACAGAACTCCCATTGGGGAATCTCGTCTTCGCGGCTGCGCAGGTCATCCAGGATGGCATCCAGCTCGTCAAAGGCCTCGGGGGGCAGGCGCTCACCCGGCACTGGGTAGACGAGTGCGGGTGAAGCGGCCACTTCGTTGGGGGTATCGGCTTGGGAATCAGAAGACATGTCGGGGGCGTTGGAACGCATCAGGATGAACGGAGCAGGCTAGACCAACGCATCAGGCCGTGGATCGTATGATCGGTCGGCCACAGGTCGTGGGCGAAGCGCTGCGTGGTACAGCAGTTTACCGGCCTCGCCCTTCGGACACGCGCCAAATCCTTTCCGGAGCCCCCATGCTGAAGCAGCTCAATGCCATCTACCCCGTGCGCTACACCGCCTTTGCCCTGTGCGCAGCCGCTCTGGCCCTCAGCCTTGTCGGCTGGTACCACCAGGCCCTGGCGCCGGAATGGGCGGTGCTGTCCGGGGCCCTGTTTGCCCTGGGGGTCTATGACGTTCTGCAAAAGCGGCATTCCGTGCTGCGCAACTACCCCGTGATCGGTCATCTGCGCTTTGTGCTGGAGTACATCCGTCCCGAGATTCGACAATACTTCATCGAGAGCGACAACGAAGCCAGTCCCTTCTCCCGTGCCCAACGCACCCTGGTCTACCAGCGCGCCAAGGGTGATCCTGACAACCGGCCGTTCGGCACCCTGCTGGATGTGGGCCAGCGAGGCTATGAGTGGATCAACCACTCGGTGGCCCCGACCGAATTGCCCAGCCACGACTTTCGCGTCCTCATCGGGCCCGACACGGCCCAGCCCTACAGTGCCAGCGTATTCAACATCTCGGCCATGAGTTTCGGGGCCCTGTCAGCCAATGCCATCCGAGCGCTCAATCTTGGGGCGAAGGAAGGCGGCTTTGCTCACGACACCGGTGAAGGCTCCATCTCGCAACATCACCGCGTGCATGGCGGAGACCTGATCTGGGAGATCGGCTCGGGCTACTTCGGCTGCCGCCATCCCGACGGCAGCTTCAGTGCCGAGCGCTTCGCCGAAAACGCGCGCAGCCCCCAGGTGCGCATGATCGAACTGAAGATGAGTCAGGGCGCCAAGCCTGGCCATGGCGGTGTGCTGCCCGGCCCCAAGGTCACCGCCGAGATCGCCGAGGCTCGGGGCGTGCCGCAGGGTCAGGCCTGCATCTCCCCCTCGGCACACACGGCATTCTCGACCCCTGTCGAGATGATGCACTTCATCGCCCGCCTGCGTGAGCTCAGTGGTGGCAAGCCCACGGGGTTCAAACTGTGCATCGGCCACCCCTGGGAATGGTTCGCCATGGTGAAGGCCATGCAGGAGACCGGCATCACCCCCGACTTCATCGTGGTCGATGGTGCCGAGGGCGGCACGGGGGCAGCACCGGTGGAATTCAGCGACCACGTCGGCACGCCCTTGCAGGAAGGCCTGCTGCTGGTGCACAACACGCTCAAGGGGGTGAATCTGCGCCATCGCATCCGCCTGGGTTGCGCTGGCAAGGTGGTCACGGCCTTTGATGTGGCGCGCATGATGGCGCTGGGAGCCGACTGGTGCAATTCAGCACGGGGGTTCATGATGGCGCTGGGCTGCATCCAGGCACAGACCTGCCATTCCGGACAGTGCCCCACCGGGGTGGCCACTCAGGACCCTTTGCGTCAGCAGGCCTTGGTGGTGCCCGACAAAGCCACCCGGGTGAAAAACCTGCATCACAGCACCCTGCATGCCCTGAAGGAGTTGATCCAGGCCGCCGGCCTGCGGCATCCGAACGACATCACGGCACATCACATCGTGCGGCGGGTGTCAGACACCGAGGTGCGGCTATTGAGCCAGTTGGTGATGCAGGTGCCCGACGGCGCCTTGCTGGGCCCGCTCGACGGGCTGCCGAACCTGTTTCAAGCCTATTGGCCCTTGGCACAGGCGAACAGTTTCTCCCCTCCGCCTCGACAGACTTCGGCGACGGTGACGTGCTAGCGTGCATGGGCGAGCTGCCCCAGCGTTGAGCTGAACACAGGGCCAGAACAGCGGCAGCCAAGCTGCACAAGCGTCTGCTCAACGCGGGTCAGGCGTATCGCTGCTCTCGATCAGCTGCGCACTCGGCCAACAAACCCAGCAAAGCCTCGATGGGGGGGTTGCGCCGCCACACCTGATGACCGTGCAGGCGCACGAAAACACCACGCCAGGCGCTGAGCCTCTGCAATTCGACGCCTCGGTATTGCAGGCGCACCCAATGGCCTTGCTCCAGCTGTCCGATGTACTCCGAGAACAGCGTGCGTGAAACCCCGCAAAGGCGTGCAATCATCTGCTGGGACAGTGGCAGCATGAGGCTGTCTCCTTCCGCTTGACCGGAAGCCGCCGAGGCCTCGGCCGCCAGACAAAGGCCCTCGGCACACAAAGCCAGACCACCAATCACCCGCAGTGCCGAATTGCTGCATTTGTTGACAATCAACTGGTTGTTCTGCTGCCGAATCTGGGAGGACAGTTCGCCCAACAGGTGCTGTGCAAAGCCCGCATCGTTGCGCACCAGGGCCAGATAGGCCGAGGCAGGCAAGGTCAGAAGCTCGACGTCGGTGACCGCCAAGTAATCGACCTGGGCTCGGCCATCCCCCAGCAGATCGTGCTTGGCGAAGCAGCTGTTGCTGCTGTGCAAGGTCAAGGGATAGCTCAGGCCCTGATCCATGGTGACCTGCTCGGCCACCATGCCTTCGATGATGTGGTGCCAATGGGTGATGGGGGCCCCCGTGCGCCAGATCAGATCACCGGCCTTGCGTGAGATGACCCGACTCTGCTTGCCCGCCTCAAACGCAGCAGAGGTGCTGACTCCCATGCGCGCATAGACCTGGAGCGTGAAATCCCTCATGCGTTGGGTCGTGTCAAACATGAGACCTCTGCGAGAGCAACACACGCGCCGGTATTTCAGACATCAGCGCCCATGGGGGCGAAACAGGGCCTGCGGCAAGACAGGCAGAGGTGTGATGTTTCATTCGCAGCCTTCAGCAACTCGGTGACCGCGCGATGCACTGCGCATCGGGGCGGGGCCGGTACGTCGGCAGACATCTCACGCCTGTGCAGGAGAGGCCGGCAACGCACCAGAAACCTCATCATGAGAAAGGCCTGGGCAGCGAAGTCGAATCAATGTTCAGTGGCGCACAATAAACACGTAAGAACTGTGATGGCGTGCTGCAAAGCTCTCGCCTGCGTGGGGCTGTCGTCGAATCAAACAGCGCTGGCCTCAAGCCACGCTGGGCCGACGATCACATCAGCCGCAGCCAGTCGACGCCTCATGCAAAGCACGGCCTGGTCTTTGCTGAGCAAGGTGCAGCGTCCCAAGGCCACCGCCAAGTCGATGAATTTCTGGTCATCACCATCCTTGCAGGTCCAGGGCGCCTTGGCCGCGGTCTCGACGGTTTGCACATGACGATCAAATTCGGCCAGCACTTGCTCAGCCGAGCGGTCGTAGAAGCACAGGCGCCGCACGATCTGGGGATAAGCCAGTACGCGAGCCAGCTCATCCCGCATGGCACGGGTGGCGTACCAACTCAAGGTGCCAGCCTCCAGTCCTGCGCGCAGCGGGGCCGTGGTCGCATCTTCAAACACGAACAGGTCCAAGACGATGTTGGTGTCCAGCACCACCCGGCCGCTGGCCGTCATACAGGGTTCCGACAACTCAGGTCCCCTGGGGAGCATCACCCACAGGGCCTGCGGACTCGGGCCGGACGGACTTGTCGCGCACGCTGCCTCGGATCAGGTCGAAACGGAACAGGCGGCATTCGATGGGGCCGTTCCACATCGGCACCCGACGCGACTCCTTGAGTCGCATGCGACCGGGCAACTTGAGGTCGGGGGTCAGCATCCAGGCCTGCCATCCGGCGTAGTTCTTCTTCCAATGGCTGGCGAGCTGAACGAAAAATTCACCGCCATCTTCGGTCTGCGCTGACTCACGACCGCCACGCGACGGACGCAGACTGGCTCGCTGACCGGCCACACCGGCCGCTTCGATGCGCTCGCCATAAGGCGGGTTGAGCAGCATCACGCCGGGCTGCTCGCATGGCGGCATGCGCTGCAAGGCATCGCCACCGCGCAGTTGCACGGCATGGGCCACGCCGGCACGTTCGGCGTTGCGCTGGGCGAAATCGACCATGCGAAAGGCCACATCGCTACCGAACACAGGCACGGCCGGTGCCCGCTCGGCAGCCCGGGCTTCGCCCAGCAGGGCATTCCAGACATGCGACTGGAACGGCAGCAGCTTCTCGAAGCCAAAGCGGCGTTGGGCGCCTGCTGCCATGTTGCAGGCCATCTGTGCTGCTTCGATGGCGATGGTGCCGCTGCCGCAGCAGGGGTCATACAAGGGCAGCGGGGCATCGCCGAGCGGATCCCAGCCACTGGCGGCGATCATGGCGGCTGCCAGGGTCTCCTTGAGCGGGGCATCGCCCTTGTCCTCGCGCCAGCCGCGTTTGAACAGGGGCTCGCCCGAGGTATCGATGTACAGCGTGGCGGTGTCGGTGGTCAGGTGCACATAGATGCGCACATCGGGCCACTGCGTGTTCACGTCGGGACGCACGCCGGTCTTGTGGCGGAATCGGTCGGCAATCGCATCCTTGACTTTCAGCGCCGCAAAATTGAGGCTGGTCAGCGGGCTGTGCTGGGCCGTGATCTCGATCTTGAAGGTTTGCCGGGTGGTGAACCAGATTTCCCAGGCTACATTGCTAGCAGCCTCGTACAGATCACGCTCGCTGCGGTAGCCAGTATGGGAGAGCTGCACCAGCACCCGCTGGGTCAGACGGCTGTGCAGGTTGAGCTTCATGGCGTCACGCCAAGAAGCACGGGCCAGCACCCCGCCCCGACCGGTCAACAGATCCTGCCCGGTGAGCCCGGTGATGCGGTGGACCTCATCGGCCAGAAAGCCCTCGACGCCGGCAGCGCAGGGCATGAAAAGTTGCAGTTGGTTCACGGTGATTCACTCCGGCACGACCGACGAACCCTGACCCAGGCGCCGTGCCGTGCGCATGACAGGGTCAGAGGGCTTTTCTCAGGTTGGCGGGGGCAATGCGCAGCGCTTCGCGGTACTTGGCCACGGTTCGACGTGCACATTCGATGCCCTGCTCCTTGAGCATTTCAGAAATCTGGTTATCAGACAAAGGCTTTTTCGCGCTTTCTGAGGCGACGAATTGCTTGATCAACGCCCGCACCGCGGTGCTGGAGGCATTGCCGCCGGTCTCGGTCCCCAGCGCCGAGCCGAAGAAATACTTCAGTTCGAAGGTGCCGAAGGGCGTGCCCATGTACTTGGCGGTGGTGACGCGGCTGATGGTGGACTCATGCAAGCCGAGCTCGTCAGCGATTTCACGCAGGACCAGCGGGCGCATGGCCAGTTCGCCATGCACGAAGAAGTTCTTCTGCCGCTCCACGATGGCGTTGGAAACCCGCAGGATGGTGTCGAAACGCTGCTGGATGTTCTTGATGAACCAGCGCGCCTCCTGCAGGCGCTGCTGCAGCGCGGCATGACCTTCGCCCTTGTGCGAGCGCAGGGCGCTGGCGTAGATGTCATGCACCTTGAGGCGAGGCATGACCTCGGCGTTGAGCTGCACCCGGAAGCGCACCTGAGCGCCGCGTCCGATCTTGGTGACGATGACGTCGGGCACGATGATGTTGCGCTCGACATCGACAAAACGTCGGCCCGGTTTGGGCTCCAGGCGGGTCAGCAGACTGAGCGCAGCACGGATGCGCTCATCGCTTTCGCCACAGAGCTGCTGCAGCCGCTTGATGTCGCGCCGTGCCAGCAACTCGAGAGGCTGGCTGCACAGCTTGATGGCCACGTCCAGCGTCTCGGGCAGCACGTCATCGACACCGCCCTCATCGGACTGGAGCTGCTTCAGTTGCAGACTCAGGCACTCGCGCAGATCACGGGCGCCGACGCCGACAGGCTCAAGACTCTGCAGCAGGCGCAGTGCCACCGTGAAATGGTGCACCAGTTCTTCGACCTGCTCCAGATCGTCTCCGGCCAGTCCGCGGGCCAAGTCCTCCAGCGGATCTTCCAGGTAGCCGTCGTCGTTCAACGACTCGATCAGGAAACGCAAGGCCGCCGAATCCTCGGGCGACAGACGCAACGCCAGGGCCTGACGATGCAGGAATTGCTGCAAGGACTCCTGACTGCGGGCGAGCTCGGTGGCATCCACCTCGCCATCCTCGCCCAGATTGTTGCGACTGGGCGGCGCATCGCCTCCCCATTCGCTGTCATCAGGGGCGATCTCGACCTGGCCGTCTCCGTCCCAACTGGGCTCGTCTTCGACCGTGTTGGACGTGGGCTCGAGTTCTGTGGAGCTGACCTCGGCTGATGAGGCCTGTTCCTTGGCGGCCGCGACAGGCAGCTCATCGAAGGCAGAGGCCTCATCGTCGCGGGCGGGCACATCGGCCTGTGCCAGCCCAAATTCCTCGCGAGCAGCCTCTTCGGTGGACAGCTCCAGAAAAGGGTTTTCGTCGAGCATCTGATCGACTTCCTGGCTGAGCTCCAGCGTGGAAAGCTGGAGCAGCCGGATCGACTGCTGCAATTGCGGCGTGAGTGCCAGATGCTGCGAGACGCGAAGCGATAAACCCTGTTTCATGCTCACATTCGAAAGTGCTCGCCGAGGTAGACACGCCGGACATCGGCGTTCTCCACGATCTCGGACGGGGTACCCTTGGCCAGCACATGACCATCGCTGATGATGAAGGCGTGATCGCAGATGCCCAGTGTTTCACGGACGTTGTGGTCTGTGATCAGCACGCCGATGCCACGCGACTTGAGAAACCCGACGATGCGCTGGATCTCGATCACAGCGATCGGATCGATCCCCGCGAACGGCTCATCCAGCAAGATGAAGCGTGGCTGGGTGGCGAGTGCGCGGGCGATTTCAACACGGCGCCGCTCACCGCCCGACAAGGCCAAAGCCGGGGAGTCACGCAGGTGTTCCACCCGCAAGTCCTGCAACAGGGCATCCAGGCGCTCGGCAATCACGGCCTTGGACAGCGGGCGCCCCTCTTCGTCCTGTTGAAGCTCGAGCACGGCCTGCACGTTTTCTGCGACCGACAACTTGCGAAAGATTGAGGCCTCTTGGGGCAGGTAACTCAGGCCCAGGCGGGAGCGCCGATGGATGGGCATGTGGCCGACTTGCTGACCATCCATGAGAATTTCGCCTGCATCAGAACGCACCAACCCGACGATCATGTAGAACGAGGTGGTCTTGCCGGCGCCGTTGGGCCCCAGCAGCCCGACGACCTCACCTTTGTCGACCGACAGTGAAACGTCCTTGACCACCTTGCGACTACCGTAGGCTTTGCGCAGGTGGCGCGCCTCCAGCCGGCTGGTCGTGGCTTCGTGCACGTGCGCAGCACTCAAGGCTTTTCCCCCGAAAGAGCGCCGGATGGGCGAAGGCTAGGAGCAGGGCTCGCGGCTTCTGGACGCGCACCGTCCTGAGCGGCCGCGTTTCTCGGCGACAACATGGCCCGTACCCGGCTACCAGAAGGGGTGCCGGTGTTCACATTGCGTGTCTGGCGAGCGCCATCGACGGTGAAAACATCCGTGATGTTGTCGTAGACGATCACATCGCCAGTGACCTGATCGTTGAGGGTCGTGCCCTGGTATCTCCGCAACTCAGCCCGCTTGATGAACTTGACGTTGTCGGCTCGGCCATCGTACTCGATGGTCTCACCTTCGCCTTCGATGTACTCCTCGCCACCATCTCGTTTCTGGCGGAAGAAAGCCCGCAAACCGGGTTCGGCAGTCACCACCCCATACTGATAGCCTTCCGCATCCTGACGCACGTCGAGGCGAGCCCCCCGGATGATGATGGTGCCTTTGGTCATGACAACCCGCCCGGTGAACACGCTCACCTGCTTGAGATCGTCGTGGCGCAGGTTGTCCGACTCGATGTTCATGGGCTTGCTGCGATCAGCTCGCTCGGCCCAGGCCTGCGACGTCAGCCCAAGCGCCAACGCGATCAGCAATGAAGATACAAAAGCAGGTTTCATAAAGGCATGGTTCTTGCAATCGATTGTACCGATGCAGACGACTGGTTCGCTGGCGGAGGCAAGAAAAAGCCCGCACGAGGCGGGCTGCTGGAACGAATGCAGACAGGTCAGCGGGACTTGCGGGCCTCTGCAATCAGGAAATCGGTGACCTGCAAGGCGCGGGTCATGCCCCCAGCCATGGTCCCGTCGGTGACGAAACGCCCAGCCACCCCCATCGCAGGCACGCCATCGAGCTTGTAGGCGTCAACCAATTGCTTGGCACGGGTCGCCTTGCCCGTCACCGAGAAGGATTTGAAGAACTCAGTGAACTTGGCCTTGTCCACGCCCTGCTTGGCCACCCAATCGATGATGGCGGCGTCGCCCACCACCTTGAGACGCTCGGTGTGGATGGCGTTGAAGACCTTGAGCTGCAACTCGTCGACCTTGCCCATCGCTTCCAAGGCGTAATACATGCGTTGCTTGGGCTCAAAATCGGCCAGAAATGGCACCGGCAGGCGTCGGAAGACCACGTCCTTGGGAAGCTTCTTGAGCCAGGCTTCGAGTTCGGGCTCGAAATGGGCGCAGTGAGGGCAGTTGTACGAGAAGAACTCGACCACTTCGATGCGATCAGCCGGGGCATCGACCGGGGCGGCCGTGCTCAGAGCCACGAAGTCCTTGCCGGCCTTGAAGGCTGCCTGAGCCTGGGCGGATGGGGCGCCCAGCAAGCCCGCGGCGGCGGTGGAAGTGGCCGCCAGGGCCAGCGAAAATTCACGACGTTTCATATCAGAAAGCCTCTTTCAAAAGGGGGTCACGTCACTCAGAAGGAACGGACAGCAAAAAGTTCACAACCTGAAGGCGGATAACGGCAGCCCTGAATTCAGCGCTGCACCCGCACCATGGTGGTGTCAAGTCCGGCGTTGTCGAGCTTTTCCTTGATGCGTTCCGCATCGTCACGCTTGGAGAAGGGCCCCACCCGCACCCGGAACACAGTGCGCCCCGCCTGTTCACGCTCGGTAACACGGGCTTCCCACCCCATCATGGCCAGTTTGGCCTTTTGGGTCTCAGCATCCTCATTGGTGCGGTAGGCGCCTGCCTGAACGTAATAGTCAAAAGGATCGACACCCGAGCCAGAGCTCGCCGACTTGGCCTTGGCCAGGTCCCCCAGCGGATCCGAAGAGGTGGCGGCCTTGGTGTCGCCGCCCTTGGTGACAGGCTTGACCTCAGGACGGTCAGACTTGTCGGCGCGCCCATCCGGCTTGTCAGGCTTGGCGTCGGCTTTGACGTCGGCCTTGCTGTCCGGCTTCGCAGCCTTGTCGTCGGTCTTGGCGGAATCAGTCCCAGCATCGGCGCCTACCGTGCCGCCCGAAGACTGGCGAGCCGGGTTCTTGCCGTACAGGGGCGAGTTGGGATCCCAGTCCTTGTTCTTGCGCGCCTCGGCGGCATCCTGGTCGGCAGACCGGGTTTGGCCCTTGTTCAGAAAAGGCACCGGCACCTTGGTGACGTAGACCGCAACGGCCAACGCCACCCCCAAGCCCAGAACCATGCCGAGCACCAGACCCAGAAAGGTCCCGCCGCCTTGTCTTTTCATGTTGTCGCTCACATTTTCGAAGGTGCCGATACGCCCAGCACCGCCAGGCCATTGTGCAGCACCCGGGCCGTGGCCGCGACCAGCGCCAGACGGGCCAGCTTCACCGCCTCGTCGTCCACCAGGATGCGTTCGGCATCGTAGTAGCTGTGGTAGCTGGCGGCGAGATCCCGCAGGTAAAAAGTCACATCATGTGGGGCGAAATCCTGCGCAGCGGCCGTCAGCATGTCGGGGTATTTGGCCAGCTGCAGCATCAAGGCCTGAGCCTGCGGGCCTTCCAACGGCGAAAGATCGACCTTCGCCAGTGAGGCCACATCCCCGCCCCAGGCGGCCAGCACCGAGCAGATGCGGGCATGGGCATACTGCACGTAGTAGACCGGGTTGTCGTTGTTTTGAGCCAGCGCCAGGTCGATGTCGAAGATGTACTCAGTGTCGGGCTTGCGCGACAGCAGGAAGAAGCGGACCGCATCCTTGCTGGTCCATTCGATCAGATCGCGCAGCGTGACATAGCTGCCGGCGCGCTTGGAGATCTTGACTTCCTCCCCACCGCGCATCACCCGCACCATGGTGTGGAGCACGTAGTCGGGATAGCCTTGAGGAATGCCCACGCCAGCCGCCTGCAGGCCGGCGCGCACGCGGGCGATGGTGCCGTGGTGGTCGGTGCCCTGGATGTTGACCACCTTGCCGAAGCCCCGTTCGAACTTGGTGATGTGGTAGGCGACGTCAGGCACGAAATAGGTGTAGGTGCCGTCGGACTTGCGCATCACGCGGTCCTTGTCGTCCCCGTAATCGGTGGACTTGAGCCACAGAGCGCCATCCTGCTCGTAGGTCTTGCCTGCGGCGATCAGCTTGTTGACCGCGTCCTCCACACGACCGCTGGTGTACAGACTGGACTCGAGGTAGTAGTTGTCGAACTTCACCTGGAAGGCCTTGAGGTCCAGATCCTGCTCGTGGCGCAGATAGGCCACGGCAAACTGGCGGATGCCATCCAGGTCGTCGGCATCGCCGCTGCCGGTGAACTCGCGGTCGTCTGACTTGACTGTCTTGCCGGCCAGGAAATCGGTGGCGATATCGCCGATGTAGTCGCCGTTGTAGGCCGATTCGGGCCAGCCGGCATCACCGGGCTTGAGGCCCTTGGCACGGCACTGGGTGCTGTTGGCCAAGGTCTGGATCTGCACGCCGGCATCGTTGTAGTAGAACTCGCGCCAGACATCCCACCCCTGGGTCTGGAACAGATTGCAGATGGCATCGCCCAGCGCAGCCTGACGCCCGTGTCCCACATGCAGCGGGCCGGTCGGATTGGCCGAGACGAATTCGACCAGCACGCGCTCGTTGCGTGCCGGTTGCCAGCCGAAGCGTTCCCCGGCCTGAAGCACCTCACGCACCACTTCCTGCTTGGCCGAGGGCTTGAGCCGGACGTTCAGGAAGCCCGGACCAGCAATCTCGACGGCATCAACCCACTGCGCCCACACGGGCGTGGCCATCAGAGCCGACTTGAGGGATTCAGCCACCTGACGTGGGTTGAGCTTGAGGGGTTTGGCCAATTGCATGGCCGCCGTGCAGGCGAAATCGCCATGGGCCGCCACCTTGGGCGATTCGAAGACCGCCTTGGCACCGGCACCGGGAGAGAGTTTCTCGAGCTCAGCCGCCAGCGCAGCGAGCAAATCGTGTTTGACAGATAGCATGGCGTGATTTTACGGGGCGGTGCCTGAACGGTACGGCCGCATGGGTGCATGGAGACCTGAAGAGCAAGTTTTCCGCGTCGAATGATGGGCAGGATGCCGCCGGCAACCACCATCTGAAGGGAGATAGCTTGATGTCCACGATGTTCTCTGCTGCAGGCCTGCCTGCCCATGCCTCCAACCATGAACCACGAGCCTGGCGCTCGCTCATCAGGACGAGCGTCCTTGGCACTGGCCTGGCTCTGAGCCTGGCCATCGCGCCCGCGCTGGCCCAAGACAAGATCACGACAACCGGCGATGCCGGACAAGCCAAGCCGCAAAACCGGATGTCGCGCTGCAGTGCGGATTTCAAGGCCACTGGCAGGCCGAGTGGCGAGCGCAAGGCCTTCATGAGCGAATGCCTGCGCAAGCCCAAAAAGGCCTCCTGACGCCCAGCCCTGCCGCTGGGTCTGCCAGCCGTCACGCCGCTGGTCGATAATCCCGACCATGCTTGATCGAGCCACTACCACCCCATCCATTTCCTGTGTGATGCCGGCCTACAACGAGGCCGGCAACCTGGGTCGCTTCGTGCCCCAGGTGCTGGAGGCCCTGCGCACCTTGTCACCCCAGGTGGAGGTGGTCATCGTGAACGATGGCAGCCGCGACCAGACGGCTGCCGCAGCCATCGAACTGACCCGTCAACACCCGGAAGTGGTGCTGATCGATCTGTCCCGCAACTTCGGCAAGGAAGCCGCACTGACCGCCGGCATGGAAGCCGCCCGGGGCGATATCGTGATCCTGATGGACTCGGATGGTCAGCATCCGGTCTCTCTGATGGCCCAGATGTTGCAGCGCTGGCGCGAGGGCATGGATGTGGTCTATGCCGTGCGAAAGACCCGTGACGATCAGACCCGGTTGCATGCCAGCCTGGCTGGCTTGTTCTACACGCTGGTGAATCACAACAACCGGGTGAAGATCCCGCCCAATGCCGGGGACTTCCGGCTCATGGATCGGGCGGTGGTCGAGGCCATCAAGACCCTGCCAGAGCGAAACCGCTTCATGAAGGGCCTTTATGCCTGGGTAGGCTTCAACAGCACCGCCCTGGAATACGAGCCCCTGCCACGCACCGATGGTCAAAGCAGCTTCGGCCTGCGCAGTGCAGCCTCACTGGCCCTGACAGGCCTGGTGGCGTTCTCGTCCTTGCCCTTGCGGGCCCTGGCGGTGCTGGGGCTGTTGATCTCACTGGCCTCGCTCAGCTATGGCCTGTGGGTGGTGGTGTCGTACTTTGTCTACGGCATCGACGTACCGGGTTATGCCACCTTGGCCGCCGGCATGATGCTGCTCAGTGGCATTCAAATCTTGTCAATCGGCGTCCTGGCCGAGTACATCGGACGCATCTACGAAGAGGTGAAGCGCCGCCCCACTTACCTGATGAAGGCCAGGCACGGTCAGGGGCTGCCGCCCCCGCAGGCGTGACAACCCACTAGCGCCGGCAGGAAGGCAGGCCCGAACCGGCCACAGTCGTCGGGCTTCGGTACAGGACCCAAGCCCGGCCCTCGAGGACGAGGTCGAAGTTTTTCACCTCGAATCCACGCGGAGCTACCAGCCATTGGCCCGGCAGACGAGATGCTTGTACCAAGGTGTCCTGCCCCTGCAGAACCTGTCCGGCCTGACGATCGAAATCCGCCCCTTCAAACAATTCGCGACGCCAGTTGTCTCCGGCTTCCCGGCGCTGAAGTGCCCAGTCCTGGATCACGACCATGGCCTGAGGCAAGCGGGCCACGAATGGCAGGTCGTAAGGGAAATCACCGGCCGCCAGCACGGTGTCGCCTGGCGACATCTGGCAGGCCAGTGCGGAAGCGACATCGGCGCTGCCGCGCCGCTCGGTGTACCGGGCGGCCGCCCACTCCACCCCGCAGGCCACCAGCAGCGCCACCACCAGCAAGCCACCGAAATAGCGGCCCGCATGGGGCCGGTGGGCCAGCGTCTGCTCAAAACCGAGGGCCGCCAGAAAGGCCAGGGGTGGCATCACCGGCAAAGCGTAACCAATCAATTTGGAATGGGGTACCGAGAAGAAACCGATGATGGCGACCAGCCAGATCCAGGCCAGCGACACCCAGGGCCCCAGGCCCTGCGGCCCAGGCAGGCTGCGACGGCGCAGCCAGGTCAGCACCTGGGGCAGGACCAGAAAGGTCCATGGGAACATCAGCAAAAACAGTCCCGCCAGGTAAAACCACCAGGGGCGTCCATTGTTGAAGGTGGTGGCCGTGTAGCGATTGAATTGCTGATCCCCGAACAGATAGGCCAGCAGGCCCGGCGCCCGACGTTCGGCCAATACGAACCAGGGCACGGCGATCACGCTGAACAGAGCCACCCCACTGATCCATGGCAATCGAGGCACCTTGCGCCATTGCCGGGTCTGGAACAGCCACAAGAACAGCACCAGTCCGGGCAGCACCAGCCCGATCAGACCTTTGCTCAGAACCCCCAGACCACAGGCAACAAAGCCGGCGCGGGCCAGCCACAGGTCGGGCGCCTGGCCGCTCGACTGAAGAAATGCCATCGCAAAGGCCCAGATCGCGACCCCGATCCAACAGGCCACCAGCATGTCGTGGTTGACGTATTGACCGCCGATCAGAAACGCGAGGCTACTCCCCAGCACCCAGATCGCGCGCCGGGCCAGGTGTTCGCTGTCGCGTCCGGGCAGCGCGGGCAGGCGTCGCAGCACCAGATACATCACCACCAGCATCAGCCCCGCGTGCAGCGCCGGCCCGAGGCGGACAACCCAGGTGTGCACGCCGAACAAGGCCATCAGACTCGCATTGAGCCAATGCAGCAGGGGCGGTTTATGGAAAAAGGGGATGCCGTCGAGGCGGGGGATGATCCAGTCGCCGCTTTGCAGCATCCAACGTCCGATGTCCCCATAGCGGCCCTCATCAGGCACCGCCAGCGGCCTCAGGCCCGCCAGCACCAGCAGCAAGCCCCAGAGAAGGGCCAGGCTGGCCCAGGATTTTTGTCGTTCAGTCACGGTGTGTTCCGAGAGAATGGCGCCCGCACTCAAAGCGAGGGCGCAAGAACTTTTTGTCCACGCACGAGCTGCACCCCGGCCTGCCGCAGCGCAGCAACAAAGGCCGGGCTGGACAGGTAGGTCCATTCACGCACCCGGGCTTGACCGATTTCGTCGTCCGGCTCCGCCGCCTGCGCTGGATGGCACATGATGAGGCAGCCTTCCGGAGCCTCGGTCAACCAGCCGGCCATGCTGTGGGCATAGCCGGCCAGGTCAGACTGGAAATCGTCGATACCCGACAGAAAGGGCGCCACCGCCAACCCTTGAGCCTTGGCCAGGCGCTGCAAGGCAGCAGCGCCCATGGCGGCAATCACCCGCCCCTTGAGCCCGCCTTGTCGGGCCACCGGGCGTGAAACCCGCAAATAGGGGCGGCAGCCAGAGGGATAACGTTGTGCGAGGATGGAAATCAGTGCCTGGCGAAGTCCTGGAAATTGCTGCACATGCTGGTGCCCGTCCACATGGTCAGGTGGCGCCCCCCAGTGCTGCTCAAAGCGGTCCAGTTGTCGTTGCACCTCCGCGCTCACCTGGGTGGGCTTCAGCCCTGGCCACCAACTGCGGCGCATCAATGCCCCCAGGGGCGCCCCGTGTCCATCGGCCAGAGCGAACTCGCTGGTCCAGTCCAGGTGCAGGCCGACATCGATGCGGCCCCGCAAGGGGGTCAGCAAGACCGCGTCCTGCGCCCACCGCGGTGACAGCACCATGACGCTGGTAGCACTGAGCCGACCTGCCTCGGCCAATGCAACGATGCCATGTGACACGCTTGGGTTGAGTGCGTAGTCATCGGCACAGAGAATGACAGACTTCATCCTGATCTCACCAGCCACGGGCCCAGAATGCCGCCACCACCGGAATGACTGGGAACAGGTGCGCCTGCCACATCACCAGGCGCCGCACCCGGCGTACTTCGGTCGCATCGGGCAACACCCCGGTGGCACGACAATCGCGACGCCAGCGGCGAAACGCCAGACTGGGCGAGATGGACAGCAGGCCCATGAGGGCCAACAAACCCACTTTCAGATGCAGCAGGGGCTGGGTCGCATACCAGGCCGCCCCCTTCACGCCCAGAAACACACGGGCCAGGCCCGTGATCAGCACCAAGGCAACGGCCAGACCGTAAAACAGATCCACCCTGGGCAGACGTTCAACCACCGCAGCGTTCAGCCATTCGGGACGGCACAAAGCCGCCTCGCTGGAGAGGAACACCACCAAGGTCAGGATGGCCAGCAAATGAAAACTGGCCAGCAGGGCTTCTAGGGTCATGGAAAGGTCTTTCTCGAGCCCAAGGCCGACCAGCCCCATGGGGGGCAGCAGGCAGCGGAAAGGTCAGGACACCTTCCAGTAATCGGGCTGGCCGTAATTGTGCTTGAGGAAATCAATCCAGAGACGCACACGCAGCGGCAGGTGTTTGCGTTGCGGAAAGACGGCGTAAATGCCATTGGGAGGCGCAGCAAACTCGTCCAGCAGGGTGACCAGGCGTCCTTGGGCGATTTCGGTCTCGACCTCCCAGGTGCTGCGCCAGGCCACCCCGTAGCCGGCCAGGCACCAGTCATGCAGTACCTGTCCGTCGGAACAATCCAGAGGCCCGCCCGGCTTGAGGTGCACCAGCTCAAAGCCACCCTCCTTGGGCAGACGAAACGCCCAGCCGCGGGTCTGCGAAGCATCACTCGACAAGGTCAGGCAGTCAAAACGGGAGAGCTCGGAGGGGTGTTTCGGCGTGCCGTTGCGCTGCAGGTATTCAGGCGTGGCCACACACAAACGCCGGTTGTCAGCCATCCGTACGCTCACCAAAGAGGAGTCGGGCAGGTCGCCAACACGGACAGCGCAGTCGTAGCCCTCTCCGGCCAGATCGACCACCCGATCACTGAGGTTGAGTGAGATCGTCACCTCGGCGTGTTGAGCCCGAAAACGCGGTACCAGCGGCGCCACATGCCGACGTCCGAACCCCGCTGGTGCGGTGATCCGCAAATGCCCGCTGGCCTTCACCCCCCCCGCACTGACGCTGGCCTCGGCGTTGGCCACATCGGCGAGCACACGCTGACAATCCTCCAGAAAGGCGCTGCCTTCATGGGTGAGCGTGATGCGGCGGGTCGTGCGCATGAGCAACTTGACGCCCAGTCGCTCCTCCAGCGCATCCAGCCGACGTCCCATGATGGCGGGTGCGACGCCCTCCGCATTGGCGGCAGCAGTCAGGCTGCCCCGGGTCGCCACCGACACAAAAGACTCCATCTGTTTGAGTTTGTCCATGAACCGCAGATTACGTCACAAAAAGTCAAAGCTCCAGCCCCAACAACCCGAATTACCGTCAAATTCAATGCAAATTTGACGAAATTTCTCACGCACAGATCCTCACGCGCACTCCTCGCTGCGAGGCAAGATTACATGTTTTTTTGTCACAAATAAATCTATTTCCAAGTTATTAATGTTTATTGAAGGATGGAATAAAGTCGAGCAATGGACAAACGCCGCATCTCATCCACATCCGCCTCGGGTTCGCCCAAGGCGGTGCTGTTCGATGCGTTCGGTACGTTGTTCGACGTTCACAGTGTGAGTCTGCTGGCGGAACAGCTGTATGCAGGTCAGGGTGACGCTCTGAGCCGCCTCTGGCGTGACAAGCAAATTGAGTACACCCAGTTGTTGACCCATGAAGGCGGGACACACTATCAACCCTTCTGGGCTGTGACCCAGGCCGCGCTTCGCTATGCCGCTGCGCAACTGGGATTGCCGCTGGGCGAGACACAGGAACGGCGACTGATGAACCAATACAGGGCTTTGAGCGCCTTTCCCGAAAATCGGGAAGTGTTACAAGCGCTGAAGGCCCAAGGAGTGGTCACGGGCATCCTGTCGAATGGAGACCCGGAGATGCTGGCGGTGGCCGTGCGCAGTGCCGGACTGAGCACCTGGCTGGATCATGTGATCAGCGTGGATGCCGTACGCCGATACAAGCCCCACCCGGAGGCTTATGCCCTGGGGCCCAAGAGCACCGGAATGGCGGCGCGCGACATCCTGTTTGTCAGCGGCAACAGCTGGGACGCCCTGGGGGCCACCTGGTATGGATTCAACACCTTGTGGGTCAACCGCGGCGATCGGCCTGCAGAGCAGATCGGGCCGCCGCCTACCCGCACTGGCTCCAGCCTGCGGAGCGTGCTGACTTTCTTCCATTCCATCTGATGCCCAACGAACGCCCCTGCCCCGCCTCACCCGGACTCCGACTTTGTTTGCTTTTTCGTTTTCCTGACTGATTTCATCTTCAACACAAGGACCTCACCATGACCGCACGCACCCACGTTCACGGCCTGCAAGTTGCCACCTCGCTGTACAACTTTGTCAACGAACAAGTTCTGCCGGGCACCGGCGTCAGCAGCGAGACCTTCTGGAAGGGCTTCGATGCGATCGTGACCGATCTGGCGCCCAAGAATATTGCGCTGCTCGCTGAGCGCGACCGGCTTCAAACCGAGCTGGACACCTGGCACAAGGCGCACCCTGGCCCCATCACCGACATGCCTGCCTACCGAGCCTTCCTCGAGAAGATCGGCTACCTGGCTGCACAGCCCGTGCAGGCCAAGGCCACCACCACCCAAGTGGACGCCGAGTTGGCCTTGCAGGCTGGCCCTCAGTTGGTGGTGCCCATCCTCAATGCCCGCTATGCCCTCAATGCCGCCAACGCACGCTGGGGCAGCCTGTACGACGCTCTGTATGGCACGGACGCCATCCCCGAAACCGATGGCGCTGAGAAGGGCTCGGGCTACAACCCCGTGCGAGGTGCCAAGGTGATCGCTTTTGCACGCCAGGTGCTGGATACCTCGGCCCCGCTGGCGAACGGCTCACACAAGGACGCCGTGGCATACCAGGTGGTCAATGGGCAACTGCTGGTCAAGCTGAGCAACGGCAGCGACAGCCCCCTGCAGGACACCGCGCAGTTCGTGGGCTACCAAGGCGATGCCGCCAACCCCAGCTCCATCCTGCTCAAGCGCAACGGCAATCACCTGGACATCCAGATCAACCGAAGCACAGCCATCGGCCAGAGCGACGCGGCAGGTGTGAGTGATGTGGTCCTGGAGGCCGCACTCTCCACCATCCTCGATCTGGAAGACTCGGTGGCTGCTGTGGACGCCGACGACAAGGTGCTGGCTTACAGCAACTGGCTGGGCATTCTGAAAGGCACGCTGACCGAAGCTGTGAGCAAGGGCGGCAAGACGTTCACCCGAGGCCTGAACCCGGACCGCGTGTACACCGGCGCCAAGGGGGGCGAAGTGCGCCTGCATGGCCGTTCGTTGATGTTCTTGCGCAACGTGGGTCACCTGATGAGCAACCCGGCCATTCTCTATGGCGAGGGCAAGGAGATTCCGGAAGGCATCATGGACGCCGTCATCACCACAGCCATCGCACTGCACGACCTGCAAGGCCATGGCGTGAACGGCATTCGCAACAGCCGCACCGGCAGCGTCTACATCGTGAAACCGAAGATGCACGGCCCGGTGGAAGTGGCGTTCGCCAGCGAGTTGTTCAGCCGCGTGGAACAACTGCTGGGCCTGCCCGACAGCACCGTGAAACTGGGCATCATGGACGAAGAGCGTCGCACCAGTGTCAACCTGAAAGCTTGCATTGCCGCAGCGGCCAGTCGCGTGGCCTTCATCAACACCGGCTTCCTGGACCGCACTGGCGACGAGATGCACACTGCCATGCATGCCGGCCCGATGCTGCGCAAAGGCGATATCAAGGGCAGCGCCTGGATCGCAGCCTATGAACGTCGCAATGTGTTGATCGGTTTGCAGTGCGGCCTGCGCGGTCGTGCCCAGATCGGCAAGGGCATGTGGGCCATGCCGGATCTGATGGCCGCCATGCTGGACCAAAAGGTCGGTCACCCGAAGGCAGGTGCCAACACGGCCTGGGTGCCATCGCCGACCGCTGCGACCCTGCACGCCCTGCATTACCAACAAATCAATGTGGCGCAGGTGCAGTCTGAGATCGAGCAATCCAGCCAAGATCCGGAATCGCTGATGAACGATCTGCTGACCATTCCGGTCGCAGCCCAGGCCAACTGGAGCGACGCCGAGAAACAGCAAGAACTGGACAACAACGTTCAAGGCATTCTTGGCTATGTGGTGCGCTGGGTGGACCAGGGCGTCGGATGCTCCAAGGTGCCCGACATTCACAACGTGGGCCTGATGGAAGACCGCGCCACGCTGCGCATCAGCAGCCAGCACATCGCCAACTGGCTGCTGCACGGCGTGGTCTCGGAGGCTCAGGTGCGCGAGACTTTTGCACGCATGGCAGCCGTGGTCGATGCCCAAAACGCCGGCGACCCGCAGTACATCAGCCTGGTGGCCCATCCCCAAGGCGCGGCATTCCAGGCGGCGCTTGATCTGGTGTTCAAGGGGCTGGTGCAGCCGAGCGGCTACACCGAGCCGCTGTTGCACGCTTGGCGTCTGAAGGTCAAAGCACAAGCCTGAGCCCCTGCGGCTTCAGACCTCCGATTGGGGCACCTCAGGGTGCCCCTTTTTTTTGACATGGCAGTCCTGTCCACCCAGCCCATCGGGCGGCACAATGCGGTCATGACGGCTGATCCGCCCCCAAACAACCTCCCGGCAGACCGCTGTCCCTTGTGCGGCCAGCCCAACGAATGTGGTGCTTGCCAAGGCGATGCGTCGAATTGCTGGTGCATGAGCACGCCGATCCGTGCCGACCTACTCGCACGACTTCCCGCTGAAGAGCGCGGCTTGCGTTGCGTGTGCGCACAGTGTGCACAAACGCCCGAATGAGTGGATGTCTGATTCATTTCGACGGCTGAATCTGACAGATTCAATGGCGCCACTCGGTCGCTGCAGCACCAGAAAGTCACATTCCTTCTATGATTTAAGTCTTTGCAAGCATCAGCGATGCATTCCCAATGCCTACCCGCCCCATAGATAGACCGGATGTCAGACTCCTCATTGAGCCCAGTCAGGTAGTGACCGTCATCTCTTCTTCAATCGCGGGCGTTGGTCTCGACGCTTTTGGTATGCCTCGCTCCCGAGGCGAGCGTCGGCAGGCTGCGGCGATGAGTTCATGACCGATCAATAAAGAACCGAACGAATGTCTTCACAACCTGCGAGCGAAGGCGAGCTGCATATCCAGGCGTTACGCGAGCGCTACGGGGAACGCTACAGGTGGCTACTGCTGCTGTCGGTGATGATCGGCACGATGGCGTCCATCATGTCGTCCACCATTGTCAACGTGGCGATTCCGGCCATGAGCCACCATTTCTCGCTCGGTCAGGAACGTGCTCAGTGGGTGAGTTCAGGTTTCATGGTCGCGATGACGGTCTCCATGCTGACCACGCCCTGGCTGCTGGCCCGCTACGGCTACCGCCGCACTTATGCAGGGGCCGTCACGCTGTTGCTGGTCGGCGGCGTCGTAGGGGGCTTTGCTCAGGTCTACCCTCTTGTGCTGGGTGCCAGAGTGGCGGAAGGTCTTGCGGCAGGCATTGTCCAGCCCATTCCTGCCATCATCATCCTGCGAGCCTTCGCACCTCATGAGCAAGGTCGTGCCAGTGGTATTTTCGGCATGGGCGTCGTGCTGGCACCTGCTGTCGGGCCCAGCATCGGCGGCATTCTGGTTGATCTGTTTGGCTGGCGTTCGATCTTCTTCATGGTCGTGCCTTTCTGCCTGGCCTCGTTGTGGATGGCTTACCGCTTCGTTCCGACCACGGCGCCCGGTGGTGTGGCGGCAAACCGCCATGGAGCAGCACTGGACTGGCGCGGTTTGCTCCTCGGCAGCGTAGGCACGCTTTGCCTGCTCAACGGCCTGGTCGATCTTCGGGGCGGATCAGGCGTCCAGGCAGTTCTTCTGTTACTTGCAGCCCTTGCGTCCTTGTTCATCTTCATCTGGTGGGAACGTCGCATCGTGCTCAACGGGGGTGAGGCACTGATGAACCTCCACCTGTTCAGCTACAGGCAATTTGCCATGGGCAGTGTGGTGGCAGTGATCTATGGAACCGCGTTGTTTGGCTCCACCTATCTGCTTCCCGTGTACATGCAATTGGCCTTGCATATTTCGGCGTCCCACGTAGGGACCATTTTGCTCCCTGCTGGTTTTGTGCTGGCCGGAACCATCGCAGTGGTTGGGCGCATGGCAGACAAGCAGCCCACCTATTGGCTGGTCAGTATTGGCTTGGCGCTGTTGGCGGCCTCTTTTGCGTTGATGGTGATGCTGTCTTTAGAGTCGGCTTTGTGGCAGTTGGCCTTGCTGGCTGTTCTTGGCCGGATCGGATTGGGTTTTATCTTGCCCTCGTTGAACCTCGGCGCCATGCGTCCATTGGCAAAATCATTGATTCCGCAAGGCGCGAGCAGCATCAATTTTCTGCGCATGCTGGGCGGTGCGGCGGGGGTCAGCTTGTGTGGGATCATGCTCGAGTGGCGCCTGGCCGTTCATGGCGACTCTCTGAGCAACCCCGTCACCAGTGCAGCCCGCGTGGCTGCCTTTGATGAAGTTTTCATGATGCTTGCCGCCTTGTGCCTGCTGGCCATGGCGGCGGCTTGGCAATTGAAAGAAGGCCCTGAGCACTTCAACAGCAACAATCCAAAGGAACGCTGATCGATGTGTCAATTGCTGGGGATGAACTGCAACGTCCCGACCGACATCACCTTCTCTTTTTCTGGTTTCTCCCAAAGAGGAGGACGCACAGATCATCACTCAGATGGATGGGGAATCGCGTTCTTTGAAGGGCGTGGTCTCCGGCATTTTGTGGACCATGAGCCGGCGGCTGAATCTGCTGTCGCTCAGTTGATCCGCCGGTATCCCATCAAAAGCCGCCATGTCATCGCCCACATCCGAAAAGCCACTCAAGGCGCCGTGAACCTGCAGAACTGCCATCCCTTTGTTCGCGAGCTCTGGGGACGGTATTGGGTGTTTGCCCACAATGGGGACCTGAAAGACTTCTCACCCAGGCTACACGGGCACTTCCGCCCTGTCGGTAACACCGACAGTGAGCTGGCCTTCTGTTGGATCATGCAGGAGCTCGCAAAATCTCATGCCAATGTCCCGTCTGTGGACGAGCTGACCATCACACTGCGTGAGCTTGCGCCTCGCATTGCCAAGCATGGGACATTCAATTTTCTTCTTTCCAACGGTGAGGCCCTTTGGGCTCATGCATCGACCCGACTGCACTACTTGGAGCGCGCTGCACCTTTTGGTCAGTCCACACTGGCCGATGACGACATCAGCATCGACTGGACAACCTGTACCTCACCAGGCGATCGCGTCGCCATCATCGTGACAGAACCTTTGACACGCGACGAATCCTGGGTGGAATTCAAGCAGGGAGAGTTGAAGGTGTTCGTGGACGGAGTTGCCTTGGCGTAAGAAGAGGCCGCAGGCCATCGAGCTCAGTGGATCGCCTCAGTGGGGCGATCCCGAGGTGATCAGAGAAAAGACTGTTGAGCCTTCTGGAAGGCATCTGGGGTCAGGCTAGAACGCGCAGCGTGATTTCCCATTCCTGCGGAGAGTACTTTTGAATTCCCCAAAGACAAAACCCCCGCCAGTTGCCTGGAGGGGGTTTTGAGGGCTGTAATAGCCTGACGATGACCTA
>RXJO01000145.1 GCA_003987795.1 Curvibacter sp.
ACGCACCTGCTTGTGTGTCATCTCTCAGCTCCTTGTCGATATTTTCAACAAGGCTAAGAGCTCCACTTTTCGGGGGCAACCTCAATCCCCTGTGCTGAGCGCTGGTGCGCCATGAGCCGAATGTCGGAGCCGGCTCTGCTTTGCTTGTACTCGCTTGCCGTTGGCGCCAAGCGTTCGATGTCGCCTATGAGCTGCAGCCGTGCGAGCGAGACAGCGTCCATGTTCAGATCCATTCCTTGGATCTGCATCTGCTGCTTGAACTGCTGCAGCTCCGGTGAGTTGGCTAGTGCCATCTGCAGCGTGGAGCGTCCGGCCTTGTAGGCCTCGTCACGCAAGTTCTGCAGTCGGCGGCCATGCTCCTCGGGCGCGCAGGACTGAAGGTCACGTCCGAGTTCGACGAGCTTCTGTCTCTCAGCTTGGCCACTCGGAGCCAAGGTCCAACCGAGGCCTTGGAGCAAAGGACCGATGGCGCGAGCTCCGATGCCGATCGCACCACTCTGGCGGGCCAAAATCTGAGTCACGAAGCCATTGACCTGGAGGTCAGAGCCATTGAAGACATGGCAGTGGGCGTCAATCGTCAGCGGCGTGCCAATCCGACTGACCTCTGGCGAATTAGGGCAGACAGGTGATGGCCGCCGCGTGAAGAGTCCGCAGCCTGGGAGCGACCCAGCTGCAGCGAAGGCAAGTGCTGCCTTCAACGCAGCGCGGCGCGCCAGACGTTCGTTGTGCATTTTCATTTTTCTCCTCCTCGTTGCTGCGTTCAGCAGCCTTGCGTTGGCTTGTCGCTATTGACGCGCGTACAGATGGAGCTCTGCACCGCCTGCAGGTACTTGCCGTTTTCACGGTACATGAAGGTGAAGATCTCGGAGAGCTGGTTCTGTAGAGTGGCCACGGGCTGGTACTCGCGCGAGCCGTCGATTGCAGGCAAAGACGCTGCAAGCGGGCGAAGCGCTTCTACCACTCGCTGAATGCGAACTTCCAATGTCGGATGGGTGCCAGAGCGGCCAGGGAACGAGACTGTGCCGGTCTTCCTTGTTAGTACCTCGCACACGAAGCGCTTAGCGTTGGCTTTGACCTTGGCATCCGGTGTCGGAAACTCGGTCGGTACGAAGGCCTTGTGTGGCGTGGGCTGGCTGCTGTACTCGCGTGCAAGGGCGCGAGAAGTCCAAGTGTTGGCAGAGAGATTGAGCTGGTCGATGCCCCACAGGACTGAACCTCGCTGTGAGAAGGTGGGCTCGCGAAAAGGCGGCTTGGGCAGCTGGATCGAGAGCAGCCGCACGGCTTGAGCGTCTGCGTCTTCCTCGACCTTGGTCAGGCCCGGCTCGCACGCATCCTGAAGAACCTGGAGTTTCTCCGAACGACTGGCCGCGAGATTGATGGTCTGCAGGCGGCCGGCGTACTCCCCGGGCCGGCCTTGTGCAATGTGTCCGAGCTCGTGCGACAAAACGTAGAGCAGGGCTGGGTTGAGCTTGCTGGCCGCATCGGGCGTGCCGCCGAAGATTGCCACGGCATCCGCAGAGCACCTGATGACCCCGCCAGTGACCGCTGCGACACAGCCGCCGCGAACGCTGCGCTCATCGAGTTCCTCGTCCCGGACCACGGCTGGCTGCTTGACCACGCAGCCGTTCCCATCAACTGCACTCGTCGTGGCGTCTGAGACAACATAGGCAACCAGGGTGCGGGGTGTCGTCGGCGCAGAGGTGGGGTTCACTGCGACCGAGTCAAACGGAAGCGGCTGTCCAAGCTCCTGAAACCCTTTGAGGGCTAACCCGAGGGTGCGCTCGACCTGCTTAGCGTCCGCAGTGGCGAGGCGGCACGCCGGCACCTCGGGCTGGGCAAGAACATCCGACGGAGCCCCTGCGAAAAGGGCAGCAACCAACCCCAACTCAGTTGCGTGTCGGTTCATAGGCCGCGGCGGTCCACAAGCAACTCGAACGCCGTATTCGGCCCGTTGTACTCCTTCATGAGCGGCCACCGGTTGAAGGCATTGTCCATTAAGGCCTGGCTTGCTGCCCGTGCCAGTTGCACAGCAATCTGGTATTGACTACGGTTCTCCAGGTGCGCAACCTTAACCGCACCACTCTTGGTTGTTGCTTTGTCCTTTGCCAAGTCGCCGTGAGACGCAGTGCCCGAGGGGCACTTCTGTGGGAAGCCCCAGAAAACGAAGCCGGATACGAGCCCTTTGCCTGCAAGACTACGGATGCTGGCCTTGCCCGCGTCGGTCCAAGGTGCCAGATACGCCAGGTCTGCGGACGTCCTGGCCGCCTTCACAGAAAGTTCCACGTAGTTGGAGTGGGCGTAGAAGTCCTGAGCACCATGCAGAGCCTGTCCAAGGGAGAAGAACGCAGCCTTGATAGCGCTCTCTGCTGCCGTCTTGTCGCCTGCAGCCTTGGCGCGCGAAGCCGACGCCACGTTGGCGCCCACCTCATCCAAGAGTTGTTCCATGTACGCGATTGCGCCATCGAAATCGCAGTTGTCGAAGTGCGCCTTCGATTCGAACTGGTGCAACGTGTCTTGGGTGTACAGCGCCCGGCGAAGCTCGCCGTTGTAAGGGTTGGACGCAAGGCTCTCCAGAATTTTCTCGTGGGTGCTTGTGTCGAAAGGCCGGTCGCAGTTGCCGCAAAAAACACTGGGCCGCACCGTATTCAATTCCGGGACGTCGGCGGCGGGAGGAGGAGGCTTGGCAACCGACGCCTGTGCAAAGACAAGTATAGGTACAAGGCTCACTGCGGCAATTGCCATCGATAGACTTCGCATGCGTCCCTCCTTAGAGCCCTTCAAATATGAGCTTCGCGGCGCCTTGAATCCAGCTGCGAACTACACACCGTTCGAACCGCATTCATGCAAGGTGAACGCGCTGCCTAACTGCGGTTCTTGGTCATCATAAGTCTTGTTCATGGCTCTGCCCAATGCATTCACTGCGAATTCCGATGAAATCCGCCAGTGAGTCCGATTCAAATCTGCCACCCAGACCGATCCAAAATTGGCCACAGACTCCGACTCAAACCAGCCAACTCGGGGCGTACATCACCCCTAGCAGACACCTGATACGATGTCTGAGAATGGCCGAGGCTGGGAGTGGCAGGCACCTGAGTAGAAGCATGCTCTGCGGCTTAAGTAGTCCACCCTGAACAATGCGCAAGTCTTTGATGCATCTTTCAATTCATCGCATTGATGGGTATGCCGATGGCGGCTTCATGTCCCGGAGTACGCCTGCACGGAGACCTGACGCCGACTTGTTTGGTTGCGACCTCAATGTTAAAGTCGCAACTCAAAAATGAGTCGCAACCTCAATTCCAACACCTCAGTGACTGAAATTGACGGCCGCTGGCATGGGCCTGACCGTGATGTCCTTGTCGAAGTCAAGAAGACCAGCAGCTCCAGAGACGTGCGCAGTGCTTTTCTGGAGCTTGCCTATGCACTCTCGTCGGAGCCAGAGCGGAACGAGGCCGTGCTGACGCTGGTCAAGACTCGTCTGTCGACGGCTCGCTTGAGCGAGGAACTGGAACAATTTCGCCGTGTTGTTCACCCAACCCTGGCGTCTCGGATCAACTATCTGATTTTCAGCAGCACTACAGCGGTGCAGCAGCCGAAGATGGGGGGCTCACTGGAGTTGGACTCCGAGGAGTTTCAGATCTGGCTTCAAGAGCTTGTTGAGCGGGAAGAGATGCACGGCGCTTCAGCCGGCTCCTCAATGTCGCAGCGCCATATTGTCATGACATCGCTGGCGCGACTGAGGCTCCACAATGTAGGACCCGTGACCATCAAGGCGCTTCAGGAGTTTTGTGGCGTGAGCTACCCCACTGTGGCTGCGCTCCTGCGCGAACTGAGGGTCGCTGAGCGTCTCGAATCTGAAGGCTCCAGAGGTGTTGCTGTGCGACCGCTGTCCGTCGATGAACTGATGGAACTGGGCCGTGAGCATTCCAAGCAGCGTCAAAGCCTGCTTTTCACAGACCCCACTGGGTTTGGTTCGCCTGAGCGCCTGCTTAAGCAGTTGGAGCGTCTGCAAAAGCTAGACAAGCTCCCATCCTCCATCTTGGTGGGGGGGGTTCATGGTGCCTCTTGGTACTTCCCTGAACTGGACATTACCTCAGCTCCGAGGCTTGATCTTTCTGTATCCGGCAGTGCGTTGGACATCGCGAAGACTCTCGATGCTGGCCTAGAAATTCGCTCCCAGGCACAACAGCGAGTTGTTTTGGCAGTGCATGTCACGTTCGAACCCAAATGGGGAACGATTGCTGATCTCTCCGATCTGCCGCGAGCAAATGAGATCGATTGCTTGGCGGATCTGATTGACCTGGGCTACGCGAGAGAGGCAACGGAATTCGCTTCCCATATTCAACTCAATCAACTCCCAGGCCCCTTATGACCCCCTTGTCACCTGAAGAAGTCTTGAAGCAGATTGCAGAAGCTCTGCCTGAAGAGTGTCGAGAGCACGTGATCATCATTGGCAGCCTTGCAGCGGGGTACCATTATTTTTCCGGAAATCCGGAGCGCAGCATCCGTACCAAGGATGTCGACTGCATGTTTTCTCCGCACGCGAAGGCGGTGAGTGCAGCGGGCACCGTGACCGAGCAGTTGCTCAAGGCAAATTGGGCGCCCAAAGCTGGCGGTGAATGGAGCACACCTGGCACCGACGAAACGCCCGAAGACAAACTCCCGATGATCAGGTTGCAACCACCCGGTGATCGAGGATCAGCTGATTGGTTTCTGGAGTTGTTGGGAGCTCCTGACACGCAAGCACAGGAGGCGAAAACATTCCGACGGGTCCAAACGACCATGGGTCACTTCGCCATTTGCAGCTTCAACTTCTTGGCCCTGGCGGAGTGGCAGCCAATTCTTACTGTCTTAGGGATGCGCATCGCTCGCCCTGAAATGATGGCTTTGGCGAACATGCTTCACCACCCAGCTATCAGGCCTGAATTGATCAAAGGGACGACGGACAAGCGCTCCAACAAGGATCTGGGGCGAGTGCTGGCCTTGGCTTGGCTTACGCAAGAATTGGACGTCCGAAAAGAAACGGATATCTTGAGTGAGTGGCCAGCAGCCATGGCAATTGCTTTGCAGGAAAAGTTTCCCGAACGCGCAAAGGAACTTGCGCTTGGCGCTGGCGATGGCATCGCTGCCCTTCTCCAAAGTCCTGTCGACATGGACCAGGCACTGGCCATCTGTAATCGCGGCTTGCTGGCCTCTTTGGAGGTCGGGCGCCCCGGCTTCGCGGCGATTGGGAGAAGATTTCGTCAAAGTGTCATTGATCCACTTCGGGATATTGCGACCACTTGGTAATCGCCGGGTTTGAACTGCTCTAAGGCCATGTTGGTCCACAGGGACAGTCTATCGACATGTCGGCATCGCGGCATGCAGGAAAGTCTATTCAGATGGGCCTATACATTCTTAGAATTCCGTAGGGATTGTTCCAAATCATTTTTGGACTCGCATGTCGACTCGCATGCGCGTGCAGATCTGCGCCGACAAGGGTTATGACACGCGCGGCTTCGTCAAGGCTTGCCGAGAGATGAAGGTCACGCCCCATGTCGCGCGAAGTACCAGCGGCAGTGCGTCGCACGGTCGCACAACCTGGCACGGCGGCTACACACTGCCGCGAAGCTTCTTTACCCCCTTCACTCGCTCTTCCAGATCTGCCTTCACATAGATCGCCGTGGTGGTGATCGACTTGTGCCCCAGTACAGTCTGCACAAGGGCAAGATCTCGATCGGTCTCCTTGAGCAAATGGTGTGCGAAGGTGTGGCGAAGCCAGTGGGTTGATGCCCTCCTGAAGGTCCCCCGCTTGTCAGTCACGCTCTCACCCGCTATCTCCGAGCAGTCGCTGAAGAAATCCTTCAGGATCTGATAGATCGACTGCACTGACAGCGCCCCGTTCTTGTTGACTGTGAACTTGGGCACTCCCCTGGCATCCATGGTAAGGATGTCCGGTGCATCCGACGCTCTCCGCTTTTCCAGCTGTTTATCGTGCGCCAAGATCCAACGGTCATCGAGCACGCCGAGCAGCGGCTGTTCGTTGTCGGGAATGGACTTGAACTGAAGCATCTTGCGCTGCGCCATGAGCGCCCTTCGGTCCTTCATGTGCTCGCGCAAGGCCGCCACCACGTCATCATGGAGCGGCACAAAGCGCTGACGATTGCCCTTGCCCACGACCTCGATGCACATGTCATTGGTCAGCCGGCCATCGATTCTCACGGGCTGTACCTGCCCCCAGGTCGCCTTGCTAGCTTCCTCTCGACGCAGTCCACCCATTTCTAATAGCAGCAGGATGGCCCGTAGGCGCCGTTTGGCCGGGGTGTCGGGCATCTTGTCGAAGGTTCGGGCGATCACCTCCCGGTCTTGGTCCGTGAACGAGCGCCTCACGTCCATGGACAATTCATCGGTTCGCTTGCCGATGAGTTTTCGGGCGGGATTGAGGGTGGTGTAGCGTGACTCCATCCAGTGGGCGTACATCGCACT
>RXJO01000426.1 GCA_003987795.1 Curvibacter sp.
CCAGGCCGGCCTGCACCATCGACAAGGCGGTGGACATGTAGGCCACTTCAGTGCTCGGCACGAACTGGAAGTCGGGGTCGGCGGCACGCAGGTCTTGCGCCAGGCGTTCGGTGAACTGGCCCTGCAGGCCGATCACGGGGTAGGGCTTGAGGTCGGACCAGCACAGGTTTTTCCTCGTTGCCAGTGGGTGTCCAGCCGGAAAGACGGCCATGAAAGGCCCGTCGAACAGGCGGGCTGAATCGATGTCCGAATTGGGCTCGCGTTCGGGGCCGATGCCGATGTCCACCTCGCCCGAGAACACCCGCGCCATCACATCTTCCACCGGCACATCGACCAGCTTCACCGTGCCCCCGGGGTGGCTGGCCTGGAAACGGGCGATCAGCTCAGGCATCAGCGTGGAGGCCAGCAACTGCGACACCGCCACCCGCACCACGCCCTTCTTGTTGTGGGTGTCGTCCACCGCGCGATGCAGCACCTCGTCGAGGTCGTGCAGCACCGTCTCCAGCATGGGGCTGAGGCGCTCGCCGGCCTCGGTGAGGTGCACGCGGCGGGTGCTGCGGTCGATCAGGCGCACGCCCATCGATTGCTCCAGTTCCTTGACCAGGCCCGACAGCGCCGATTGCGAGATGTACAGACTTTCGGCCGCCAGGGTGAAACTGCCGGTGCGCGCCACCGCCAGAAAGGCCCGCAACTGCCGCAAGGTCACATTCATCGGATTAACCTATAAATTGATTGAATAAAACGGCTTGCATGATAGTTGGTGATCCATTCCAATGGCGTTGCCTCGGGCCTCATGGCGAGTGCCCGACGACAAGACCCCGACGACCCTGGCCCGCCACAACATCTACGGAGACCTCATCATGCTGGTTCAAAAAGTTCACCACGTCGCCTACCGCTGCATTGACGCCAAGCAGACCGTACAGTGGTATGAAAAGCACCTCGACATGAAGTTCGTGCTCGCCATCGCCGAGAACGAAGTGCCCTCGACCAAGGCGCCCGATCCTTACATGCACATCTTCCTGGATGCCGGCGATGGCAACATCCTGGCCTTCTTCGAGCTGCCCAGCCAGCCCCCGATGGACCGCGACCGCAACACCCCGGCCTGGGTTCAGCATCTGGCCCTCAAGGTCGATTCGGTGGACACCCTGATCGCCACCAAGGCCCGGCTGGAGGCCGCCGGCATCGAGGTGATCGGCCCCACCGACCACACCATCTTCAAGTCGATCTACTTCTTCGACCCCAACGGCCACCGCCTGGAGCTGGCTGCCGACACCGGTACCCCCGAGATGATGCAGAAGCTCGACGAGGTGAAGTGGGCCATGATCGAAGAGTGGTCGCAGACCAAGCGCGCGCCCAAGCATGCGGCCTGGATGCACGACGGCAGCATGAGCCAGGCCTGAGCCCGCAGATCGCCCGAACCCTCATCCCACACAGGCTCCCTCAGATCGAACAATGACGCTTCTCAACGAAACCCATGACCCGGCCCTGCGCAGCTGGGTCGCTTCGGCCCAGGTGGCCGGCCATGACTTCCCGATTCAGAACCTGCCCTTTGCCGTCTTCCGCCGCACCGGTCGCGGCGAGGCCTGGCGCGGTGGCGTGGCCATCGGCGACCAGATCGTCGACCTGGCGGCGGTGGCCGCCAGCGGTGTGTTCACCGGCCTCGCAGGGCAGGCGGCCCAGGCTGCCGCCCAGGACAAGCTCAACGCCCTGATGGCCCTGGGCGCACCGGCCTGGAGCGCCCTGCGCCTGGCCTTGTCGCGCGCGCTGCGTGATGGCGCGCCTGAGCAGGCCGCGCTGCAATCGGCTCTGGTGCCCCAATCCGAGGCCGAGTACGACGTGCCGGCCCGCATCGGTGACTACACCGACTTCTACACCTCGGTGCACCACGCCACCAACATCGGCAAGCAATTCCGACCGGACAACCCGCTGCTGCCCAACTACAAGTGGGTGCCCATCGGCTACCACGGCCGGGTGTCGAGCATCGGTGTTTCGGGCCAGGCCTTCCCGCGTCCCAAGGGCCAGACGATGGCGCCGGGTGCGGCCGAGCCCGGCTTCGGTCCCTGCAAACGGCTCGACATCGAGCTGGAGCTGGGCATTTTCGTGGGCGCCGGCAACCCGCAGGGCGAACCGGTGGCCATGGGCCAGGCCGAGCAGCATGTGTTCGGCATCTGTCTGCTCAACGACTGGTCGGCGCGCGACATCCAGGCCTGGGAGTACCAGCCGCTGGGCCCCTTCCTGTCGAAGAACTTCGCCACCACGATCTCGCCCTGGATCGTCACCCTGGAGGCCCTGGCCCCCTACCGGGTCGCCTTCACGCGGCCCGAGGGCGATCCGCAGCCGCTGCCTTACCTGGATTCGGCCGCCAACCGCGAGCAGGGCGCCTTCGACATCCAGCTGGAGGTCGGACTGCAGACCCCGCGCCTGCGCGAGGCGGCCCAGGCTGCGGCCGTGATCTGCCGCACCAGCTACCGGCATGCCTACTGGACCGTGGCGCAGATGGTGGCGCACCACACCGTCAACGGTTGCAACCTGCAGCCTGGCGACCTGTTCGGCAGTGGCACCTTGTCGGGCCCGACGCTGGACCAGGCCGGCGCGCTGATCGAGCTGACCCAGGGCGGCAAGCACCCGGTGCAACTGCCCAATGGCGAGCAGCGCGTGTACCTGGAAGACGGTGATGCCGTGGTGCTGCGCGGCTGGTGTGAGAAGCCCGGGGCCGCGCGCATCGGTTTCGGCGAGTGTGTGGGCACGGTGCTGCCGGCGCGGGCTTGAGCGCCCCTTCGCGTCAGCGCCTGACGCGAATGGCCGTCATCTTGCGTGAACTTGTTCGCAAGCCGAGCTTTTTCTCGAGGCAGGCGATGCGCCCCTGTTGAGCGTGCCTTCCTAGAATCGGACTCAGATGCCCGGGCTTCCGACCTGGGCCTGGTTCCGATCGATGTTGACCCGTTTGCGCTTCAAGACCTGGCCGTCCGCCATCGTGGCGATGGCTGTCCTGGCCGGCGCCCAGCCGGCCCCTGCCCAGGGGATCTCCGAGGCGGCGGCCATCGCTCCAGGCAGCCAGGGGGCACCGGGTTCGCGCTCGCTGGCGCTGCCCGATCTGCTGCTGGGCATTCTGTACTACACCCGCTGGCCCCAGCACCCGGGCGCTCTGCGCCTTTGCCTGTCCGACAGCGAGGCCGATTCGGCGGCACTGGCCCGTGAGCTCGATGCCCAGGGGGCGCAGGCCGTGCCCCCGGTGTCGACCGCGGTGCTCAGCCTGCGTATCGATCGGGCCGACAGTCTTCTCGACTGCCAGGCCATCTACTTCGGGGCGATGCCAGTCCGTGGCCTGCAGCCCTTGCTGCTGCGCCTGAACCGACACCCCATCCTGACGCTGGGCCAGGGTGACGATTTCTGCTCCTACGGCGGCAAGTTCTGTCTGCTGCAGGCGCCCCAGGGTTGGCAGATCAAGGCCAACCTCGATGCCATCACCTACAGCGGCCTGCGCATCAATGCGCGGCTGCTGCAGCTCACGGTGCGACCCTCCGGGAGTCGACCATGAGCCCGACTCTGCAGACCCGCCGTCAGCGGCCTCGCCCGTCGGATGTGGGGCCAGTGCTCAGCGTGGCCCACCTGGTCCGCATGGGCCAGTGGCGCAGCGCGGGCGTGGCCCTGGCCTGTGCCGGCCTGTTCATGAGCGCGGCCAGCCTGTATTCGCTGCATCAGTCCATGCGGCACGCTTTGGTCATGGCCGCCCACTCCCTGGCGTTCGCCGCAGAGCCCGCCATCCGCTTTCGCGACCTCGAAGCCTTGCGCGAACTGGCCGAGCAATTGGCCGAGCGCGAGCAACTGGCCTGGGTCAATGTGGTGGATGCGCAGGGGCAGCGACTGTTGAAGGTGGAGCGCCCCGGTCAAACGCCCTTCGATGGCTTGGCGCGACAGGTGGCCGACCTGTTCATGCCGCAAGTGGTGACGGCGGCGGTCCAGGGGGGTAGGGCGGGCTCGGGGGGGCTGGGCGAGGTTCAGCTGCGTTCGGACGGTCGTGCCTTGTTGGATGAGCTCTCTCTGTTGCTGTTGGCCTTGCTGGGCTGCGTGGCGGTGACCGCGCTGGTCGTGCTGGTGGTGTCGCGTCGACTCACCGCCGTGATCGTGCAGCCCCTGCGTGCCATGGTCGAGCTGACCCGGGCGGTGCGCATCAGCCGATCTTTCGAGCGCCGGGCTCAGGCCACGCCGGTGCAGGAGCTCAATGCCCTGGCTGACGACTTCAATGCCTTGCTGGTGGCACTTCAGCGCCAGCAGCGGCGCGTTGCCGCGCGCCACAACGACCTGCGCCGCAGCAATGAATCGCTGCGCCATGCCAGCCTGCACGATGCACTCACCGGCCTGCCCAACCGCAGTCATCTCTTCGCCCATCTGGCCGAGGTGTTCGAGCGCTGCCAGCGCCAGGGCGTGCAGGCGGCCGTGCTGTTCATCGACGTGGACCGATTCAAGCAGGTCAATGACACCCTGGGCCATGCCGTGGGTGATGCCTTGCTGGTCGAGCTGGCGCATCGCCTGCAGTCGGCCGTCCGCGAATCCGACTTCGTGGCCCGCCATGGCGGCGACGAATTCCTGGCCGTGCTGTTCCCGGTCGGTGACGAAGCCGAGGTGCGGCTGTGCGTGGACCGCCTGCGCCGTGCCCTGGTCCAGCCGCTGCGCCTGGACAACGGCCAGACCCTGCCGATGAGCGTGAGCATCGGAACGGCGCTGTTCCCCGCCCAGGGCCGCAGCGTGGACGAACTGGTGCGGTCGGCCGATGCCGCGATGTACCGCGACAAGGTTCGCTCGTCAGCGCTGCAGCCCCGTGGCACATCCCCTGTCAAGCCCTTGCCACCCAGAGGCCCAGGCCTCATGCCAGACCCGATTGGAGACCTTGATGACAATTGAAGGCAAACCATGTGCCGAAGGCCGATCCCATGTCCGTCCGGCCTGGGGCTGGTCGATCACCGTGCTGAGTCTGTTGTGCCTGATGGCCGCTTGTGCCAGTCCGCCGCAGACGCCGGCGTCACCGCCACAGGCTGCTGCGGTGCCCGATGCACGCGAGACGGCCCTGCGCGAACTTGGCTTTCGGCCCACCGAGCAGGGCTGGGAGCTGGACTTGGCGGGCAGGGTGGTGTTTCCGGTGGACGACGCTTCCTTGTCGGCCGAGGCGCTCGCGGCCATCGAGCGGCTGTCGCGCGCGCTGAGGGGGCTGGGCATCACCCGACTCACCATCGAAGGGCACACTGACAACCAGGGCTCGGCCGCCTACAACCAGCGCCTGTCCGAGCGCCGCGCCCAGGGGGTGGCCCAGGCCTTCGTGGAGCGCGGTTTCGAGCCGGCCCTGGTGCGACACCAGGGCTTCGGTTTCAGTCGCCCCATCGAGGACAACCGCAGCGAGTCCGGGCGTCAGCAGAACCGCCGCGTGACCATCATCGTGACCTCCCTCTGACCTGGGTCAGCCTCCAGGGCGCCCACCGCGTCACCTGGGTGCCATGCCGATCCTGAACGCAGCGGTTCCGGGTGGAAAATCACGGTATGCCGGGCAGAAGGCCCTGGCCGTTCAAGGAGAGTCCGCATGAGCGAATCCGTGCCTGAAACCACCCCGGCCAAGGTCCCCGTCGGTCCCAGTCTCCAGCTGCGGCGTCTGGCCATCGACACCTACCGAGAGAACGTCGCCTACCTGAACCGCGACTGTGAGGTCTACCGCGCCGAAGGCTTTCAGGCCCTGTCCAAGGTCGAGGTCCGAACCAACGGGCGGCGCATCCTGGCCACGCTCAATGTGGTGGATGACCCCTCTCTGGTGGGGTGTGGCGAGGTGGGGCTGTCGCAGGATGCCTTTGCCCAGCTCGGCGTGGAAGATGGCCACCCGGCCTATGTCTCGCAGGCCGAGCCGCCTGAGTCGATCCCGGCGCTGTTCCGCAAGCTCGACGGCGAGCGCCTGGGGCAGGCCGATTTCGATGCCATCATCCGCGACATCGCCCAGCACCGGTACTCCAAGATTGAACTGACCGCTTTTGTCGTGGCCAGCAACCGCAGCGAACTCGATCGCGAGGAGGTCTATTTTCTGACCGAAGCCATGGTCAAGACCGGGCGCCGGCTCGACTGGCGCCAGCCCGTGGTGGTCGACAAGCACTGCATCGGCGGCATTCCGGGCAACCGCACCTCGATGCTGGTGGTGCCCATCGTGGCCGCCCATGGCCTGGTGTTCCCCAAGACCTCGTCGCGGGCCATCACCTCGCCGGCAGGCACTGCCGACACCATGGAGGTGCTGGCCCGGGTCGAATTGCCCTTTGATCGCCTGACCGACATCGTGCGGCAACACCACGGCTGCCTGGCCTGGGGCGGCACGGCCGATCTGTCGCCGGCCGATGATGTGCTGATCTCGGTGGAGCGACCACTGTCGATCGACTCGCCGGGGCAGATGGTGGCCTCCATCCTGTCCAAGAAGATCGCAGCGGGTGCCACCCACCTGGTGCTC
>RXJO01000270.1 GCA_003987795.1 Curvibacter sp.
TCCCGGCTGCGAACATCGCGCGCCACAATCCGGGTCTGAAACAGGCCCTTGCGGGAGAAAACGACTACGGCTTCATCCATGCGTGGCAGTCACCAGTGCGGGGCACTAGATGATGGCTTGCAAGCCCTTGTCGGCGATGATGTTCAGCAGTTTGAGCGCCGGGCCGGCCGGGTGGGTATCGCCTTGCTCCCATTTGCGCACCGTCGAAGCTGTCGTGTGCAGATGCAGCGCAAACACCGGCTGGCTGAACTTCAGTTCTTCGCGCAGGTGTTTGATGTCGGCAGCACTGAACTCCCGCACTGGCGGCGGGCAGATGGCATCGAACTCGCGCATCGTTACCTTGCCGATTGCGCCAGCGTCATGCAGCGCAGCCAAGTCGCCGCGCAGGGATTCAATGAGCTTGCTCGTCACAACACACCTCCAGTAGAACGCCGGACTCCAGCGCTTTCGCCAAGTTCTCTGCCGACAGTTCCAGAAACACCTTGCCAGCGAACTGCAACGCCTTCCTTTCGTCCTGAGTGATATTCGCCTTGTTGCTCTTGGGGAACCCATGCAGGAACACATAGCTGCTGCCGATCCGTGCCGACAGCAGCGTCCGATAGCCGCCGCTTTTGCCGCCACCAGGGCGCGCTACCCGCTTCTTGTAGAGAAAGCCGCCCAGGTCAGCATCAACCAGACCGGCCTCCATCTCCTGGACTGCTTTGCACAAAGCGGCGTCAGGTAGCCTTTCGCTGGCCTGCCACCGTGCAAAGTCCCTGCGTTTGAAGACGGTCATATTTGGCACTCCCGAAAACTATACCCGAAACGGGCATGGTTTGCCAGTTCAACTTTCGGCTTTCTCGGCGTTGGGGAGGATTCGCCAGACAATGTCTGGCGGATTGGCTTGTCGTCCATATACAGAAGCATTTCGCTGTTCATGCTGCGGCCTCCTGCGACTGGCGCTGCCCTGCGCCGGTGATGGCCTGACGCCGGCTGGCCACCAGTTCGGCCGCCTCGCGTACTGGCTTGTCTTCTGTGTGGACGTAGTGCATGAACATCGCTACGGTCTTGTGTCCTGTCAGTCTCATCCCTACCTTGGTCGGCACGCCCGAATTGGCAATGTCGGTGGTCGAACGGTGGCGAATACCATGCGTGCCGACGTGCGGCACGCCGGCGGCCTTGAGCGCCCGGCACCAGCCGCCGTAGTGCTCGCCAAAGGTCAGGTGCTTGTCCGGGTCGTTTGGCGACGGCAGGACATACGGGCAGCCTTCCCGGCGCGGCGCCGTCGAGAGCAGCCGATAGGCTTCCGCGCTCATGGGCTTGGACATGCCGCCAGTCTTGCTGTCGGGCCAAACCACACGGCGGTTCTCGAAGTCCAGCCAAGCCCATTCGAGTGGGCAGATTTCGGAGCGCCGGGCGGCAAACTCGAATTGCAGCCGGATCGCCAGGGGGATGACGTAGTTCTCCAGCCCTTCGGCCTCCAACTTGTCCAGGTGGCGGTAGATCAGCGCCAATTCGCCATCCACGATGAGCCGGGTTTCCTTGCCCGGCGGGAACATCGGGACATGCCGGCACGGGTTCGTGCCGTCCGGGCGGTAGCCCCACACTTCGGCCAGATTGAACATCTTGCGCAGTACGCCGAATGCCTTATTTGCCTCGGTCGGCTTGTACGAGAGCTTTTCCATCAGCCCGGCAATGTCGGGGCGCTTCACATCAAGCACCTTCTTGCGGCCCAGCAATGGGATGATGCAGCGGTCGATGACGCCCTGATAGCCTTCCTGCGTGCTGGGCTTGTTGCGCTTCTTGGAGTAGTCCTCCATGAACTTCTTGCACAACTCCGCGATGGTGGGGGCCTTGCGCGCCTCGGTTTTGGCGCCGCCGGGATCGCCGCCTCGGCGAACCTCGGCCAGCCAGTCCTGCGCCATGACGCGGGCCTGCTCGACGGTCAGTTCTCCGAACAGACCCAAGGCGGGCTTGCGGCGCTCGCCCGCGTTCGTGCGGTACTGGAGCATGAACACCCGGCGACCCGCCGGGGTGATCTTGCACAGGAAGCCGGGCACCACGGTGTCCCGCAGTTCGACGGCCTGCGCCTGGGGTTGTGCCGCCTCTACGGCGGTCTTGGTGAGCTTGATCTTGGCCATGATGACTCCTTGGAACGACCCGATTCCAAGAGCCACATAGGAGCGGCGCGAGGGTAAGCCGGGTCAGGTTTCAGAAAGCACCGGCATATGATGGACGCGCGTAAGTTATTGATAAACCTGCTGTATCCAGCTTCAGCGCAGTCCAGCGAAGTGCCGGGCTGGAGTCATCGTGAAATAAAAAAAGCTTCAGATGACGCAGGCTGGCTACCTGGTGGCGCCTCGTGATCCGGCCGTCAGGCCTCGGCATGTTGGAGCGTTCAGGTCAAAGGATCAACTGGACTCGTACTGCTATTCAGTTCCACGTTCAATCGCGAATCTTAGTGCCGACCTATACCAATCTCACCAAATCTTATTAATGCAACCACCATTATTGATGCCAATATTAAATAACATCAACCAACGACAGGCATCGTCAACCCTTCCAAAGATACAACCTTATCGCAACGTTCGACCTGGTTTTTTTATCTCGATCGCTTTTGCTTGACTGAAGGATATCTTTAGCGTTTCACATAGCGCTTGCTTTTGAGGCTCATCAGTATGGAACATGTACATGTGATAAAAACCTAGACTTTGCAAAATACCGAACGCATAGGGGTTCTTTTCTAGGTCGGCTGCTAACTTCTTGACTCTATCCAATGGGAGCCGGCCAGGCTTCATGAGTCGCGATGATGCCTCAATCAATCTATATGCATTAGTAGGCTGTCGTTCCACGACAGTAGATACGTCTTCTCGTAACTTATCTGAGCCCACGAATGAGCTACAAGATGCTATTGCTCCAGTCGCAACAAAGCCAAACAAATTAAAAAGACGCCGCTTTATTTCAACTTCAGCTCTTGCGCCGTCAAGTTTTGGATTCTTCTCGAGCGCAGTTTGCTTTAGATGTGCCACCAGGGCTGGCAAGTCTGAGGCAACCTCCTCCAGCCAAAGCCTAAGGGCTCGAAGTGGCCCGTCGAAGACCTCTTTAATCATCTCCTGTTTCCTCGGCCGCTCCAACGAACCATAATAGTTTGTAAGAATCAATCCAAGAATTTCCGCTGTCTTGTGAAGCAAATTCCATTTAGAAGCAAAGCTCAGGGTATCCGAATCTGCAGTCGCCTCATTCGCCTCTGACTCAACGAGTCCATCTCGTAATTCACGAGCTGCACTCTGATTCCTATCAACATCAGGGACGGGCAAGTGCAATTGCGCCGACCTCTGGACAAGTTCACTGATAAATGATGTATCACCATTCAGCTCAACAGGACTTTTCTCTGAGAAGCAATCTCGCAGCACATTAGATACTAGACCAATAACCCATGAATTCTCCACATGATGAGTCAAAAACATCACTGTATGTGCTGCATCACGTAGGTAGAGCTTTTGGCAAGAGTCTTCAATCAAGGCACGAACTTCTGGAACCTCTATGTTCTTAGAAAGATAACGCCCAAGAAAGAAGTAATAAATATATGGATATGAAAATTCATAATACTCACCTTCGCGCTCAGACAGAATTCTGGCACGAGATAAAAGCTCAAGCCGCTCCTTCAGCTCAACCGTGACGTAGCGATTACTGAAGTCCCTGTTCATTTCTCCAATTTGGAGATACTCCAACTCCTTCTGTTCAAGTGACTTGAACTTCCAGGCCAGAATAGAAAGATAATTGAAATGCTCATCCAACTCAGAAGGCTTGACCCCGACTGAACCAAGGCTTTTGGTTATCAAATATTGATAATAAAAGCTTAAACCACTGTTTTGAATTTCACCATGCCGATGCTGCTCGCTACTTTGCAGCAATATGAGAAGATACAGCGGAAATTCCGGAACCAACCGCTTACCGATCACAGTATTCACGATAGACTCGACTTCTTCGACTCGACGATCGAGTTCGACGGCAGAGGTCACTGCATCCAGCTGCACCCACTTCTTGATAAGCTGATGGCGAAGCTTTAACCCAAATGGCATGATTTCACGACTATCAAAATCTGCCAATACTTCCATAGCATTTTTCGATGCCAAATTTGTAACTTCAAGTCCGGTATTAGCGGTCAGGCAGATTCCTCCATAGTGCCTACCCGCATACTCAAGCAGATAAGGCAACGTTTGCAAGCCTGATTTTATTCGATCAACATCGTCCACGAATAGAATTCGCTTAGACTTTGGCAACGCTTTAATTGCCGCAGTGCTTGTATACTGCCCCTCAATTGCCTTATTGATTCTGCGCTCAGCATCCGATTCGTTTTTTATGCTCAAAGACGGAGCTGCCAAATATACTGGGTAGTAGCCCTGAATGACAAGCTCTCTGAAATAACTATAAATCAGCGAAGTTTTTCCAGATTTTTCATCGCCGTATAAAATGAATCTATGTCCATCAGTGATATCGGAAAGTATACTTCGCGAACTCGTTGTTTGTTGACGACTTACCTCTTGTGAATCCCAGTCACGAAGATCTGGCCAGATATAAATATCCTCAAGAGTCAATTGTTCCTTGGCGACATGAGAAAAATTTCCACCAGCGTCACTGAGCTTCAAGCTAAAAGTTCCTGCGAGCTCCGGAGCTGCACCAGTCAGCTTCTCCTTCCAACTTTGCACAATGCAACTATCGGAACGATTAATACCTGTCGAGCCGATAAAATAGTCGAAAGTTTTTGATTCTTTGGCATCCATATCGAAAACATGGACAGAGAATCCCGCCTGCACTCCTACCTCGTGCGGCTGTAGAGCCGCAGCTTCGAAATAAAGTGAAACACCAGATGACTGCTCCTCAATCTTCCCTGCATTTCCTATGTGCTCATGACCAGTCAATACGGCGGTACACGATCCGCGTAGACGCTTTCGAAGCTGCTGATACGCAGGCTGGTTGTACCAATTAAAAGGATGATGCAGTAAAGCAAGATGCACATCACACTCAGCATTGAGTTCGTTATCAAACTGCACCAAGGGAAATACCAACTGCCCCTGTTCCTCAGGCAGTCTTGACATCCAAGCGGCATTGATTGTTGAAACCACCACCTTCTTCCCAGCCACTTGGAAATCTTGTTGCCAGAAGAGTGGTGATGATTTTTTAATGTCAGGGACAGCGTTTGAATGAAGAAAGGAAAAGAAATTAGCCTGCACCTTCGTGCACGTACCGATAACGTCAGCGTCTAACGCTTTCTCAGGTGACTCAATAACGGCAGAAATGACTATTTCACGCACCGCATCAGCAGGCTTGAGTACGCAATCATGGTTTCCCGCAGCGATTGATACATAGCATCCCCGCCCTGTCTCTCGTTCAAGCTCTTTTAAAATAGTAGTAAGAAGGCGATCTTTAAAAACATCATATTGAGCCACCTGGCCAGAAAATGCTACATCTCCGGATATTGCAATCAAGCATTCATCAGCTTCTCTCGCGTGTTCGTAACAAGCCCCAGCGATATCCAATGCTAAATTAAGGCATCTGTCTTCATTACCATGTATATGGATATCACTCAGATGAATTACCGCCAATTTTCCCATTTTTTCTCCGTAAAATTACGCGCTTCCGCTTTATTTTATAAAATCTAGTTGAAATTTTTAAAATTCTCTGCAATTTCAAATTGCCAACCAATAAATAACAACTTCAGCATTAATTAAAAGTCGTGACTTACGGGCATTGCAAAAACACCCTTCCAGGCGCACACATAGATCCTTGTTAGCAAGAGACTCTATTCATAAACCTCTGATATCGTTTCCGTTTCGGCTGGAACAATTAATTACAAATTCTTGGCATCGTATCAGGTGCTCACCGAATGTGGTGAAAGACTTGAGTCGGAAAGACTATTGGATCTAATCGGAATACGCGTCAATCGGAAAACCAAGCCCTGATGTCATCATATTGCTGGTTCCCAAAGGCAAGCAAAGCCCTCACCTCATGCGCCCGGGTGTTGAGGTAAGGCACACGAGGCGCATCTGCGTTGGGCACCAGATGGCACAGCAAATCGTCTTCATCCAGGTTCAGCAGGAGGCGGCATGCCAAGGGGCGATGCTCATAAATCTGACACTGCCCAGACTCCAGGAACACGCATGGCTGGCCTTGGTATTTCTGGGTCATCTCCTCGCGGACGCGGTCGATCACATCCCCCTCGAAATCGACCTCAAAGCCAGCTGCTGCATTGAGCTTCCGGCCAGCTTCCTTGGCGATCACTGAAGCCTCGGCACGCGAAATGACCACGGAGATGCTGCAGCAGTGGCTACAGCCCTTGCGGCAGGCCGCCAACGGGGCGACGGCATCCGTGATGGCCTGCGCACCCTTGCGCAGCCAATGCACGCGCTGGGTGGCAGTCTTGGCGTTAGCGGCTTGGGCCAGCAACTGAGCTTCGCGCCC
>RXJO01000171.1 GCA_003987795.1 Curvibacter sp.
TGACCCGGCGCTGAGCTCACAAGCCCATCGACGCCCGCTGGCCCATGGCCGCGCGCCAGCGCAGCAGGTGCGGGTGCTGCTCGCCGGGCTTTTGCTTGATCACGCGGGCAAAGTCGACCGCCACCACGGCAGTGATGTCGGCCAGGCTGAAGCGCTCGGTGGCGATGTACTCGCGGCCTTCCAGACGCTGGTTCAGGTCGGTCAGAAACTGCTGCAGACGGGCGATGCCGCGCTCGGCCAGGGCCGGGATCTGAGGGTAGTTCACCGGGCCGGGCAGGGCGCGGTTGGCCATGGCCGGCGAGCTGTTGCGCAGGGCCTCGGCAATGGCCAGCAGACCCTCGAACTCGGCGCGCCAATGCCAGTGCGCCACCTCGGCCTTCTCCAGCGGGGTGATGCACAGCAGCGGGGGCTCGGGGTAGCGCGCCTCCAGGTAGGCCGCGATGGCGGCGTTGTCGGTCAGCACCGGGCCTTCCTCGGTCACCAGGGCCGGCACGGTGCACTGGGGGTTGATGCGCCGGAAGGCCTCGCTGAAGTGCTCGCCCTGGCGCAGATCGATCTGCACCGTGTCATGGACCACCCCCTTCTCGGCCAGCAGGATGCGGGCCCGGCGCGGGCTGGGGGCGGTGGAGCAGTCGTACAGGGTGACAGTCATGGAACGGCCTCAGGTTGGGGGGTTGAGCTTGTCTTCGGTGCGGGTGTCGAAGTCGCTGGCGTCGTGACGCTCGCGCAGTTGGGCCTCGGGCTGTCCCACGGTGCGGTTGACGATGCGGCCACGCTTCACGGCCGGGCGCTGCGCGATCAGATCGGCCCAGCGGACCACGTGGGTGTACTCGTGCACCTGCAAGAACTCGCCGGCCCCATAGGTCTGCCCCTTGACCAGGGCCCCGTACCAGGGCCAGATGGCCATGTCGGCGATGGTGTACTCATCACCGATCAGGTAGGTGTGCGTGGCCAGGTGGCGGTTCAGCACATCGAGCTGGCGCTTGACCTCCATGGCGTAGCGGTCGATCGCATACTCGATCTTGATCGGCGCATAGGCGTAGAAGTGCCCAAAGCCGCCGCCCAGAAACGGCGCGCTGCCCATCTGCCAGAACAGCCAAGACAGGCATTCGGCGCGCCGCGCCGGTTCGCTGGTCGGAGGCAGGAAGGCCCCGAACTTCTCGGCCAGGTACATCAGGATGGCGCCCGACTCGAACACCCGGATCGGCTCGGGCCCGCTGCGGTCCATCAGGGCCGGGATCTTGCTGTTGGGGTTCACCTCGACAAAGCCGCTGCCGAACTGCGCGCCCTCCTGGATGGGGATCAGCCAGGCGTCGTATTCGGCGCCGGCATGGCCCAGGGCCAGCAACTCTTCGAGCAGCACCGTGACCTTCTGGCCGTTGGGCGTGCCCTGCGAATACAGCTGCAAAGGGTGGCGCCCCACCGGCAGGGCCTTTTCATGGGTGGGCCCGGCGATGGGTCGATTGATGTTGGCAAAGCGCCCGCCGTTGGCGGTCTTCCAGGTCCAGATGGCCGGGGGGGTGTAAGCGGAAGAGTCCGTCATGCCTGTCGCTCCAGAGAAAACAGAGAGAGGGTCGCGCAACGCACCAGCGTGCGCCAGAATGGGTTGGCGGCAGTTTACGGCGATGCCCGATTTGTTGCAGATCACGGAATCACCTGGGCGACCGCCCCAGAAGCGGCCCTTTGGCACGAAGATCGCTAAGCCCCAAGACCGAACCCATGGACACCAAATTCACCGACTAGGCCATCAAGTCACCCACAGGCAACAAATGGCGGCCTCAAAATCAGCAAGGCATCGAACGCCATTTGCCGCAGACCTTGGCCGCCCCCCCTCCACACACCCCTGCCTCGATGACCCAAGCCACACCACGCGCCAGCGGCGTCCTGCTGCACCTGACCTCCTTGCCCGGACCGCATGGCAGCGGTGATCTGGGGCCCGACGCCCGCCATTTCATCGACTGGCTGCAAGCGGCTGGACAGGGCTGGTGGCAGTTTTTGCCGCTCAACGGCGTGGGTCTGGGCCACTCGCCCTACATGAGCCCCTCAGCCTTTGCCGGCAATGGGCTGCTGATCGATCTCTCCGAGCTGCAGCAACGCGGCTGGCTGCCGCCCGAGGCCCTGGCCCAGCCACCGGCAGGCGATGGGCGCTGGGTCGACTACGAGGCCGTGATCCCGTGGCGCATGGGCGCGCTGGCCCAGGCCCATGCCGGCTTCCAGGCCCGGGCCAGCGCCGCCGAGCAGGCCGACCTGACCCATTTCTGCGCCCTTCACAGTGCCTGGCTGGATGACCACACCCTGTTCATGGCGTTGTCCGAGCGTCACCCTGGGCAAGACTGGATGGACTGGCCCACCCCGCTGGCCACCCGCGACGCTGCGGCCCTGGTCCAGGCACGGGCCGAACTGGCCCCGCGCATCGACTTCTGGGCCTTCTGCCAATGGACCTTCTTCCGCCAATGGCAGGCCCTGCGCACCTATGCCCACCAGCGTGGCGTGAAGCTGCTCGGCGATGTGCCCATCTTCATCGCCCAGCACAGCGCCGAGGTGTGGGCCCGGCCCGATCTGTTCGAATTGCGCCCCGATGGCCGCCCCGAGGTGGTGGCCGGCGTGCCGCCCGATGGCTTCAGTGCCGAGGGCCAGCGCTGGGGCAACCCCCTGTACCGCTGGGCCGCCCATGCCGACGAGGGCTACGCCTGGTGGACAGCCCGCATGCGCCTGACCCTGAGCCTGGTCGACCAGGTGCGCATCGACCATTTCCGCGGCTTCGAAAGCTACTGGGAGATCCCGGCCAGCGAGCCCAACGCCATCCACGGACGCTGGATGCCCGGGCCCGGTGCGGCCTTGTTCAGAGCCATGGGCGCGGCCCTGGGCCCGCTGCCGGTCATCGCCGAAGACCTGGGCGTGATCACCCCCGAGGTGACGGCCCTGCGCCGACAACTGGGACTGCCGGGCATGCGGGTGCTGCAGTTTGCCTGGGGCGAAGACCAGCAGGAGGCCCACCACCAGCCCCACCGCTTCGAGCCCGACACCGTGGCCTACCCCGGCACGCACGACAACGACACCTCGCTGGGCTGGTGGGCCAGCGCCCCCGAACCCATCCGCCGCCATGTGCGCGACTACCTGGCCTGTGACGGCAGCGATGTGGGCTGGAGCTTCATCCGCGCCGCCTGGGCCAGTGTGGCTGGCCTCGCCATCTGCCCGCTGCAGGACGTGCTGCGCCTGGACGGCAGCCACCGCATGAACCAGCCCGGCACGCCGCAAGGCAACTGGGCCTGGCGCTTTCGCTGGAGCGATGTGCAGCCTGAGCACGCCGCCCTGCTGCACCGCCTGACCCAGCTTTACGAGCGCCTGCCGCCAGCCTGAGACCCGCCCTCTTCCTGCCCCCCCAACGAGACAAGCCGACATGCTGAACCAAGAAGAACTGGCGCAACTGATGGAGGCGCGCCACCCCGACGCCTTCGGCGTGCTGGGCCTGCACCAGCGCGGCGCCCGGTGGTGGCTGCACACCCTGCAACCCGGGGCAGAGGCCGTCGTTGTGCTGAGCCACCCCGAAGCGCAAGCCATCCAGGCCCTGCAACGCCTGGGCGACAGCCCGGTCTGGGCCGCGGACCTCGGCGCCGACACCCCGCCCAGCGATTACCGGCTGCAGGTGCGCTGGCCCACGCAGGAGGAGGCCACACCGGTCGAACAGGTGCTGGACGACCCCTACCGTCATGGCCTGCTGCTCGGCGAACTCGACCTGTGGCTGCTGGCTGAAGGTCGACACCTGCGCCCTTGGGAATGCCTGGGTGCGCACCCGATCATGGTCGACGGCGTGGCCGGCACCCGCTTCGCGGTGTGGGCACCGAACGCACGCTGCGTCTCGGTGGTGGGCGACTTCAACCACTGGGACGGCCGCCGCCACCCCATGCGCTTGCGCCGTGAGGCCGGCATCTGGGAGATCTTCCTGCCCGGCGTGGCCGCTGGCGCGCTGTACAAGTTCGAGGTGCTGGGCGCCGATGGCAGCCGGCTGCAGAAGGCCGATCCGTTTGCGCTGCGCGCCGAGTTGCGCCCAGCCACCGCCAGCGTGGTGCAGGGCCTGCCAGCCCACCGCCCCATGGCCCCCGAACGTGCCCGGGCCAACCAGTTCGACCAACCCATCAGCATCTACGAGGTGCACCTGGGCTCATGGCGCAAAAAGGATGGCTGGCGCTGGCTCAGCTACCGCGAGCTGGCCGACACCCTGGTGCCCTATGCGCGCGACCTGGGCTTCACCCACCTCGAGCTGCTGCCCGTCAGCGAGCACCCTTTCGATGGCTCCTGGGGTTATCAGCCCATCGGGCTGTTCGCCCCCACCTCGCGCTTCGGCAGCCCCGAAGACTTCCAGTACTTTGTCGACGCCGCCCATGCCGCCGGCCTGGGCGTGATCCTCGACTGGGTCCCGGCGCACTTCCCGTCCGACGCCCATGGCCTGGCCCACTTCGACGGCACCCATCTGTACGAGTACGCCGACCCGCGCGAAGGCTTCCACCAGGACTGGAACACCCTGATCTACAACTTCGGCCGCCTGGAGGTGCGCAACTTCCTGGTGGGCAATGCGCTGTACTGGCTGGAGCGCTTCGGCATCGACGGGCTGCGGGTGGATGCCGTGGCCTCGATGCTGTACCGCGACTACAGCCGCCAGCCCGGCCAGTGGCTGCCCAACCGCCATGGCGGGCGCGAGAACCTCGAGGCGATCGAGTTTTTGCGCTGGATGAACCACACCGTGGGCGTGCAACGCCCCGGTGCCATCACGCTGGCCGAAGAATCCACCGCCTTCCCCGGCGTCAGCCGGCCGCCCAGCGCCGATCTGCAGGGCGGCGGCCTGGGCTTTCACTACAAGTGGAACATGGGCTGGATGCACGACACCCTGCATTACCTGCAGCACAACCCGGTGCACCGCCGCCACCACCAGGACCAGATCACCTTCAGCCTGGTCTACGCCTTCGACGAGAACTTCGTGCTGCCGCTGTCGCACGACGAGGTGGTACACGGCAAGGGCTCGCTGCTGGCCAAGATGCCGGGTGACCGCTGGCAGCAACTGGCCAATCTGCGGGCCCTCTATGGCTACCTCTGGACCCACCCGGGCAAGAAGCTGTTGTTCATGGGTTGCGAGTTCGCCCAGGGTCACGAATGGCAGCACGAGCAAAGCCTGGACTGGAACCTGCTGGAGCAGCCCGGCCACGCCGGCCTGCAGCGCCTGGTGCGCGACCTCAACCTGAGCTACCGCGCCCACCCCGAGCTGCACGAGCTCGACCACGACCCGGCGGGCTTCGAGTGGCTCTCGCACGAGGACGCCAGCCAGTCGGTGATCGCCTACGTGCGCCGCGCACGCAGTGGCGCACCGCTGGTGGTGGTGTGCAACTTCACGCCGGTGCCGCGCCCGGCTTACCGGATCGGGCTGCCACAAGCGGGGGCCTGGCGGGTGCTGATCAACACCGATCAGGGGGTATATGGCGGCAGTGATCACCCGCTGCAGCCCGGCCCGGTCGAGGCTGTCGCCATGCATCACCGGGCCCAGTCGATCTGCCTGACCCTGCCCCCGCTGGCCTGCATCGTGCTAGCGCCGAGCGCATGAACTTCGCTCCCTGGCCCCCTCATGCCGCACCCGCCGAGCTGGGTGCCAGCCTGGTGCCCGGCGGCGTGCACTTTGCGCTGGCCGCCCCCGAGGCCACGGAGGTGGAGCTGTGCCTCTACGACCCCGAGGGCCGACACGAAGTGGCCCGCCTGGCCCTGAGTGCCGACACCCGAGACGCCACCGGCGGCGTGTGGCATGCCCTGCTGGCTTGCAGCGAGGCGCAGGCCACCCAACTGGTCTACGGCTGGCGCGTGCATGGCCCCTGGGCACCTGAACAGGGCTTGCGCTTCAACCCGGCCAAACTGCTGCTCGACCCCTGGGCCCGCGAGGTGCAGGGCCGCTACGACGGCAGCGATCTCCACCACGGCGACGAACGCCTGGACGGCGTGCCCACCGGCCGCCCTTGCCCACGGGACAACGGCGCCAGCGCCCTCAAGGCCCGCGTGGTGGCCGACCTGCCGCCGCTGATACAGCCCCGGCCCCGGATCTACCCGGCCCGGCGCGTGATCTACGAACTGCACGTGAAGGGCTTCAGCGCCCTCCACCCCGCGCTGCCGCCGGCCCTGCGCGGCAGCTATGCCGGCCTGGCCCACCCGGCGAGCATCGCCCACCTGCAGGCCCTGGGCATCACCACCGTGAGCCTGATGCCGGTGGCCTTCCGGGCCGACGAGGCGCGCCTGCAGGCACTGGGCCTGAGCAACCACTGGGGCTACAGCACGGTGGGCTGGAGCGCCCCCGAAACCCGCTACTGGAGCGGCCGTCCCGACAGCAGCCCGCGCACCGAGTTCCGCGCCATGGTCGAGGCCCTGCACGCGGCCGGCCTTGAGGTGGTGCTG
>RXJO01000388.1 GCA_003987795.1 Curvibacter sp.
CGGCCCATGGCGGTCGGCAACAGCGGCAGGCGTGCCCCGACTTCAGGCTGGAAACCGGGCGGGTCGCTGGCCCGCACGGTCTCCACGTACACCATGTGTTGCCGGTCGCGCACGCCCAGCGAGACGCTGCCGCCCCAGGACTGGGCCAGTTTCAGCATCGCAGGGCGGGCCAGCTGGCGCAGCCCCCAGCGTGCCAGCAACGGGTAGCCCAGGCTCAGCGCCCCCAGGCCCATACGGAATCCTTGCGAGGGCCTGGCCTCATCCACCAGGCCCCGACTCTGCAGTGCCAACGTCAGGCGCGACACGCTGGCCTTGGACAGGCCGGTGCGTCGGCTCAGCGCGCCATTGCTCAGGGCCTGGCTGGCATCGGCCAGGGTCTCGAGCAGTTCGAGCCCATGCACCAGCGACGTGGCCAGGCGCGGGTCGCTTGGGCCGTCGGTCTGGCCTGCAGGGGCTTTCGGATGCATTTGTTCAATATACCGAAACAACGCTGGAGCCTCATGCCCTGTCCTCCTAGTCTCGGCTCAAGCGCTCCGATCGGGGCGCGATCCAAAAGGAGACCGCATGATTCAACGTCGGGCCGTGATGGCCCTTGGAGCCGCAGCGCTGATGATCCAGGCCCCGCTGCGGGCCCAGGAAACGGCCTGGCCGAGCAAGCCTCTCAAGATCGTCGTGCCCTTTGCCGCCGGTGGTTCGGCCGACCTGCTGGCCCGTCTGATGGCCGAGGAGTTGCGTGCCCATTTCAAACAGACGGTGGTGGTGGACAACCGCCCCGGGGCCGGGGGCAACATCGCGGGAGAAGCCGTGGCCAAGTCGTCTGCCGACGGCTACACCTTCCTGCTGGCAGCCGCGGGGCCCGTGGCCATCAACCCCAGCCTGTACCCCCGCATGGGCTTCAAGCCCCAGGTCGATCTGGCGCCCGTGACCCTGATCGTGCGAGAGCACAACCTGATGGCCATTCCGGCCTCGCTGCCGGTGGGCAACTGGCGCGAGTTCCTGGCCTACGCAAAGGCCCGGCCCGATAGCCTGGCCTTCGCCTCGCCGGGCAACGGCTCGACAGCCCATCTCGCCGGCGAGTTGCTGAACCAGAAAGCCGGGCTGAACCTGGTGCATGTGGCCTACAAAGGCACCGGGCCGGCGGTGAACGATCTGATCGCCGGCCAGGTGGCGCTGATGATCGACAACATGCCGGCCTTGCTGCCCCAGGTGCGCGCGGGCCGACTCAAGGCGCTGGGGGTGGCCAGCGAGCGCCGCGCCAGCGGTGCGGCCGACATCCCCACGCTGGAGGAAGCCGGCCTGCCGGGCTTCCGATCTTCGGCCTGGAAGGGCTTGATGGCTCCCGCTGGGACCCCGCCGGCGGTGATCCGCCGCGTCCAGGAGGCCATTGCCCAGTCGCTGACCCGCCCCGATCTGCGCCAGCGATTGCAGGAGCTGGGCGCCGAACCCGTGGGCAGCAGCCCTGAGGCCTTTGCCAGCGTGATTGCCGAGGACACCCGTCAATGGGCGGCCCTGGTGAAGTCCACAGGAGCCCGAATTGACTGAGCCCCATTCCCCGATGCCCGCCGCGAGCCTGGGCCCCCTGAGCGGCCTGCGCATCCTCGACATGGCCACGGTGGTGGCCGCGCCGTTCGCCGCCAGCCTGTGTGCTGACCTGGGGGCCGATGTGGTCAAGCTCGAACTGCCCGACGGCAGCGATCCATTGCGCAGTCTGGCTCCGGTGGAGCCTGAGCATGCGCTTTACTGGAAGGTGCTCAACCGGGGCAAGCGTGGCATCACGCTCGATGTGCGAAAGTCGGCCGGGCGGGATCTGTTCCTGCGCCTGATCGCTGGCTTTGATGTGCTGATCGAGAACTTCCGCCCGGGCACCCTGGACCGCTGGGGCCTGGACATCGCGACCCTGCACGCCCATCAGCCGCAACTCAGCGTGCTGCGCCTGACGGGCTTCGGCCAGACCGGCCCTTATGCGAGCCGGCCCGGCTTTGCCCGGATCTTCGAGGCCATGAGCGGTCTGGCCTATCTCTCGGGCGAGGCCGATGGCAGCCCCCAACACATGAACTTCCCCTTGGGCGATGCGATGGCCGGCTTGTTCGCGGCCTTCAGTCTGGCGGCCGAAGCCAGGCATCGCCAGTGTCATCCGCAGGCGCCCGGGCGGGAGATCGACCTGTCGGCCACCGATGCCTTGCTGCGGGTGCTCGAACCCCTCGCGGTGGAGCGTGAGCGCCTGGGGCGAGCGCGTCAGCGCACCGGCGCGCGGGCCGGCTACACCGCCCCTTCCAACGTCTACCGCACGCAGGATGGCGCCTGGATCACACTGGTCGGCACCTCGGATGCGATCTTCCGCCGCCTCTGCGCAGCCATGGGCCGGGCTGAGCTCGGCACCGATGCGCGCTACGCCACCAATCCGGCGCGCGTCGCCCACCTCGAGGAAGTGGATGCCTGGGTGGCCGACTGGTGCGCCGGTCAGCGTTTCGAGGCCTTGTCCGAGGCCCTGCAGGCCCAGGAGGTGCCTTTCAGCAAGGTCAATTCGATCGACGACGTGCTGAGCGACCCTCATTTCCGGGCCCGGGAGGCGTTCATCCGCCTGCCCGACCCCGATCTGGGCTCGATCCCGGCACCGGCCACCGTACCGCGCATCAGCGGTGTCCGGCCCGCCCCGCCCCGCAGCGGCCCAGGGGTTGGCGAACACAACCAGGCCATCTACGAAGCCTTGGGCCTCGATGAGGCCGAACTCGGACGCCTGCGCGAACAGCGCGTCATCTGAGCCCCCACTGCGCAACCGCCCCTGTCCAGCCACCCCTTCATCCTGTCAGGAGAACACCCCATGATCCGCGATCCCCAAGCCTTTGCCCAAGCCCTGCAAGCCATCGACCGCCATGTGCGAGAGCGCCTCATCCCCCGCGAGGCCGAGGTGGAGGCCCTGGACGAAGTCCCGCCAGACCTGGTGGGCGAGATGGCCGCTCTGGGCTACTTCGGCTGGTCCATCCCCGAGGCCTGGGGCGGGCAGGGCATGACGACCGAAGAACTGGTGCAGGCGGCCATGGTGCTGTCGCAGGCCTCGGTCGCCTTCCGGGCCCGGGTGGGCACCAACACCGGCATCGGTTCGGAGGCCCTGGTGGCCGACGGCACCCCCGAGCAGAAAGACCGCTTTCTGCCGCGCCTGGCGCGTGGCGAGATCACGGGTGCGTTCGCCCTCACCGAGCCCGAGGCCGGCTCGGACGCCACCGCCCTGCGCACCCGGGCCGAGCGCGACGGCAGCGATTACCTGCTGAGCGGCAGCAAGTGCTTCATCACCAACGCACCGCTGGCCGGCTTGTTCACCGTGCTGGCCCGCACCGACCCGGATCAGACCGGGGCCCAGGGCATCTCGGCCTTCCTGGTCGAACGCGACACCCCCGGCCTGCAGACGGGCCAGCCCTACAAGAAGATGGGGCAGGCCGGCTCGCCGGTGTCCGAGGTGTTTTTCGACCGCTGCCGGGTGCCCGCCGCCAACCTGATCGGCGGCTGGGAGGGGCAGGGCTTCAAGACGGCCATGAAGGTGCTCAACAAGCAGCGCATCCACCTGGCGGCGCTGTGCACCGGCCCCGCCATCCGCCTGCTGGACGAGGCCATCCGCTGGACCACGCAGCGGCGTCAGTTCGGTCAGCCGGTGGCTCAGTTCCAACTGGTACAGGCCCTGATCGCGGATTGCCAGACCGAGATCGAGGCGGCGCGTGCCCTGATCCTGCAGACCGCCCGTCAACGTGACGAGGGCCAGGACGTCACCCTGCAGGCTTCGATCTGCAAGTATTTCGCCTCGGAGATGTGCGGCCGCGTGGCCGACCGCTGCGTGCAGATGCTGGGTGGCAGCGGCTACATCCATGGGCACCCGATCGAGCGCTTCTACCGCGACGTGCGCCTGTTCCGGCTTTACGAGGGCACCAGCCAGATCCACCAGCTGAACATCGCCAAGCGCACCCTGGCGGCCTTCGAGTCGCGGCAGGGGCGTCTGTGATCCTGACGGGTTGATCAGGGTTTTCCATTAGGTGTTGCCGCGTGCGCACCCGCGTGGTGCGACGGATGCGGCCACCCGACCCGCTCTCGACAATGGCCGCACCGCGGCGCCGAGCCCCAGCAAGGGCGGCGCCGGCCTTCTCACACAACGGAGACCTGCATGGAATTCTTGAAACGCCACCTGCCGTGGCTGGCCGTTGCCCTGCTCGGCACCTGGGGCCTGGCCACCCTGGCCCTGAGCCGAGGCGAAGCCGTCAGCGCCACCTGGCTGGTGATGGCCGCGATCTGTGTCTACCTGATCGCCTACCGCTACTACAGCCTGTTCATCGCCGACAAGGTGCTGGGCCTGGATGCCACGCGCAACACCCCGGCCTGGCGCCACAACGACGGACTGGACTTCGTGCCCACCCACAAGTACGTGCTGTTCGGCCACCACTTCGCTGCCATCGCCGGTGCCGGCCCCCTGGTGGGCCCGGTGCTGGCCGCCCAGATGGGCTACCTGCCCGGCCTGCTGTGGATCCTGGCCGGCGTGGTGCTGGCCGGCGCGGTGCAGGACTTCATCGTGCTGTTCATCTCGACCCGCCGCGATGGCCGCTCGCTGGGCGAGATGGTCAAGCAGGAGATGGGCAACGTGCCCGGCGTGATCGCGCTGTTCGGTGCCTTCATGATCATGATCATCATCCTGGCGGTGTTGGCCCTGATCGTGGTCAAGGCGCTGGCGCACTCGCCCTGGGGCACCTTCACCGTGATGGCCACCGTGCCGGTTGCGCTGTTCATGGGCTTTTATGTGCGCTACCTGCGCCCGGGCCACATCGGCGAGGTGTCGGTGATCGGCTTTGTGCTGCTGATGGCCGCCATCGTGGGGGGGCAGGCGGTGTTCGAGAGCCCGGTTTGGGGCCCGTATTTCGACTTCAGCCCCGAGGCGCTGACCTGGATCCTGATCGGCTATGGCTTCGTGGCCTCAGTGTTGCCGGTGTGGATGCTGCTGGCCCCGCGTGACTACCTGTCGACCTTCCTCAAGATCGGCACCATCCTGGCACTGGCCGTGGGCATCGTGGTGGTCAACCCCACGCTGGCCATGCCCTCGATCACCCAGTTTGCGCAGGGCAATGGGCCGGTGTGGGCGGGCGATCTGTTCCCCTTCCTGTTCATCACCATCGCCTGTGGCGCGGTATCGGGCTTCCATGCCCTGATCTCCTCGGGCACCACGCCCAAGATGCTCGAGAACGAGACCCAGGCCCGCTTCATCGGCTACGGCGGCATGCTGGCCGAATCCTTTGTGGCGGTGATGGCGTTGGCTGCCGCCTCGGTGATCGACCCTGGCATCTACTTCGCCATGAACAGCCCGGCCGCCCTGGTGGGCAACACCCCCGAGGCGGTGGCCCAGGCCATCTCGACCTGGGGCTTCGTGATCACGCCCGATCTCTTGATCCAGACCGCCAAGGACGTGGGTGAGAACACCATCCTGGCGCGTGCCGGCGGCGCTCCCACGCTGGCCGTGGGCATGGCCCACATCCTGCACCAGGCCGTGGGCGGGCAGGCCATGATGGCCTTCTGGTACCACTTCGCCATCCTGTTCGAAGCCCTCTTCATCCTCACCGCGGTGGACGCCGGCACCCGCGCCGGGCGCTTCATGCTGCAAGACCTGCTGGGCACCTTCGTGCCGGCCCTCAAGCGCACCGAATCGCTGGGCGCCAACCTGCTGGCCACCGGTCTGACCGTGGCGGCCTGGGGCTATTTCGTCTACCAGGGCGTGCAAGACCCGCTGGGCGGCATCAACACCCTGTGGCCGCTGTTCGGCATCTCCAACCAGATGCTGGCCGCCGTGGCCCTGATGCTGGGCACCGTGGTGCTGTTCAACATGAAGCGCGAGCGCTATGCCTGGGTGACGGCCCTGCCGGCGGCCTGGCTGCTGGCCTGTACCCTGTCGGCGGGCTGGCTGAAGATTTTCTCGAGTGATGTGAAGGTGGGCTTTCTGGCCCACGCCAACCGCTATGCCGATGCCCTGGCCCAGGGCCAGGTGCTGGCCCCGGCCAAGAATGCGGCCGCCATGGCGCGCGTGGTCTTCAACGACCGCCTGGACGCCGGCCTGTGCGTGCTGTTCATGGCCGTGGTGCTGAGCGTGCTGGTCTACAGCGTGCGAGCCTGCCTGCGTGCCCGTGGCCATGCCCAGGACCAGACCCGCGAAGTGCCCTACCAGCCCCTGCCGGCCGAGGCCCGGGCATGAGCGCAGCGCCCGCCACCGCAGCGGCGTCGGCCCCAGGCAGCGCCCTGCTGGAAGCCGGGCGCTACATCGCCCAGTCGTTCCGCCTGATGGTGGGCCAGCCCAGCTACGACACCTATGTGGCCCACCGCCAGCGCACCC
>RXJO01000396.1 GCA_003987795.1 Curvibacter sp.
GCTGGATTTCGAATGGTCCGGCCGGCGTTGGCGCGTGAGTACCCGACCATTTGGTGCATCTGTCCCCCGTGGGCACTTGCTGGTCTTCAACGAACTGGATTGACGCCCATGCCTGCAGAAGCCCTGATTCCTCTGGAGGCCGCAGCGCCGCCTGCATCGGTCGCGCCGTCAGTGCCGCCCGTAGCGCCCCCCGCGTTGGCGCTGCTGTCCGACAACACCGGCGCTCGCAGCGATGGCAGCAGCCCGGAGCGTCTGGCCTACCTGTTCCGGCTTTGTCCGACACACCCCTTGCGCCAGATCCTGTCTGACTACCGTGGAGTCCACGAATGAAGTTGCCCAACGTCCTGCCATTGGATCGGGCGCACTGCATCGATCAGGTGCGTGCCTTGCCTTCGCTGCCTGCGGTGGTGGTCCAGCTCATGGCCCTGCTCCAGCAGCAGGACGTGAACCTGGATCCGATCGTCGAGACCTTGTCGCTGGATCAGGCCCTGGTGGCCAAGGTGCTGCAACTGGCCAACTCTCCTTTCTACGGGATGTCCGGTCGCATCACGTCGATCCGCGACGGCATCAACATCCTGGGATTGCGGCCGTTGGGCACGCTGGTGCTCGCGGCGGTGCTGACGGTGCAATTCGAGCGGATGCATGGCAAGGCCCTGCACCTCGACGAGTTCTGGAACCATTCGATCGCCTGTGGCGTCGCCGCCCGTGCCCTGGCCGAGGACAAAGGTCTGGATGAGGCCTCCGCCTTCACGGCCGGCCTGCTGCACGATGTCGGGCTTCTGGTGCTGGACAGCCTTTATCCGATCGAGATGGCGCAGGCCATGCAGTGGGCTGCTGAACACGACGCGCCGCACCTGCAGGCCGAACGTGCCTTGCTCGGCGTGTCACATGCCGAGGTGGGGGCCTGGCTGGCAGCGCATTGGCATTTCCCACCCGAGGTGGTCGAGGCGATTGCTCGCCACCACAATCCGCCTGACAGTGCGCAGCTCAGTCTCACGGATCTGGTCCATGGTGCCAACGCGCTGGTGCATGCCCTGGACCTGGCCGGCGTGGCCCATGAGGCCGTGCCTCCGCTGCAGCCCGGCGTCTGGGACCGCATGGCGCCATCGAGGCAGAACATGCCGCGCCTGTTGGCCCGTGTCGAGCAGGAATTCGAACAACTCAGAGCGATCCTTCGCCCCCCGCAGGAGACATCGGCATGAACCCAGCACCCTCCGACAACGGCCGGCCTGAAGCCTTGCTGGACCAGATGTCCATGGAACAGGTCCGCGCCATGGTCAGCGAACTGCTCAAGGCCAACGAAGAGCTCAAGGAGCTCAACAGCAAGCTGTCAGATGCCCGCACCAAGCTGATCCAGTCGGAGAAGCTGGCTTCGATCGGTCAACTGGCTGCCGGCGTGGCACACGAGATCAACAACCCGATCGGCTTCATCTTCTCGAACTTCGGCACCCTCGAAAAGTACCTGCAGGACCTGTTCCAGATGCTCTCGGCCTACGAGCAGGCCGAGAGCGAGCTGGGCAGCAGTCCGGTGGCCGCCCGACTGCGGGCGCTGCATGCCGAGCTGGAGATCGACTACCTCAAGGACGACATCCCGAGTCTGATGAACGAGTCGCGCGATGGCATCCAGCGCGTGCGCAAGATCGTGCAGGACCTGAAGGATTTCTCGCGCGTCGACGCCCGGCAGGAGTGGGAGTGGGCCGATCTGCACAACGGCCTCAATTCGACGCTCAACATCGTCAACAACGAGATCAAGTACAAGGCCGACGTGGTCAAGCTGTATGGCGAGCTGCCAGAGGTGCAGTGCCTGCCCTCCGAGCTGAACCAGGTCTTCATGAACCTGCTGGTCAATGCAGCCCACGCCATCCACACCGAGCGAGGCACGATCACGATCCGCACCGGCGTTGCCGGGCCGGAGGCCTGGGTGGAGGTGAGCGATACCGGCTGTGGGATCGCCGCCGAAAACCTAGGGCGCATTTTCGACCCCTTCTTCACCACCAAGGCGGTGGGCCAAGGCACAGGGCTGGGCCTCTCCCTGTCCTATGGCATCGTGCAGAAGCACGGGGGCCGCATGACGGTGGCCAGCCAGGTCGGGGAAGGAACCACCTTCCGGGTCAACATCCCGATCAGCCAACCGGTCAAGACCTGATGGGGACGAGCCATGAGCAACGACGATGACATTGGCGCCGACGAGCAGGTGACGGCAGCCCAGGCGGGGCTGGCCACCGTCGAGGTGCCCTCGCTGGCCACCTTGGAAGCCGCTGAGGTGCAGCCCTGGACGGTTCTGTGCGTCGATGACGAACCGAGCATCTTGTCAGCGCTGCGCAGAGTCCTGCGGGCGGAAGGCTGCCGACTGCTGATCGCGCAAGGCGGGGTTGAAGCCCTGGCCATCCTGGCCACCGAATCGGTGGACGTGGTGGTCAGTGACATGCGCATGCCCGGCATGGACGGCGCCCAACTGCTTGCGCGGGTGCGCGAGGAGTGGCCCGGCACGGCCCGCATTCTGCTCACCGGCTATGCCGACATGGATGCCACCATTGCGGCCATCAACAATGGCCAGATCTACCGCTACATCCACAAGCCCTGGGACGAGCATGAGTTGCGCCTGACCGTGCGTCAGGCCGCCGAGCGCCAGCAGCTCGAGCGTGAACGTGTGCGACTGCAGGATCTGACTCAACAACAGAATCAGGCGCTGCAGGAACTCAACGTGGCGCTCGAGGCCCGGGTGGCCGAGCGCACGGCCGAGCTCAGTGTGGCCAACGAGCGCCTCAAGCGCAACTACCTCACGGTGATCCGCACTTTTTCGGGCTTGCTTGAGCTGCGCGGCGGCGTGCTGGCGGGGCATGGCAAACGCGTGGGAGACCTGGCCCGCCGCATGGGGGTGGCCCTGGAGCTGCCGACCGAGCAGATCCAGGACCTCTTCGTGGCCGGCTTGCTGCATGACCTGGGTTTCACCGCCATCCCGGAAAACGTGCTGACGGTCGCGCAGATGCTGCTGGGCCCCGCCGAGATGAACGCCTACCGCCGCCACCCAGTGCTGGCCGCCCAGGCCCTGATGGCCCTGGACGACATGCAGGGGGTGATCCCCATGGTCCGAGGCCACCATGAGCGCTTTGACGGCAAAGGCTTTCCGGACCGCCTGATGGGAACCGACATTCCCCTGGGCGCCCGCATCCTGGCGGTGGTCGACCATTACGACGATCTCCTGCATGGGCACATCACCGGCAAGCCGTTGAAGCCGGACCAGGCCAAGAGCCTGCTGCAAAGGGGTGCGGGCGAGCAGTTCGACCCCGACCTGTTGGCCTTGCTGCTGCGCCTGACCGACGAGCAGCCCACCCAATACCCGCTCAAGGAGGTGGCTGCGCGTGAACTCAAGCCCGGCATGGTGATCGGGCGCGACCTGAAGACGGCGGAGAACGTGGTGCTGCTGGCGGTCGGGCAGGTGCTGAGTGCCGGTCTGATCCAGCGCATCCAGCGTTACGAGGAGCGCGAGGGCAGTCCGGTCATCCTCTGGATACGTGACGGCCAGCCTTCCAAGGCCGCAGCACCGGGTCGAACGGCACCCAATGCACGTTGAGGCCCGAGGGCCTGCCTGCCTCAGCCCTTCAAGAGCTTGTCCTCGGCCAGGGCCAGGGGTTCGGGCCGCCCCGACAGCACCAGCGTGTCGCCGGGCAGCAAAGGCGTCTCGTCTTCAATCGGCGCCAGCTGCCCCCCGTGACGGCGCAGACTCAGCACCCGCACCCCCATGGCCTGCAGAGCCAGCTGGCCCAGTTGGCGACCGGCCTGGCGGGTGGCCTCGGGCAGTGTGACCGTGTGCAGGCGCTCCTGGTCGCGCTCCAGCCCGGTGTCGTCGTCGGCGCCGTGGAAATAGCCCCGCAACAGGTTGTAGCGTGCATCGCGCTGATCCTGCACCACGCGGATCACTCGGCGCATGGGTACCCCCACCAGGGCCAGTGCATGGCTGGCCAGCATCAGCGAACCCTCGATGGCCTCGGGCACCACCTCGGTGGCGCCGGCAGCTTGCAGTTTCTCGAGATCGTGGTCGTCCTGGGTGCGCACGATCACCGGCACGTGGGCTGCGTGCGAACGGGCGTTGGCCAGCACCTTGAGGGCGCTGGGCACCTCCAGATAGGTCACCACCACCGCGCTGGCCCGGGCCAGACCTGCCGCCATCAGGGCTTGCAGCCGGGCTGCATCACCAAAAACCACGGAATCACCGGCTGCGGCCGCCTTGCGCACCCGGTCGGGGTCGAGGTCGAGCGCCATGTAGGGAATCCCTTCGCGCTCCAGCATGCGCGCCAGGTTCTGGCCGCAACGCCCGTAACCGCAGATGATCACGTGCTTGCTGGTGTTGATCGATTTGCGCGCGATCGTGGTCATCTGCAGCGATTGCTGCAGCCATTCGCTGGCCACCAGTTTCATCACGATCCGGTTGCTGAACATGATCAGGAAGGGCGTGGCCAGCATCGACAGCACCATGGCGGCCAGGATCGGGTTGGTCAGCGTGGGTGACAGCAGCTTGTGCTCTTGCGACAGCGACAACAGCACGAAACCGAACTCGCCGGCCTGGGCCAGGTACAGGCCGGTGCGCAGCGACACCCCCGCCGTGGCGCCCAGGGTGCGGGCCAGCACCGTCACCAGCGTGAGCTTGAGCAGCACCGGCAACAGCAGCAGCACCAGCACCAGGCCCCATCGCTCGAGCACGATGTGCCAGTCGAGCATCATGCCGATGGTGATGAAGAACAGGCCCAGCAGCACATCGTGGAAGGGCCGGATGTCGATCTCCACCTGGTGCTTGTATTCGGTCTCGGACACCAGCATGCCCGCGATGAAGGCGCCCAGGGCCAGGCTCAGTCCGGCGGTTTCGGTCAGCCAAGACAGGCCCAGGGTGATCAGCAGCAGGTTGAGCATGAACAGCTCATCGCTCTTGCGCCGTGCCACCAGGGTGAGCCACCAGCGCATCACGCGTTGTCCGCCCACCAGCAGCAGGGTCACCAGCGCGGCGGCCTTGAGCAGGGCGATCCCCAGTTCGGACAGCAACTGGTTGGGCGGGCTGCTCAGGGCCGGGATCAGCACGAGCAGCGGCACCACGGCCAGATCCTGGAACAGCAGCACGCCCATCACACGTTTGCCATGTTCGCTTTCGAGCTCGAGCCGCTCGGCCATCAGCTTGACCACGATGGCCGTGCTGCTCATGGCCATCGCCCCGGACAGAGCCAGCGCGGTCTGCCAGCCCATCTTCCACAGCGTGGGCGCCAGCACCGACAGGAACAGCGAACCCAGTGTGCCCAGACCGATGGTCAGCAGCACCTGCAGCAGCCCCAGGCCGAACACGTGACGGCGCATGGCCCGCAACTTGGGCAGGCTGAATTCCAGCCCGATCGCGAACATCAGGAACACCACCCCGAACTCGCCCAGGTGGCGCACCCCTTCGGAATTCTGGGCCAAGGCCAGCGCATGCGGTCCGATCAGCACCCCGGCGATCAGGTAGCCCAGCATGGGAGGCAGCTTCAAGCTGCGGCAGCCGACCACGCCCAGCACGGCGGCCAACAGATAGAGCAGCGTGAGTTCCAATGAGGTCATACGTTCGATACTAGCCCACAGACGCTGCAGGGATGGCGCGGTCGATAAAATCACCGTCATGACATTTGATCCCCAACAGGTGCTGAGCCGCGCCTTGCAAACCTTTGACATCGAGGCCGCTGCGGTCCAGGGCCTCAAGGCCCGCACCGGGGACGCTTTCGTGGAGGTGGTCCGGCGCATCCTGGCCACTCAGGGGCGTGTGGTCGTCACCGGCATGGGCAAAAGCGGCCATGTGGGGCGCAAGATCGCCGCCACGCTGGCCTCCACCGGCACCCCCGCCATGTTCGTGCACCCGGCAGAAGCCAGTCACGGCGATCTGGGCATGATCACCGCGGCAGACGTGGTGCTGGCCATCTCCAACAGTGGCGAGTCGGCCGAGCTCGATGCCATCTTGCCGGTGGTCAAGCGCCTGGGGGCCCTGCTGATCGGCATGACCGGTGGCGCCCAGTCGTCGCTCGCCCGCCATGCCGATCTCGTGATCGACAGCGGCGTCGAGACCGAAGCCTGCCCCCTCAACCTGGCACCCACCGCCAGCACCACCGCCCAGATGGCCTTGGGCGACGCGCTGGCTGTGGCCCTGCTGGAAGCCCGTGGCTTCGGTGCCGAAGACTTTGCGCGATCCCACCCGGGTGGTGCCCTCGGTCGTCGCCTGCTCACCCATGTCAGTGATGTCATGCGCCGTGGCGACGCCGTGCCCCGGGTCCGACCCGAGGCCCCTTTCCTGGAGCTGATGCGCGAAATGAGCGTCAAGGGCCTGGGTGCGTCGGCCGTCGTCGACGAAGCTGGCGTCGTGGTGGGCATCTTCACCGACGGCGACC
>RXJO01000506.1 GCA_003987795.1 Curvibacter sp.
GATATGACTACTGCGTGCGCGCCGGCAGCGTGCCCAGCTACCAGCCGGCCAACCACGCCCACACCCACAACCAGCGCCTGATCGGCCCCGACAACGTAGGGGCGCGCCACCTGGAGGTGGTGCTGGGCACCCTGGCGCCGGGCGGCGGCGCCCTGCCCCACGCCCACCCGGGCATGGAGCAGGCCTGCTACCTGCTCGAAGGCACGGCCCACGTCGAAGTGGCCGGCCAGTCGTTCGAGCTGGGGCCGGGCGACGCCTGCTTTTTTCCGCAAGACGAGATGCATGTGTTCCAGGTCACCAGCGCCAACCCGGTGAAGCTGCTGGTGATCTACAGCCCACCCTATGGCGAGAACCCCGAGCGCGTGCGCCGCGCCAACCCGACCGGAGGTGCCGCATGAATTTCGGCTGGACCGAGCAACAGCAGCAGATCCGCGATGCGGTCGAGCGCGTGTGCGCGCCCTTTGATGCCGACTACTGGTTGCGCCACGACCGCGAGGGCGGCTTTCCGGGCGACTTCCACCAGGCCCTGGCCGAGGCCGGCTGGCTGGGCATCGCCATGCCCGAGGCCTATGGTGGCGCGGGGCTGGGCATCAGCGAGGCCGCTCTGATGATGCACACCATCGCAGCCACGGGCGCCGGCTTGTCGGGCGCCTCGGCCGTGCACATGAACATCTTTGGCCTGCACCCGGTGGTGGTGTTCGGCACCGAGGCGCAGAAGCAGCGCTGGCTGCCGCCCCTGATCGCGGGCCGCGACAAGGCCTGCTTCGGTGTGACCGAACCCAACACCGGCCTCAACACCCTCAAGCTCAAGACCCGCGCGGTGCGCCAGGGCGACCACTATGTGGTGACCGGCCAGAAGGTGTGGATCTCGACCGCCCAGGTGGCCAACAAAATCCTGCTACTGGCCCGCACCACGCCGGTCGAAGAATGCCGCGGCACCGAAGGCCTGAGCCTTTTCTACACCGACCTGGACCGCAGCACGGTGGAGGTGCGCGAGATCGAGAAGATGGGTCGCAAGGCCGTCGACTCGAACCAGGTCTTCATTGACGGCCTGCGCATCCCGGTGGAAGACCGGGTGGGCGAAGAAGGCCAGGGCTTCAGCTACATCCTGCACGGGCTGAACCCCGAACGCATCCTGATCGCGGCCGAGGCTGTTGGCCTGGGTCGCGCTGCCCTCGCGCGCGGCGCACTCTACGCCAAAGAGCGTGTGGTGTTCGACCGCCCCATCGGCATGAACCAGGGCATCCAGCATCCCTTGGCCAAGTCATGGATGGAGCTGGAGGCCGCTCATCTGATGGTGCACAAGGCCGCCTGGCTGTACGACCAGCACCAGCCCTGCGGCGCCGAGGCCAACAGCGCCAAGTACCTGGCCGCCGAAGCCTGCTACCACGCCTGCGAAAACGCCATCCTCACCCACGGCGGCATGGGCTACGCCAAGGAATACCATGTGGAGCGCTACCTGCGCGAGGCCTGGATTCCGCGCCTGGCCCCGGTCAGCCCGCAGTTGATCCTGTGCTTCATCGCCGAGAAGGTCTTGGGACTGCCGAAGTCGTATTGACCGAAGCCGCATTGACGGCGCGGCGTTGGCGCGCAGCGCGCTCAGGCGGGCTTGCTGTCGCGCGGGTCGGCCGCCGGTGCCTCGCCGGCCGCGTGGCCGGCCACCGCCTGCTGCACCACCTCTCGTATCAAGGCCAGGGCGCGCTTGTGGGTCTCGGTGGACGGGCGACGTGAGGACCAGACCAGATTCAGCTCGCTCATGATGCGAGGCGAGTGGATGCCATGCAGCACAAACGGGGCCGCGTTATTGAAGCTGCTCAGGGTGTAGGCAGGCAACACCGCGTGACCCAGGCCTTCGCGCACCAGGTTGAGGATGGCGTTCAGGCCGTCCACCTCGAGGGTGAGCTGGGGCTTGAGGCCGAAGCGGGCCATTTCGGCGTCGATCAGGATGCGGAACACATTGGGCCGGCTCGGCAGAATCAGGGGCAGGGCCGCCACCTCGCGCAGACTCAGGCTGTCGGGCAAGGACGCATCCCGGTTCAGCGGGTGGTCGCGGGCGGCGATCAGCACCAGTTGTTCCTCATGCAGGGTGCTCATCTCGAGATCGGGTGAGCGCACCGGGTTGTAAAGCACGGCCATGTCCAGGTTGCCCACGCGCAGCCCCTCGTACATCTGCACCGAGAAGCCTTCGGTCAGGGTGAGGCGGGCCTGCGGCAAGTGCCGCATGAAAGCACGCGCCAGCGGTACGGTGATCAATCGCGACAGGCTGGGGGGCAGGCCCACCGACACCCGTCCGGCCAGGGCGCCGCGGGCGCTGCCCATCTCCTCGCGGGCCACCTCGACCTGGTGCAGGATGCCGCGACCATGCTCCAGCAGCAGCTTGCCGCTCTCGGTGAGCTTGACGCCCCGCCCGTTGCGGTCGAGCAGGTTCTGGCGCAGTTCGACCTCCAGCATGCGCACCTGGCGGCTGAGCGCGGGCTGGGCAATGTTGAGGGCGATCGACGCACGGGTGAAACTGCCGAGTTCAGCCACACGGACGAAGTATTCGAGCTGTTTGAGGTCCATGACACGTGATTTTGAATACCTTTCGTCGAACTATATCAATTCGATATACCAGCTAGTGTGGGTGCCCCGTGGCAGGGCCGGCCTGCCCTGTCCAGAATCAGCGCCAACACGAACTGCGTGCCTGTGTCGGCTCTTGTCCGCCGCGCAGCCAGCGCCAGCCCGATTCAGCGAGGGAGGGAACCACCCCGATGGATCACCCAGAGACAAGCCATGAAACCGAACGACTCGGACGTCAACGTCCAGACCCTGCTCAACGAACACCCTTTTTCGCCCTTCCAGTGGGTGATCTTTGCCCTGTGCTTCTTCATCGTGTTGCTGGACGGCTTTGACACCGCCGCGATTGGCTACATTGCCCCTTCGCTGATCAAGGAATGGGGCGTCAGCAAGCCGGCGCTCGCACCGGTGCTGAGCGCCGCCCTGTTCGGCCTGGCCGCAGGTGCCTTGCTGGCCGGCCCGTTGGCCGACCGACTGGGCCGCAAGGCGGTGCTGGTGGGATCGGTGCTGATCTTTGCCGTGGCCTGCCTGGCCTCGGGCTTCGCCCCTGACCTCACCACGCTGAGCGTGCTGCGCTTCGTGACCGGCGTGGGTCTGGGCGCCGCGATGCCGAATGCCGTCACCCTGATGAGCGAATACTGCCCCGACAGCCGCCGCGCCACCCTGACCAACGCGATGTTCTGCGGCTTTCCGCTGGGGGCGGCCTTCGGCGGCTTCCTGGCCGCCTGGATGATTCCCAATTTCGGCTGGCGCAGCGTGCTGATCCTCGGTGGCGCGGCACCGCTGTTGCTGGTGCTGCTGCTGATCCTGGTGTTGCCGGAATCGGTGCGTCACATGGTGGCCAACGGCCATCCAGTGGAGCGCATCCGCGCCGTGCTGGCCCGCATCGCGGGCCCCGCTGTGCTCAAGGCCAAGCGCTTCGTGCTGACCGAGACGGCCGTCCATTCGGACGCCAAGAGCGGCATCGGCGTGGTGCTGTCGGCCCCCTACCGTGTGGGCTCCATCATGCTGTGGCTGGCCTACTTCATGGGCCTGGTGATTTTCTATGCGCTGATCAACTGGATGCCCGTGCTGTTCAAGGACGCCGGCATCGACCCCAAGACCGGCACCCTGATCGCGGCCCTGTTCCCGCTGGGTGGCGTGGGTGCCGTGTTCTTCGGCTGGCTGATGGACCGCTTCAACGCCAACCGCATCATCGCCAGCGGCTATGCGCTCACCGCCGTCTCGATCTGGGCCATCGGTCAGGCCGCCGGTCAGGTGGGCTGGCTGGTGGTGGTGGTGTTCATTGCCGGCACCATCATGAACACGGCGCAGTCTTCGATGCCTGCGCTGGCGGCGGCCTACTACCCGACCCGTGGCCGCGCCACCGGCGTGGCCTGGATGCTGGGCATCGGCCGCTTCGGCGGCATTGCAGGCTCCTTCCTGGTGGCCGAGTTGTCGGCCCGGCAACTGAGCTTCGGCGACATCTTTGCGGTGGTGGCCATCCCCGGCATCATTGCCACCGCCGCCCTGATGCTGAAAGAATTCAAACGCCCCAAGGGGGGCGATGACAGCAGCGCCCGCCTCGTGCCGGTGGCGGCGCACTGAACACCCCGAACCCCTTCTGTTTTCGACCCTCTGGAAAATCCCCGATGATCATCGACGTTCACGGCCACTACACCACCGCCCCGGCCGCCCTGGGCGCCTGGCGCGACCTGCAGATCGCCGCCCTGAAAGACCCCAGCAAGGCCCCCAAGGCCTCCGAGCTGAAGATCAGCGACGACGAGTTGCGCGAATCGATCGAGACCAACCAGCTCAAGCTGATGAAGGAACGCGGCAGCGACCTCACCATCTTCAGCCCGCGCGCCAGCTTCATGGCCCACCACATCGGCGACTTCGAGACCTCGTCCACTTGGGCCGCGATCTGCAACGAGCTGTGCTACCGCGTGAGCCAACTGTTTCCTGATCACTTCATCCCGGCCGCCATGCTGCCGCAGTCGCCCGGTGTCGACCCGGCCACCTGCATCCCCGAGCTGGTCAAGTGCGTGGAGCAATACGGCAACGTGGGCATCAACCTGAACCCCGATCCCTCGGGCGGCCACTGGACCAGCCCGCCCCTGAGCGACCGCCACTGGTACCCCATCTACGAAAAGATGGTCGAGTACGACATCCCGGCGATGATCCACGTGAGCACCAGCTGCAACAGCTGCTTCCACACCACCGGCGCCCACTACCTGAATGCCGACACCACGGCCTTCATGCAGTGCCTGACCAGCGACCTCTTCAAGGACTTCCCCACGCTCAAGTTCCTGATCCCGCACGGCGGCGGCGCGGTGCCTTACCACTGGGGCCGCTTCCGTGGTCTGGCGCAAGAGCTCAAGAAGCCCCTGCTGAAGGACCACCTGCTCAACAACATCTTCTTCGACACCTGCGTCTACCACCAGCCCGGTATCGACCTGCTGACCAAGGTGATCCCGGTGGACAACATCCTGTTCGCCAGCGAGATGATCGGCGCCGTGCGCGGCATCGACCCGGAGACCGGCCACTACTACGACGACACCAAGCGCTACGTCGCCGCCACGCCCAACCTGAGCGATGAAGACCGCTACAAGGTCTACGAAGGCAACGCCCGCCGCGTGTTCCCGCGCCTGGACCAGGCCCTCAAGGCCAAGGGCCTGTAAACCCATTCAACGAACCGGAGCCCCCACCATGTACGAACTCGGAGTCGTTTACCGCAACATCACCCGCGCTGATCGCGCCGCCGCCGACGGCCTGGCCGCCCTGGGCTCGGCCACCGTACACGAAGCCATGGGCCGTGTCGGCCTGCTCAAGCCTTACATGCGCCCCATCTACCCGGGCAAGCAGGTCTCGGGCACCGCCGTGACGGTGCTGCTGCAGCCGGGTGACAACTGGATGATGCACGTGGCCGCTGAACAGATCCAACCCGGTGACATCGTGGTGGCGGCCGTCACCGCCGAATGCACCGACGGCTACTTTGGCGACCTGCTGGCCACCAGCTTCCAGGCGCGTGGTGCCCGCGCCCTGATCATCGATGCCGGCGTGCGCGACGTGAAGACCCTGCAGGAGATGGACTTCCCGGTCTGGAGCAAGGCCATCAGCAGCAAGGGCACGATCAAGGCCACCCTGGGCTCGGTCAACATCCCCATCGTCTGCGCCGGCATGCTGGTCACCCCAGGTGATGTGATCGTGGCCGACGACGACGGCGTGGTCTGCGTGCCCGCTGCCCGCGCTGCCGAGACCCTGGCTGCCGCCATCAAGCGTGAGTCGTTCGAAGGCGAGAAGCGCGCCAAGCTGGCCTCGGGCGTGCTGGGCCTGGACATGTACAAGATGCGCGAACCGCTGGCGGCCGCCGGCCTCAAGTACATCGATTGATGCCCCTGGGGCGGCCTGCCACTGGCCGCCTCTTGAGCCAAACCACCCCCACAGAGATTGACATGAGCAAACCCACCACAGGTGATTTCACCAAGACCTCCGGCTGGCTCGACTGGTTTGACGGCCCGTCCAAGCCCCGCTTCCAGCTGCCGGCGGGCGCGGTCGACGCGCACTGCCACGTGTTCGGCCCAGGCGCCGAGTTTCCCTACGCCCCCGAGCGCAAGTACACCCCCTGCGACGCGAGCAAGCAGCAGCTGTACGCCTTGCGCGACCACCTGGGCTTTGCCCGCAATGTGGTGGTGCAGGCCACCTGCCACGGCGCCGACAACCGCGCCATGGTCGACGCCTGCCTGTCCAGCGGCGGCAAGGCGCGTGGCGTGGCCACCGTCAAGCGCTCGGTCACCGATGAAGAGCTGCAGGCCCTGCACGCCGCCGGCGTGCGTGGCGTGCGCTTCAACTTCGTCAAGCGCCTGGTCGACTT
>RXJO01000004.1 GCA_003987795.1 Curvibacter sp.
GTCAGCCGGTCTTCTGGCTGCAAGTGTGTGTATCGTGAAGTCATCTGTGCAAATCACCTGGGGTTCAGGTGTTGCACTTCAAGTTTGAGACCGCCCCCCATAAATGACAAGAGCAATTAAAGTGAAGTGATATTGGGGGGCAATATCTAATGAACAAAGAAAATCGTCCGCATGGCAAGGCTCCTACCGCATGGGAAGCCGACATTCTCAAAATCCGGGCCTTTGAGATGGTGCTGATCCTTTTCTACATGGAAGATTTGCGGCGCTTCATCATGGGCTCCATCGAGGCGACCGACAAACTGCATGGGCTGAATCGGCTGAGTGATGGCAAACCCAAGACCAGGGAAGGCAAGAAGCTGGAGCTGGCCCGCGCCGTGCTGGTTTCCGAAGGGGTCATTGACCAGGCGGAGAGCGATGAACTCAAGGAATTGGTGGACTACCGCAACATCATTGGGCACACGATCCATGACCTGACCGTGGATGTGGGAGCCTATTCTGATCTGACCAGACAGCGAGACCCCAAGACCTTCAAACCGATGCCTTTGTATGACTACACGGCAGCCAAACGGGCCAAGGCGCTGCGGCAGAAGGTGAGCAAAGGCATGATGAAGAAGTTCATGATGATGGCGTCGCTCGACTTCCTGACCTTTGAAGCGGCGGAGAAGACCTACGTTGCGGAGATCGAGCGGCTGAAGAAGCGGGTCAACCGAGGCATCGTGAAGGCCAACAAGGTGATTGCGGAAACGAATCGCATCATGAAGGCCATCCCGGAGTCGGTCATGGAATCGGCCCAGCCCGGCCACCCGAGGAACGTCAAGGAAAACGGAACCTTGAGCAAGCGCGGCGTGGAGTGCGTTTTCCAGCTCTTTGAAGCCCAAGCAACCCCGTTGGCTGCGGCTTACCTGATGAGGATTTCGCAGCGCTCGGCCACGCATTGGTTTGCCAAGTGGAAGGCCAGCAAGGCGTAGCGCTTTCCGTCTGCGCTGTTCGGTTGGATACCTCGGGCGTGTCGGCGCGATGCGCCGCCGGGCTTTCGGGCTGCGCCCCATGCTTCGTGCCGAATCACGGCCATTCGGCTTCAATCCCTTGTATCTTTGAAGTGCGTGTTCGGCAATGCCGTCACGCCCGGACCTGCCAGGGTTCGGGGTTGGCCGCAGCATGTAGCCCGTCATCCCTCGGTGCCACTTGAGCCCGTGCGTGAGTCCTGGGCGCATGCTCGCGCCCGATCTCTGAAAGCCCGAACAGTTGCGTGAACGCCTTTCGCATTTGCAAGGAAGGGACGCGGAGATCATGGCCAATCAAGTTGCAGTCGGTATCGACATCTCCAAGAAGACCATGGATGTAGCCATCGGGCACGAGCAGTCCACGGCCATATTCAGTAACGATGGTGCTGGGCACCAAGCGCTGATCGCAGCGTTGAAGAACCATCCGGTCTCGCTGATCGTGATGGAGGCGACTGGACAGTACCAACTGGCCTGTGCTTGCGCTCTACAAGCTGCGGGATTCGCTGTCGTTGTCATCAACCCTCGGCAGGCCCGGGACTTCGCCAAGGCCATGGGGCGATTGGTCAAGACCGACAGCGTGGATGCCAGGATGCTGGCTGAACTGGCGCAGGTGCTGAACCAGCGTCCTGATCGAGATCGCTTCATCAAACCGATGCCAGACCAGGTACAACAACACCTGCATGCACTGGTGCTTCGACGGCGGCAGTTGGTACGCTTGCTGGTCAGCGAGCGCCAACGCAAACACATGGCGCATCCGGAGGTCGTGCAAGATATTGCGGAACTGATGGATATGCTCGCGACGCAGCTTGAGGCGCTGGATCGAAGGATTGCGGAGCATCTGGCTCAATACCAGTCCGATCTGGCCACATTGCTCAAGAGTGTCAAGGGAGTTGGCCCGGCGACGGCTGCGACGCTGATTTCCGAGCTGCCGGAGCTTGGCCAGCTCAAGGCCAAGCAGATCTGCGCGCTGGTAGGTGTCGCACCGATGAACCGGGACTCAGGCCAGGCTCGCGGTAAACGCATCATTTGCGGCGGGAGGGCTACGGTCAGGAGCGCGTTATACATGGCCGCCATCGTTGCCATGCGGCACAACGCCGTGATACGGCGTTGCTATGAGCGCCTGCTGGCGGCTGGCAAGCCGAAGAAGGTTGCCATCGTGGCCTGCATGCGCAAGCTGCTGATCATCATGAATGCCATGGTCAAAACCGGGCGGCCATGGAATGACCAGCCTGCTCCGGCGTGACTTTCTATATGGTGGGCGGTAGTCACCATGCCCGGCCTGCGCACTGCGCCGACTGGCTTCAGATACCGATCGCCATGACCCAGCCCGCCAGCCCGGCCAGCAGCACCACGAGCGCTGGAGGCACGCGACCCACCGTCAGTAGCCCGAACGCAAGCAGCGCCAGCCCAAAATCCGCCTTGCCGTGGATGGCGCTGGTCCACATAGGGTCGTACAGGGCCGACACCAGAATGCCGACCACGCCAGCATTGATGCCTGCCATGGCCGTCTGGATACCCGCGCGGTGGCGTAGCCCTTCCCAGAACGGCAGCGCGCCGACCAGCATGAAGAAGGCCGGGAGGAAAATGATGCCCAGCAGCGCCAGCCCGCCGATCCAGCCATGCAGCGGCCCGTGGGCGACCGCGCCGAGATAGGCCGAGAACGTGAACAGCGGTCCCGGCACTGCCTGCGCCGCGCCGTAGCCGGCGAGGAAGTCAGCGTTGCTGACCATGCCACTGGGCACCACGGTGGCCTGCAGCAGCGGCAGCACGACGTGCCCACCGCCAAAGACCAGCGCACCAGAGCGGTACACCCCTTCCAGCAGCGCGACCGTGGACGAGCCCGTGGCAGCGGCCCACAGGGGCAGCCCGACGAGTGGCACTGCGAACAGCAGCAGCGCCACGATGCCCAGCTTGCGCGAAACCGGGTAGCTGTGGGCCTGGCCGCCGCCAGGTTGCGCGATCTTCAATCTCCACCAGCCCAGGAATCCCGCCGCCGCGATGGCGGCAAGCTGTCCCGCGGCTGAGGGCATGATCATGGTCAGCAGTGCCGCCAGAATGGCCAGGGCGGCACGGGGCCGGTCAGGACACAACGACTTGGCCATGCCCCATACGGCCTGCGCCACGATGGCCACGGCTACCACCTTGAGCCCATGGATCCAGCCGGACTGGGCCAGCCCGTGGTACTCGGCGATGCCAAAGGCGAACAGGATCAGCGCAATCGCCGACGGCAAGGTAAACCCCGCCCAGGCCGCCAGCAGCCCCAACCAGCCCGCGCGGCCCAGCCCCAGCGCCATGCCCACCTGGCTGCTGGCCGGCCCTGGCAGGAACTGGCACAGGGCGACCAGATCGGAATAGCTGCGGTCGTCCAGCCAGCGGCGGCGCTCGACAAACTCCGAGCGGAAATAGCCCAGATGCGCGATCGGTCCACCGAAGGAGGTCAGTCCCAGTTTGAGGAAGGCGCCGAAGACTTCGACGGGTGAGCCACGTGCGGCTGCGGCCTCATGCTGCAAGGTGTTGGTGGAATCTGTCATCTGTGCATCGCCTCCCCGGTGAATTCTCGGATGCGTTCCTTGGCCAGCGCCAAGCCTTCATTGCCCTTGGGTGTAATCGTGTAGAGCTTGCGCACGGTGCGCCCCTCACGCTCTTGGCGGGAGACGAGGTATCCGTCGCGCTCCATCTTGTGCAGCATTGGGTACAGCGTTCCAGGAGACAGGCGGTAGCCGTGGTGGGCTAACTCGTCGATCATCCATTGCCCATAGATCTCCTGCTCGGCCGCGTGGTGCAGCACATGCAGGCGGATCAGCCCTGACAGCAGGTCGTGGTGCTCCATGGCGCGGGGTGTTGGTTGCTCTTTCATATCGAATAACGATAACGAAAGTCGATATTATCACGGCACGCAGATGCCCCGAAGAGGCGCGCCTCTTCGGGCGCGCTTGGGAGGCTTGACTTTCAAGACAGTTGCTCACGCCTACGCGCCTGCGGCGCTGCGCGCTTCGCTTGCCCTCCGGGGATCGGCGCAAGGCCCATCCCCGCCGCGTTGCACTTGGCGCCCCTTGAACGCCGCCGAACCGGCTTTCGCCGGATCGGCCGGGCCGTCGCCTACGGCTGGGCCGCTGCTGCGAGCTGGCTTTCAGCCTCGCTCATCAGCACGGCCGTGCTGCATTCGAGCGCGCCGGCGATCTTGAAGATGATCGCCAGCGTGGGCATGTGCTCGCCGCGTTCGATCTTGCCCATGTGGGAGCGCTCGATACCGGCCTGGTGCGCCAGCGATTCCTGCGCGATGCCGCGCTCCATCCGCAGCGCACGCACCGCCGCGCCGAAGGCGTGAGCCAGCTCGGCGTCGTGGGTGGTGGAGCCGGCCGGTCGGCCGCGCTGGACGGTTCGCTTCTGCATAGACAGAAGCGTCAATTCGCAGCACAATTAAAACCACGTTATCTTTAACTCAATCACTCGATTCGATCCTTTTTCGTGCTTCTACGTTTTTACGGAAATCCGCCTCTGAGGCTTTCTGCAAAAGCGCACAGTCTCATCCGTGCATTTCTTCCAATCCGCCGATACGGCTTTACGCTTTCACGTTTGGGTGGATTTGTTCCAAGAAGGGGCCGCCCATGAACCGACTCATCACCGAGGACGAGCGCAGGCAGTTGCTGGCCCACGGCCAGGCTCGCGCCCGTGGCGAGGCCATCGACCCGCTGCCCGTGGCGCGGCTATTCACTCCGGACGCGCATCTCATCTGGCTGCTGGCCGCGCTCGATCCTGTCGATGGCGATACGGCCTGGGGACTGATCGACCTGGGGCTGGGGATGCCCGAACTGGGCTCCGTGAAGCTGTCCGATCTGGCATCCATCGTCGGGCCGCGCCAGCAGCCCGTGATGCGGGATCGGTATTTCCAGGCAGCGCGCCCGCTGTCGGAATATCTGCGGCTGGCCCAGGAGAACGGTTCCATCCTCGATTGAACCGTTCGCGCTCCAGCCAGACCGGGCGCATTGAGACTATTTCAGTCTTATTCCTGACCTGTCCGGTCTGAATCCGCACTCTTGCATCAAACCATTGCTGGTGTGACTCAATCAGTCAGGCTCTTTTGTGCGGAGTCGGGCACGGTGTTTTATGCCGCATGACGTTTTCAGGTCGAGCGGCCGTCGCATTCGGACGAGATTCGCAATACACCGGAGCCAATCTGGCTTGATACCGCATGTTACAGCTTGAATTGACACAGAGGACGGTTTTGACCTGGATGCGGTAGCTCCGTTTTGATCTGCCCGTGGCGGCGTTCCTGCGGTTCGACAGGAGCTTTCGTCATGGTCAACCCTCATCACGTTGCCCACTGGTATCCCACCGCCGCCTATCTGTACATCCTGGGATTGGACATGCTGGCGCTGGCCTGGGAGTATCTGCGCAGGCATCCCGATTACCGGCTCGACTGGATGCGCCACCGTCGCCGGTCACAGGCCGCACAACATGCGGCGCTGCGCTGGGGCTTGCGCCTGCTGGAAGACCCTGCCCTGGATGCGCGCGACGCGCACCCGGCCTGGCTGCCCGGCAATGCCGCCGTGGTGCAGCTCCATCCCGATCCCGATCCGCCGCCGGATGCGGCCGTGTTCGCGTTCTGGCGCATCCCTGGCCACAAGCAACTGCTGCACGACGGCAAGGGACTGGCGCTGATCGTGCGCAGTCCCGGCCATTATTCGCGCTTCGCGCTCGCTCCGGGTCTGGAGGACGGCATGGCGGTCGTCCATGCTCATCGCGGAAGTGGTGACGGCGGCGCTGCCGCGCCTGCCCGCTGCCATGCGCTCGTGCCGGACGCCGCGCTGGCCCATGCCATGCCCAGGCCACCTCCTGCCGCACTGTTGGAGCTGCACACCTTGCAGGCGCTCGACGCGACCCTGGCGGGTGCGTCCTTGCGCGAAGTGAGCGAAGGGCTGTTCGGTGCCGACGCCGTGGCCGACTGGTACAGCGACGGCGGCCTGCGCTCCAAGGTACGCCGCCTTGTGCGGCGCGGCGATGCGCTAATGCGCGGCGGCTATCGCCGCCTAGCACAATTGCCGCCGCTTGAGAAGGGTCGTTTTGATAAGGACGCAAAACGACCCTGAGCAAGAGGGCTTCGTTTTCTGAGACTGCCTCCATCCGGTTGCGCTGTGTGGCCGGAGCTTTGAAAGCTATGGAGGTTCTCACCATGCGTCCCGCTCCCTTGCGGCCTGCCGCCGCTCCTGCCACTACCACTGCGCAACCGCAGCGTTACCTCACCAACGACGAAGCCGCTGACTATCTGCGCCTGTCGCCGCGCACGCTGGAAAAGCAGCGCGTGCTGGGTGGCGGCCCCAAGTTCCGCAAGTTCGGCCGGCGCGTCATGTACGC